>CAJUAW010000036.1 GCA_910584605.1 uncultured Oscillospiraceae bacterium
GCTATAATCTGGAGCAGCTGGAGAGCCACTGCAAGCTGGTCTGCAAGCTTTTTGACTGGTACCGCGTATTTGGATTTTCTTCCCCCTGAAGGGCCCTTTTCCCAGAAAGGGCTTTTCAAAGGCTTTTGAGTTAGCTATATCTAACTTTTAATCAAAGGAGGTCATTTTGTGTTCAAGAACGTATTGGACTATGCGGGAGAGTACCGCCGGCTGACCTACCGGTCGGTGGCCGTCCTCCTGCTGGGCGTGACCATGAGCGTCCTGCCCTTCTGGTTTGCCTACCAGCTGATCCTGCCGCTGCTGGGCTATGGCGCTCTGGAACCTGCCGGAGCCGTCTGGCGGGTGGCCGCTATCGCTGCCTGCGGAATCCTCTATGCTCTGCTCTATGTCCGGGGGCTGGCCCTGTCCCATCAGGCGGCTTACCACACCCTGGAAAACATCCGCGTCTCCCTGCAAAAAAAGCTGGAGGCACAGCCCTTGGGGACGATTCAGGAGAAAGGCGTGGGCGTCCTCAAAAAGATGTTCATTGACGACATCGAATCCATTGAACTTCTGCTGGCCCACGCCATTCCGGAGGGCATCTCAAATGTTGCCGTTCCGGTCATCGTCTATATCGCCATGTTCTTCGCGGACTGGAAACTGGCGCTGCTGACTCTGTGCTCCCTTCCTTTGGGGTTCGTGGCCATGGGCGCCATGTACAAGCAGGGCACCAGCAAAATGGGGGCCTACTACGGCGCGGCCCAGAAGATGAACAGCACCATTGTGGAGTATATCAACGGCATGGAGGTGGTAAAGGTCTTCAATCGGGACGGCGACAGCTACAAGCGGTTTGAGACAGATGTGACAAACTATCGGGACTTTACCCTGGACTGGTACCGGGTCTGCTGGCCCTGGATGGCCCTCTATAACAGCATCATCCCCTGCTCGGCCATGTTTACCCTGCCGCTGGGGGCATGGTTTGTTCTGCAAGGCTGGTCAACACTGCCGGATCTGGTGCTGGTGCTGTGCATGAGCTTCGGCACCGGCGCGCCGCTGCTGCGGTCTCTCAGCTTTCTGTCCACCATGCCCCAGGTCAATTTCAAAATCGAGGCGCTGGAGCAGCTGATGGGCGCGCCCCCTCTGCAGCAGACAGACCGCCCGTTCACTGGAGAGGATCACTCCATTTCCTTTGAAAATGTCCGTTTCAGCTACAAGGAGGAGGAAGTCCTCCACGGCGTCTCCCTCTCCGCCAGGGAGGGGAGCCTGACTGCCCTGGTGGGCGAATCCGGCAGCGGAAAATCCACTTTAGCCAAGCTGCTGGTGCATTTTTATGATGTGTCCGGCGGTTCCGTGAAGATCGGCGGGCAGGATGTCCGGGATATGAGCATTGAATCGCTGAACGACCAGATCTCCTATGTGTCCCAGGAGCAGTTCCTGTTCAACATGAGCCTGCTGGAAAATATCCGCCTGGGCAAGCTGGACGCCACGGACGAGGAGGTTCTGGCGGCAGCGGAAAAGGCCCAGTGCGGGGAGTTCCTGGCCCGCCTGCCCCAGGGCATCCACACTATGGCCGGGGACGGCGGAAAACAGCTCTCTGGCGGAGAGCGGCAGCGGATTTCCCTGGCCCGGGCGATTTTGAAGAACGCTCCCATCGTGGTGCTGGACGAGGCCACCGCCTTCATGGACCCGGAGAATGAGGAGAAGATGAACGCCGCCATTGCCCAGGTCATCCGGGATAAAACGGTCATCGTAATCGCCCACCGGCTCCACTCCATCGTGAATGCGGATCAGATTTGCGTTCTGCATCAAGGCAATGTGGCGGCGGTGGGGACGCACAACGAGTTACTGGAGCGCAGTCCAGAATATCAGACCCTCTGGCAGGCGGCGGAGGGCGCTGCAGATTGGAAGGTATCGGTTGAGGAGGTGCTGGCATGATCGCATTGATGAAGCGAATCCTGAATGTGGCGGGAGGTTACAAAGGGCGGATTCAGCTGGCCTTTGTGTTTTCGTTCCTGAAATCCTTTTTGGCGAAAGCGCCCATCGGCATGGCGTTTCTGGTGCTGACCGCATTCCTGAACGGCAGTGCCGGCAGCCGCCTGTGCCTGACCATGGGAGCGGCCATGGCAATCTGTCTGGTCTTGCAGGTGCTCTGCCAGCACGCGGCGGACCGCCTGCAATCGGCGGCTGGGTTCATGGTGTTCGCAGAAAAGCGGATGGAGCTGGGGGCGCACCTGCGGAAGCTGCCCATGGGCTACTTTACCGAGGGAAACATCGGAAAAATCAGCTCTGTACTCTCCACCGATATGGTGTTTATTGAGGAAAACTGCATGACCGCGCTGGCGGATATGATGAGCTATATCTTCGCTGAGGCCATTATGCTCTCGTTCCTGTTTGTCATCCATCCTTGGCTGGGCCTTGCCGGGTGCGCGCTGATGCTGCTGGTGCTGGCCGTCGCCAAGGGGATGCGCCGGGAGGGGCTGGAGGACTCGGACATCCGCCAGGCCCAGAGCGAGAATCTGACGGAGGCGGTGCTGGACTTTGCCGAGGGTATCGGCATCATCAAGACCTACAACCTGCTGGGCGAGAAATCGGCGGAGCTGACGGAAAACTTCCGTGAAAGCCGTAAGACGAGCATTGACTTTGAGGAAAACCACGCGCCCTGGCAGCGGCGGCTCAACCTGGTGTTTGGGCTGGGCGTGGCCGTCGTGGTGGCGCTGACGCTGTTCCTGCGCGGCTGCGGGCGTTTGGATTCTTCTCTCGCCGTGGGAGTCATGCTGTTTGTGTTTGATCTGTTCGGACCGATGAAGGCTCTGTATGGCCAGAGTTCCCGCCTGACGGTGATGAACAGCTGCATGGACCGGATCGAGGAGGTCTTTGCCGAGGCGGAGCTTTCGGACAAAGGGACGGCCCACATCCCCGCCCGGAGCGGCGGCCCCGAGGTGGAGCTTCGGAATGTCAGCTTTGCTTACAAGGTGAATTCCGGCGAAGCCGGAAGAGAGGGCGGCCTGGGCCGCGGGGAGAAGGAGACGCTGCATGACATCAGTTTCTGTCTGGAGAAGAATCAGATAGCGGCGCTGGTGGGACCCTCCGGCGGCGGAAAGTCCACCATTGCCAGCCTGCTGGCCCGGTTCTGGGATGTGAAGTCCGGTCAGGTGCTGGTGCGGGGCGTGGATATTCGGACGGTCCCCCTGTCAGAGCCGATGGACCACATCAGTATGGTGTTCCAGCGGGTGTATCTGTTCCAGGACACCATCTACAATAACATCAGCATGGGCCGCCCGGACGCCAGCCGGGAGGAAGTCATGGAGGCGGCCAGGAAAGCCCGGTGCCACGACTTCATTATGAGCCTGCCCGACGGCTACGATACGGTGGTCGGGGAGGGCGGCGAATCCCTCTCCGGCGGCGAGAAGCAGAGAATTTCCATTGCCCGCTGCATCCTGAAGGATGCGCCCATTGTCATTCTGGACGAGGCCACAGCCAGCGTGGATGCGGACAATGAGAGCTATATCCAGCAGGCTATCAGCGAGCTGTGCAAGGGCAAGACGCTGCTGGTCATCGCCCACCGGCTGAACACGATCCGCCACGCCAATCAGATCTTCGTGGTGGCGGAAGGACAGATCGTCCAGCGGGGCGTCCACGAGGCGCTGATGCGGGAGGAGGGTATCTACCGCAAGTTTGTCTCGGTACGGGAAAACAGTCAGGGCTGGAACAGCCGAAGTGCGTAAGGAAAGAGCCGCCTGGATCAGGTACTCATTTTCCGGGTCGATGCTGGCGGTGGCCTCGTCCAGGATGATGATGGGCGCGTCTGTCAGAATCACCCGGGCGATGGAGATTTCCCCCTCCCGTCACATCCCAGAACCGGGCGATCAGCTTGGCTGCCGTGGACTTCCCGCCGCCGGACGGCCCCACCAGCGATGATGTCCGGTGCTGTCTGACTGGAGTAGGCTAGGTGGTCCCCCAGCGCAAAAGAGGCAGAAACCAAAAAAGCGGTGTTGACCATCCGGCTTCTGCCATCCATATCCTCCAGAGAAGCGATCGCAGGAAGATTATTGATTAAGGTGGCCAGCAAACCGTCCACTGCGTTCTGGTCAATACGAAGATATTTTCCTATTGCTTGGAATTGTCGTTGGAATATGTATCGGACCACGGCAACCAGTGGAAACATACCTGCCGTTTCGTGCTCCCGCCGTCACCGCAGGCTGCTCATAAGCCGGAACATCTTGCGGATGTCCACCGGTTTTGCCAGATGTCCGTTCATTCCGGCGTCCTTTGCCAGCGCAACATCCTCTTCAAATGCGTTGGCTGACAGCGCGATGATGGGGACGGTCTTCGCGTCTGCCCGGTCCAGGCCGCGGATCACTCGGGCCGCCTCGTATCCGCTCATGACTGGCATCATCAAATCCATAAGTACACAGTCAAATGTTCCTGGAGCAGAGGACATGAAGACATCTACTGCAGCTTTTCCGTTCACGGCGGTCACCACCTCCGCATCCGCATCCCGAAGAATGAACTCCACAATTTCGCGGTTGATCTCGTTGTCCTCGACCAACAAGACGCGCATCCCCGCAATATTGCTCTGCCCGTCCTGCTCCTCCTCCCCGGTCTGCCCCGCCTCGTCAATACGGATGGGCAGGGTGATTTGGACGACGCTCCCCTTGCCTGGGGAGCTGTCTACCTCAACGGTTCCCCGCATTTGGTCCACCAGCTTCTTCACGATGGACATGCCGAGGCCGACGCCGTTATATTGGGTCCTCGCATCCGGATGCTCCTGGGTGAAGGGTTCAAAAATGTGGGGCTTAAAGTCCTCCCCCATGCCGATCCCGGTATCTTCGATCACAAAACGGTAGCTTGCGCTGCCATTCCGAAATGCGGTTTCCTCTACCCGGACAGACACGGAGCCTTGGGGCCGGTTATACTTGAGGGCGTTGTCAATGACATTCATCAGAATTTGCTTCAAATGCAACGGATTTCCAATCAGCCTGCTGTGGCACACGCTGACCTCCTCCAGGGCCAGCCGGATTTCCGCTTTCTCCGCCTGATGGGCCAGGATGGTAATGCAGTCTTCCAGCGCGGCATGAAGGTCAAACGGCTCCTCCACCTCCGCCGCCGGCTGGCCGCTCTCCAGCTTGCTGACCTGCAGAACGTCGTTTACCAGGGACAGCAGATGCTCCGTCGACACGCGGATCTTCTTCCGGCACGCTTGCTGCCGCTCCGGATCGTCCGGGCTTTTTTCCAGAATGGCCAGCAGTCCTAAAATTCCATTGATCGGTGTACGGAGATCGTGGGACATATGGGAGAGAAATTCGCTCTTGGCCGAATTCGCCCGCCTCACCCGCTCCAGCAGCTCCATGATGGACTGCTCCTGCTTCTTCCGCGCCACCATGGTCTCCGTAATATCCTGATGGTAGCCGTGCAGGCATACGCCCGGTTTTTTAAACGTTTTGTCCGGCACGCCGCCGCAGCGGACATATATTTTCCCCAGCTTCGGATGCTTCCAGGGGTATATTACCTCGGCCCGTCCGGTTTCTAAAATGTGCAGTACCGCGTCCTGCACCATATCCACATAGTCTGGCTCAATATTTTCAAACCAACGCCGGTAGCACTCCTCCGGACCGATCTCATCCGGCGCGCCCAGGAGGATCCGCATCGTACGGTCCGCGTACATCCTTGGCTGGCAGCCCTCTTCCAGCTCAATGGTCCAGATTCCGGTTCTGGCGCCCTCCAGAATGTCCTCCAGGCTCTGCCGCGCCTCCAGCTTGGATTTCTCCTCCTGCTCCACTACGGCATTAATGTCCCGTTGGGCAAAAATCGCACAGTTTTCCTCCGCCGTCTTCTCTGTGGCGGAAAAATGAAGCTCCATGTGCTTCAGTCCGGAACAGCTGTCGTTCACCTGGTATCGAACGGAGAACTTTTTCTTTGTCCTGAGCTGAGCGAGCACATAGTCCTTCTTTGTCACGGCGCGGAGCCGCTCCCGGTCCCTGGGAACCACATATTGGGCAATATACCGCTCCACCGCCGTTTGGTAGCCGTCCTTAAACTGGACGGCCCAATCAATCCCCGTCTGTTCACTGCTCCGGTAGACCTCGCATTCGCCGGTATCGAAGTTCACCTGATAGATGCCCAAATAGTCCACGCTGAGGGCATGAAGAACGTTATAGCTCCGCTTTTGCAGTTCCCGGAACAGATTCCGCCGCTTCAGGGAGGATACAATAAAGTATGCCGCGGTCTGGAGCATATTCGACGCATACTCCAGCGACCGCACAGGGGGATTGTCCACGCCGTAAAAGCCAATGATCCTTTTGCCGTCATAAAGGGGAACCACCACAAGGGCATGAACGTCCTGCCGCTTCAGATTTTCATACTGGAGCGGCTCCGTTTCCCGGATATCCTCCAGGCGCTCAATTACGATATGCTTGCCGACCCGGAATTTCCGGTACCAGCTTGCGCATACCTCCGGAGGCACATTTTGGAGATATTCCTTTTCTGGCTCCACCCCGTCAGCTGCCCACTCATAGGTGTTATCGTCGCCGCCGGACTCGTTCTGCTCAAATATGTAGGTCCGTTCCCCATTTAACGCTTTTCCCAAGTGCTCCAGCAGCACCTCCAGAGACCGGTCGGGAGTATCCTCCAGCAGGGCGACGCGAAGGCCCTCGTTGATAACGGCCTCCAGATTCTGAACGCTCCGCATGCCGCTGTGCCGCTCCTGTTCCTTGATCAGTGGAGCTTCGTCTCCAGCCCGTTTGAAAAGCTCCCCTGAATAGTCCATAAGCCCGCCCCTCCATATAGACCACATTCCGGTCATAGCCGTTGCGGCGAGTTCCGGTACAGGGAAACAGCTCCTCACCGGAACCCGCCGTTTTGGCGGCATACCGATTTGTTTCCGTCGTTTTGCCGCAGAAAACTAGAAAAGTCGGTGTCATAATATCACATGTCCTTACTTTCGTCAATACAAAAGTGGGGCTTGGCACTCCGGGTCCGGCAGGATGGAATCAGGAAACGAAAGCGGCACAGCGCTTTCGCCGCTCTGCTTGGGCCGCCCGGTCAAACATCTTCTGAATCAAGATTTGTAGAAACCCTGTCACATATCACATCATAACTATCACAACAAAACAATGCAAACGTTCACTGTTTATCTAGATTGGCAGTCCAGCGCACGAAAGTCCTGTTGGAGGGTCCTGCGCCCAATTCTCCCTTCTGGTTCCGGCATATTTTTCATTTTTTCCCACTCTGCAAGGAGGGCAGGCCGTTAAAAAAACTCCCTGACCGGATGGGTCAGAGAGTATGAGGCTCAGGAGAACCGGGCGTTGAACGCCTCCACGATCTCATCGCAGTTTTCGTGGATGATCATCATGACATAGTTCCCGCTGGAGACGATTCGGGAGTTGTTTTCCCATTGGTCCATTGCCATGGGATACTGAGCCCCGCCGGGGCCGCTGCCGTCGCCTACCATGTAGTCAACGCGGGTCTGAAAGATATCCATCACGGCGTCCACGTCCTTGCTGTCCTTCACCTGAACCAGGCCGAACTCACCGTTGTTCATAGACATCGGGCAGTAGTACACCTGCATCTGCTCGGCATCAATGTTGGACATACCGGGGTAGAGCATATCCAGGATAGCATCATCCGCCAGCTCCAGAAAGCCGAACTCGTACTGGCTGGTGGTGTCGTCGAAGAACGCCTGGAGGTCTATCTGGGGCCCGGCAGAGGCGGAGTCGCCGGCAGAGCCTCTGCCGGGAGGGTTGGCTCCGCAGGCGGCCAGAGAGAGGGTGAGGGCTGTGAGCAGGACTGCTGCGAGGATTTTCGTTCTCATTGGGGCGTTTGCTCCTTTCTCAGGTTCATTGCTGCGGTTGGGGTATGGCTCTGTGCCAACAGAGGAAGGACGGTTTGGCGGCGTTGCTGGCGCCACTGCACTGCCGCAAAGATGGCAGGCCCCCCACTGGCGGGTCAGGGGTTCGTTGCTCGCCTTCTTCCCGGGAAGCGGATGCTCCGACCCCGGGGGGTAGTTTGCGCAGAATTGGCGCATCGTATTCTTGACCTGTGGACGGCAGCTCCTACTGAAACAGCCGCTGGCCCACCCGCAGAAAAATGCAGCCTTCCAGGACCGAACCGATGATGCTGGCGATCCATCTATTTCAGATCAGCACCCCTTCGCAGTGGTCGATCTCGTGCTGGATGATCTGGGCCGTCCAGCCGGTGAAGGTCTTGAAGCGGGTCTGGAACTGCTCGTTCTGGTACTGTACCTTGATGGACTGCCAACGCCGGGTTTTCCGGGTTCCGGTGAGGGAGAGACACCCCTCCTCCGCCTCGTAGGGCTGGGATCTTTTGACGATCTCCGGGTTGAACATGACCATGTACTTCCCCTCGTTGTCAAAGACGATGATCCTCTTGTTGACGCCGATCATGTTGGCCGCCATGCCAACACAGCCGTCCTTGTGGGCGGCCAGAGTGTCCAGCAGGTCTTGAGCAGCGGGGAAATCGTCCGGTGTGGCGGGCTCCGCTTTTTGCGCGAGGAAGGTCTCATCCTTCATAATATCTCGAATCATAATATATACCTCCAGTACCTACTTCCCATAACGGGAACTGTGTGGTATAATAAAATACCACAAACAAGGGAAACGTGCAAATGCGTCGATCATACAGCAGAAGACGGCATTACGGTCTGCAAGGCCATCTTTGACCATAAGGCCCGATACAATCAACAGCAATAGGAGCGTGATGAAACTATGACCTTTATTTGCTATCCCAAGTGCACCACCTGCCAAAGGGCGAGAACATGGCTGGACAAAAACCAGATTGCGTATACCTTCCGGGACATCAAAACGGAGCGCCCTGACTATGATGAGCTGGCGGAGTGGTACAAGCGCAGCGGACTGCCGCTGAAGAGGTTTTTCAACACCAGCGGACTGCTGTATAAGTCCATGGAGCTGAAGGACAAGCTGCCCGGCATGAGCGAGGAGGAGATGCTGCGGCTGCTCTCTACAGACGGGATGCTGGTCAAGCGCCCGCTTTTGATTGGGGATGATTTCGTCCTTGTGGGCTTTAAGGAGGCCGAGTGGGAGAACCGTCTGAACAGCAAATAGGACGCAGATGATACCGAAAAGGCGGGACCGGCTGGACTTCTGGCATCAGAACTGCACTCCAAAGATCCCGCCGCAGCGTGTAAATCACACCTGCGGCGGGATCTTCTTCCTCTCAATACAGTGACCACCAGTAATCGAACACCTTGCGGTAGCCGTTTCCCTTTCGAGGGAGGCAGGGATAGGAACGGACCTTTTTGCTGCTCACCCGCTTCAGCCAGCACTGGCACTTGCTGTTCTTGGGGTACTTTATGTACTTGCCTGTGTGCAGGAGGGTTTTCCCCTCAAAGCCGCAGTCCACATACCCCCGGTGGGGCGCATAGCCGGTGAGCTGGACGATGGCCAGCCGGCGGTCTGACTTCTCCTGTCCCTTCCTGCGCCGGTACTGGCGGCCCGTCCGGCGCTTGCAGCATATCGCTTTCCCAGAATGCTCCAAGAGCGCTGTAAGCTGCTCGTTTAACTCAGTTTCGGTCATATGCCTCCCGAACCTTACACATTTTCTTCCATGCAGTGGAGACAGCCACTCATGGTATCGCTCCTCGGACGCAGGGGGCATGGCGGAAGTTCAAAGCCGGTTTAGGCCCTTATCCGCCGTCTCCAGGCCGGACGGCGCCTCAAAGAGCGCCGTACCCGCCCAGACTTGGCGACTTGTCATCATTATCAGCCCGCAGGCCGAGGCCATACGGACCAAATTCTGAAAGAGGGAAGCGTAAGGGCGGTTTGACGTTCTGCGTGTTGATCAGGGAGCAAAAACGTACTTACTTAGAACGCAGGGAAAAGTGTCTGTCGTTATTCAGTTCAAAATATGTTACAGATACTCTTCAATCTGCTCTTGGTAATGTGCGGCATCATCATTCATCCGCACCTGAACCGGCCGTCACAGCTTCTCCATTCCGCCACACCCCCCGCGCCCGGGGAGGATCGTTATCCGCCCTGGCGCTGGATGAAATCGGACAAGATCACGTCAAAGTTGTCGTTGATCTCGAAGGGGAGGGCGTAGTCCACGGCGGTGTTGACCAGGCACTGGTCCAGCTTGGCGGACACCTCGTCGGCTTTGCGCCCCAACTCGGTGGCCATGCCCCGGATCTTGTTCCGGTCAAAGTTGATGGTGGTCACCCGCTTGGCGTCGCAGCGGTAGCTCACCTGATTGCCCTCGCCGTTGAACCGGTAGCCGCTGCCGCCGTTGGCAACCACCACCTCGCTGTTGCGCTGGACGGCCATCCGGCGGAAGACTTCGGCCAAACTCTGCCGGGTCCGGTTCAGGCCGGTCTCGCTGTCCATGTCCAGGGGCAGCTTCGACTTGGCGGCGCAGATGGCGGTGCTGAGCTTCTCCCGCTCCGCCAGCATAGCCATCAGAAAGGCGGCCACCTGGTTGATGTGCTCCGTGTACTCGCTGGGGGCAGAGTCCTCCACTACAACGTCCTGGGCCTCCGGCATGACCTTGCTGCGCAGATGGGTGGTGGTGACCTTCAGGGTGTTGTCCCGGTCCTGGAGGATGCAGCTGGCCTCATCCATGAGAACCTGCAGCTTGTTCTGGGCCCGGAAAGCATCTTTTAAGTTCATGGCGTTCCACTCCTTTGCTCTGTCGTTGTGGCTCTATCATACATGCTTCGGGGCGGCTTGTCATTGAACCAGTGGTTTAATTTTGGCGCAGGTATCCCCTGCTCTCAAACATGATGCTCTTTTTCATAGAGAATCACCCCTCCAAGAAAGCGGAATGTACGTCAAAACTCCACCCCCTCTCTGGCCGGGACCCCATCCTGATAGGGATGACGGTGACACGTCATCTCAGTCGAGTAGTGGGCGGCCTCCGCCATCCAGCGGGCAGGTTCCCGGCCGGTGAGCACCACCTCCCGCCCCTGCGGCCGCTTCAGGACAGCCGCCTCCAGCAGCTCCCGATCCACCATGTTCAGCTGCCATGCAGCGCATGCCTCATCCAGCACCAGCAAATCGCAGGGAAGCTCCAGCGCCCTCCGCAGATGGTCTGTGTTCTGCCGGGCCGTATCCGCCCGCTCCTCCCGAGTCATCTGCGCGGCAAATTTGCCGCAGGTTTTTCCCGCGTAAACCAACGCGCCCAGCCTGCGCAGAGGCTCCAGCTCACCGCTGGCGCCGTCCTTTAAAAACTGGACCACAGTCACCCGCCGTCCCCGGCCCAAGGCCCGCAGAGCCAGCCCCATGGCCGCAGTGGTCTTGCCCTTCCCCTCACCCCAGTAGAGGTGGATCAGCCCCTCATCCATAAGAAAATCCTCCTTGCTCCTGCAAATTTTGTCTATATCCAAGCCGTTTCGGAACTGACGGCAATTCGGGTCCACCTCCGGGTCCTTCAGGGCCAACACGGCCTCAAGCTCCCCCCGGTCCGGGGACGGCCCACCAGCATCCGCCCCTTTTCTCCTACCATCCATATTCCATTCCCATTAAAATCCTGCTATAATGGGAGCATAGTTTCAGTATCAGGAGGAACACGCTATGAATTGGAAGCGAATCCTTGTGGCGGCATGCGCCATTGGAACGCTGCTGGCGCCGGGCTGTGCCAAAGCGCCCGAACAGCCGTCCAGCCCTTCCGATCCTGGAGTGCAGACGGTATCCTTTCTCGACGGCCTGGGCCGTTCGGTCGCGGTGGAGCGGCCGGAGCGTGTCGCCGCGCTCATCGGCAGCTTCGCAGATATCTGGTGTCTGGCCGGCGGGCAGGAGACCCTCGCGGCGGCGGCGGACGACGCCTGGACCTCCTTCGACCTGGGGTTAAGCGGGGATGTGGTCAACCTGGGAGGGGTCAAGGAGCCCAATTTGGAGCTGCTGCTGTCCGTCCAGCCGGATCTGGTGCTGGCCAGCTGCAACACGGAGGCCGACGTGGAGCTGCTGAACGCCTTCGAGCAGGCCGGCATCCCGGCCGCCTACTTCGACATCCAGTCCTTTGACGATTATCTGCAGATGCTGAAACTCTGCACACAGCTGACCGGCTGTCCGGAGAACTATGACCTCTACGGCCTTCAGGTCCAGCAGCAGGTCGAGGCCGCCCTCGCCCGCCAGAACGGGGAGGCGCCGAGGATTCTGTGCATGCGGGCGACCGGTTCCAGCTGCAAGGTGAAGGGGAGCACAGATTTTCTGCTGGGCGAGATGCTGGCCAGCCTGGGGTGCGTCAATGTTGCCGACGGGAGCTCCCTGCTGGAGGACCTGAGTCTGGAGGCCATCATCGCCGCCGACCCGGACTACATCTTCGCAGTGCTCCAAGGAGCGGACCCCGCCAGAGCGCAGGCCACCCTGGAGAGTACCCTGTTGGAAAATCCCGCCTGGAACTCACTGCGCGCGGTGCAGGAGGGTCGGTTCTATACCCTGGACCACGCCCTCTACAACCTGAAGCCCAACGCCAGGTGGGGAGAAGCCTATGAAAAGCTGGCCCAGATCCTCTACCCGGAATGACGGAAGGACAGTACCAAAACAGCTCCGGGCCTGGTTCCAAAGCGGAACCAGGTCCGGAGTTTACCGTTCTGTATGACAAGACGTCCCGGTTCAGCGTTTGTGTTCGATCTCCTGGACCAGAGGAGGGATCTGCGAGATCATGTTGTCCATGTCCTCAAACATCGCGCTTTTGGTGGTGCCCAGCTGGCTGGCGTAGCTGATGTGCTTGACCACCTCCTGGTACTGACTCTTGATCTGATCAAAAAACTGGCACAGCAGCTGCAGCTCCTGCTGAGACTCCCCGATCACGCCGACGATCCCGGTCTGCACGGACACAGCTCCCTCCGCCGCCTCTGTGATCTTTTCAAAGCTGCCCTCGGTCTGGTTGACGATGCCTACGCCCTGGCCCAGGGTCTGCTGGGAGGCGGAAATGCTTCCGCTGAGCTCGTTGGCCCGCAGCTCCACCTCGCTGACTCCGCTGTCCACCTCGCCGGCCAGGTCCTTGATCTCCCCGGCCAGCTGCTTGACCTGGGACGCCACCACCGCAAAGCTGCGGCCCTCTGCCCCGGCTCTGGCCGCCTCGATGGAGGCGTTGATGGCCAGAATATTGGTCTGCTCCGCAATGGATACGATCTTCCCCAGCGTCTGCTGGATTCCCCGGATCGCGTTTTCCAGCTGGGAAAAGGTCTCCGCCATAGCGTCATAGGACTGCTGCACCTGCATGGAGGTCTGGCCCAGCGCCTCCATCTGGTCCCGGGCCTCCGACACCGCCTGGCCGATCGCTCCCCGCACCTGACCGAACTGCTCTGCCGTCGCGCCGATGCCGGAGAAGGACTCGCCCAGCTCCTGAAGCTTCACCTGAAACTGGTCGCCCTCCTCCAGAACGCCAGAAAAGGACACCCCGACCTGGCTCAGCTCCCAGAGGGAGGAGACCTCCTTTTTCACAAGCTCCTTCTGATACTCCTTCAGGCTCTCTGCGACATGCAGCACCGGATACAGGCCCGTTTCCTCCTGAACCGCCGCGGCTGGCTGATGTTTGCGTTTCAACAGCATCAAAGTCCCCTCCTTTACTCAAAGACCACACAGGTCATAGACTGATTCACGAACCGGTTATTGTAATGTTCGCCGTAGCCCACAAAACCGGCGTGGTTGCCCAGGGCCGACATATCCCGCAGATAGCCCTGCATGTAGCCCTGCTCTGAGAACAGCTTGTAGCGGAACAGGCAGTTCACCGAGAAAATGGCCGAACGACGGGGGAAGTCCCGGCAGATCTGCTGAATGGTCTCCCGCACGATGGCCTTATAGTCGCCCAGCTCCAGCAGAATCAGCACGTCGGAATCGTTCACCTGGCGGAAGCAGGCCAGGGCGTTCCCCTTGACCTCCTTGATGGAAATGATGCAGGTGTCGTCTCCGTTCAGCTTGCCAAAGGGATTTTGGAAGGTTCGGGTCAGGATTTCCTCGTCGGTCACGTGGAGGATATCCTGATAGACCTGCTTCGCGCTTTTGCCGTTCAGAGAGCCCAGAACGTAGTTGGCCCGGTCGGTGTCAGCGGCGACAAAGCGGTAGTTGCCCAGCTGATGGTAGATGTTCTCCTTATAGGTCTTCACCCGGCCGTTCTGGTTGCGCACCAGCCCGTAGGCCACCGCATCCTGATAGATCCGGCCGTTGGCGGACACCTTGCCCTGGTCGCCGGTGCCGCCCACCAGAGAGATGCCCCGCTTGCACAGAGCGGTGTAAATGGTGGTGAGCACACAGGCGTCGTTGCCGGAGCAGAAATCGATGCACACGGTGTCCCGGTTGGTGCCGCCCACCGTCCGCATATCCTCCTCCAGGCGCTTTATGTACTTCACCGGCATGGTGGACGCCTGCTCCAGCACATTGGCGGCGGCCGTCACTCCCTCCGAAAAGGCAATGACCCCCACTCCGTGCTCCGCCACCGAGGTCTGGTAGCTCATTCCAATGCATCCAATGCTGGGTACGCCGGGAAAACGCCGTTCCAGAGCCGCTACATGCTCCTCAAACTGATCATTGTTGGATAATAGCATGATGAACTGGGGGGAATAGAGACCCTGGAGCGCCTCATCCAGATTCCCCCGCTGGCTCATACCATAAAACTGCTTCATGCTGTTGTCCCCTTCCAAAATAATTTCAAGGCTTGCATTATTATATTGTAAATCCATCCATCTGTCAATTATGAAAGACAAATCATTCCTTTTCTGGAAGAGATTTCCAATCAAAAATACCAGCAATTTCACCAAAAACCACCAACCCGGCCTGGGATGCCGGTCACCGCCGCAGGCAGCCCTCCAGATCTTTGAGCGCCTCAGGCGTATCCACATCCCGCAGCTCATACGGCCGCCGGGCAGACGTCAGGCGCACCTGCTCGGGGTACTCGCCCAGGATCACGCTCCCTCCCTTCCCCGGCGGCAGCGCCATCAGCCGGGAAAAGGTCCACTGTGGAAACAGAACCGGCGCTCCGGCCTCGCCGCTGTACGCCAGCCGCCAGATGTGCTCCGGGTCCTGGGCGGCGCACTGCGCCATGGCCCGCACCGACTCCCGGGACAGCAGCGGCTGGTCCCCAGGACAGAACATGCAGCCGGACAGGTCCAGCCCCACCGCTGTCAGCCCCAGGCGCACAGTGTCGCTGCGGCTGGGCAGGCCGTGCAGCACCACCGGGACCTGCCGCCGCTGGCAGAGGATCTTTATATCCAGATGCCGGGTCACCACCACCCATCGGGAAAAAATACCCTCCGCCGCGTCCAGGACCCACTCCAGCATCGGCCTTCCGCCGAAGTCCGCCATCAGCTTGCTGCCGCCAAACCGCCTCCCCTCCCCGGAGGCCATGATGACGCATCCCAGCAGGGCGTCCTGCCGGTCACGGCCCGGGCTGGGAGGTCTGCCAGCCGGTCCGGCCGCATGGGTCCTGGCAGGCTTCATCCTGGTTCAGCAGCTCCTTTCCCTGGGAGGTCCAGACGGCTCCTCCTGTTCCTTCAGCATGACCAACTGTTCCCGGCCGGTGCGGTCCAGGCATCTGGCCAGTGTAACCCCTCCGTAGATCTGCTCCAGCGCCGCCTCCATGCTGGCCAAATCGTCCCTGCCGGGCTGGAGCAGGCCGCAGGCGGCTCCCTCCTTCAGCAGGATCAGGCTGTCACAGCCGTTCAGCGCCAAACCGGGGTCATGGAGGGTGACCAGGGCGGCCCGCCGCCCCGCACGCACCCACTGCCGCAGGAGGCTCATCAGCTGCCAGCGGTGGGGAACGTCCAGAGCGCTCTCCGGCTCGTCCAGCAGCAGAAGGGACCCGCCTCCGGCCAGAGCCCGAGCCAGGACACACAGCCGCTTCTGCCCCTCGCTGAGGGTCAGATAGCCGTCCTCCTCCCTTCCCTCCAGCCCCACCAGAGCCAGCGCCCGGCGCGCCTCCTGACGCATGGCCCGGCTGGGCCGCTCCAGCAGCCCCAGACAGGGGTTGAAGCCCATCAGGACGACGTCCAGCAGGCTGATATTGATGGCAATGCCGCAGCTCTGCGGGACATAGCCGCAGAGCCGGGCCAGCCTACGGGGGGACAGCGTCTCCAAACGTTCCCCCTCCAGCGTACAGCTGCCGCTGTGCGGCAGGATGCCGCAGACCGACTTGAGCAGGGTGCTTTTGCCGCTGCCGTTCCCCCCTAAAACGCCGGTGACCGTCCCCGCCTGGAGGGAAAAGGAGACCTCCTGAAGGACAGGCGCTCCGCCGTACCCGGCGGTCAGGCGGTCCGCACAGAAAAAGCTCATATCCCTCTCCGCTCCCTTCCCACAAGCCAGATCAGGAAGGGCGCGCCCAGCAGACTGGTAAAAATGCTCACCGGCAGCTCCACGGCGGCCGCGCTCCGGGCCAAAAGGTCCGCGCCGCACAGCAGCACGCCGCCCAGCAGACCGCTCAGCCACATGGTGGAAGCCCGGTTTTGTCCGGTGAGCAGCCGCGCCCCGTGGGGGGCCAGCAGTCCGATAAAGCTGATCAGCCCCGTCAGGCTGACCACCGAGGACACCGTCAGCGCAGCCGTCAGGATGACCAGCAGCCGCAGGCGGCTCACATGGACGCCCAGCATCCGGGCCTCCCCCTCCTCCACCGACAGAAGCACGATCTGCCGGTGAAGCAGAAACAGCGCCAGCAGACTGCCCAGACACAGCGGCAGATTCCACACGATGGCCCTAAGGCTGACGCCGTTCAAACTGCCCATAATCCAATATTCGATGGAGGCCAGCTCCCGCTCCGGGTCAGCGGTCAGCTTCAGGCACATCAGGGCGGTTTGGGCCAGGGCGTGCACCGCAATGCCAGACAGCACCACCGTGCTGTTTTTGCCCGACCGGTCCAGGCTGGACAGCCCCAGCACCACCGCCGTCCCTCCCAGCGCCCCGGCAAAGGCGGACGCCGTCACCGCCCCGGTCCCGGAGCAGAACAGGATGCCCGCCGCCGCCCCGGCGCTGGCCCCGGAGGAGACGCCGATCACATCCGGGGAGGCCAAGGGATTGCGGAGTACCGTCTGATAGACAAAGCCCGCCGTCCCCAGGCAGAAGCCCCCAAGGACCCCCATCAGCGTCCGGGAGAAGCGCAGGGTCCAGAACACCCGCAGCTGAAGAGGGTCCCCGGCCAGGAGCTTTTCCGGCGACAGCGGGTATTTCCCCACAAAGAGGCTGCACAGGGCCAGCGCCGCCAGCAGCAGACCTGCGGCGGCGCAGAGCCAGACGGGGTCACGCCTGGCTGTAAGAGAAGCCGTAGAAGGTCTCATAGTACTCCTCAATGATCTGATCGCATTCCGCCTGGGAGAACAGGTCGGGGTGCAGCACCCCGGCCAGCCAGACGGAGCCCAGAATCCCGCTGGGCACCGGGCTGTCCCAGGCTTCGGCCTTGCTGGGCATCTGGTACACGTTCCCGCTGCGCACGGCGGTACAGTCCGCCAGGCTTGGATTGCTGAGGACATCCTCACAGGTGTAGCTGGCGCCGGAGGCCAGAATGATATACTCCGGGTCCCAGGCCAGGATCTGCTCGTAGTCCACCTCCACCCAGTAGGCGTCCTCAATCTCCTGGGCCACGTTCTCCCCCCAGGCGTTGCGGATCATGCTGGTTTGATACATCTGCCCCCCGGCGGTGGAGAGAAAGCTGGAATTTCCTCCCAGATAGACCCGGGGCTGCGGGGCGCCGCCCAGCTGCTCCAGCAGACGATTACGCTGATTGCCGATAAAGCTCAGAAGCGCCTGGCCCCGTTCCCGGCCCTGCACGGCCCGAAACAGCAGGCCGATGGTCTCCTCCAAGCGCGCCTCGTCCTCCGGGTCCACCAGCAGGACGGGGATGCCCAGCTCCTCCAGGGCGCCAGCGGCGCTCTTCAGCTTGAGGGGTAGGATCACCAGATCGGGCTCCAGAGCGGCGCAGCCCTCCAAATCCAGCTCCTTGGCGCTGCCCACGCTGGGCAGGCTGATGAGTTCCGGGGCGCTGAGGCGGTAGATATCCCGCATGTCCGCCTTGGCCTCGATCCCCACCAGCTTGTCCTTCTGCCCCAGGGCGATGAGCATGCTGGTGGAGACGTAGTAGCCGCTGACGATGCGCTCCGGCTCCTTTTGAAGGGTGACGGTCCGGCCCGCCTGGTCGGTGAGGGTCATGGGATAGCGGTCAGGAACTGACGGGTCCTCCGCAGAGCCGCTTTGAGCGGGCCGGCTCCCGGCGGCGGAGACATCCGGGGACTGCGTGCCCGTCTGCCCGCAGGCGGCGGCGTTCAGCAGCAGGAGCAGGGGCAAAAGCAGATTAGCGATCCGTTTCATGGTCTTCTCCTTTTTCGTTGAAGTCGTAAAGATATAAGGTATTTTATCAGATACGTCTTTCGGACGCAAGAGAATCGTGTTATAATATCGATTAATGTCGCAATTCCGCCCCGAAACTTCCACCAAGGAGAACACACCTATGATAACCATCCAACATTACATACGGGCCCAGAGCCTGGAGCAGGCCTACGAGCTGAACCAAAACCGGCGAAACCGGATTCTGGGCGGCATGCTCTGGCTGAAGATGACCTCACTCACCGTCCCCACCGCCATCGACCTGAGCGGGCTGGGCCTGGACGCCATCCAGGAGAGCCCGGAGGAATTTTCCATCGGCGCCATGGCAACGCTGCGCCAGCTGGAGCAGCACTCCGGTCTGAACCAGTACACCCACGGGGCCGCAGCCCAGGCGGTTCAAAGCATTGTAGGGGTTCAGTTTCGCAACATGGCCACGGTGGGCGGCAGCATCTTTGGCCGCTTCGGATTTTCTGACGTGCTCACCCTCTTTCTGGCCCTGGACACGTACGCAGAGCTGTACCAGGGAGGCCGGGTCCCTCTGGAGCGTTTCGCGCAGGCAGAGCCGGACCGGGATATCCTGGTCCGGCTGATCGTCCGAAAGCGGCCTGTCCAGTGTGTCTACTCATCCATGCGCGGCAGCCGCACCGACTTCCCCATCCTCACCTGCGCGGCCAGCAGGCTGGATGGGGAGTACCGCACCGTCATCGGAGCCCGTCCCGCCAGGGCCATCGTCCTCCGGGACGAGGGGCGGCTTTTGGAGGGCGGGATCTGTGAGGCATCCGCCAAAGCCTTCGCCGCATCCGTGGCCCAGCGCACCCCCACTGGAAGCAACCTCCGGGGCAGCGCCGCCTACCGGAGCCGTCTGGCTCAGGTGCTGACCCAGCGGGCCATACTGGAATTGGGAGGACAGAACGATGGAACTTAAACTCACCCTCAACGGCAAACCGGTCCGGGACAGCGTCGACCCCGATCTGCTGCTCCTGGATTTTCTCCGGGCCCACGGCTGTTACAGCGTGAAACGGGGGTGCGAAACCTCCAACTGCGGGCTGTGCACCGTACTGCTGGACGGCCGCCCCATCCTGTCCTGCTCCCTGCTGGCGGTCCGGGCGGACGGCCGCAGCGTCACCACGCTGGAGGGCCTCCAGGAGGAGGCCGCGGAGTTCACCGGCTTCATCGCCGCCCAGGGAGCCGACCAGTGCGGCTTCTGCAACCCCGGCTTTGTGGTGAACACCATCGCCCTGCTTCGGGAAATCCCGGACCCCACCGATGACCAGATCCGCGCCTGGCTGGCGGGTAATCTGTGCCGCTGTTCCGGCTACGACGGGCAGCTGCGGGGCATCCGCGCCTTTATGGACCGCCGCGCACCGAAGGGAGGCCCTCATGGAGCATAAGTACAAGCTGATTGGAAAGCCGGTCCCCAAAAAGGACGCCGGACGCCTGCTGCTGGGCAAGCCCGTCTACATGGACGACCTGACCCCCAGAGACGCGCTGGTGGTCAAGCTGCTGCGCAGTCCCCACCCCAACGCCATGGTGGAGGACATCGACACCTCCGCCGCCAAAAGGGTCCCCGGCGTGGTGGACATCTACACCTGGCAGGACGTCCCTGCCACCCGCTTCGCCATTGCGGGCCAGACCTACCCGGAGCCCTCCCCCTATGACCGGCTGATTCTGGACCGCCACGTCCGCTTCCCGGGAGACCCGGTGGCCATCATCGCCGCAGAGGACGAACGGGCTGCGCAAAAGGCCATGAAGCTGATCCGTGTGCAGTATCAGGTGCTGGACGCCCTGCTGGATTTCCGTACAGCACTGGACAACCCCGTCCTGGTCCACCCGGAGGAGGACTGGTTCCCGCCCTGCCCGGTGGGAGGGGACAACCAACGAAACCTCATCGCCAGCGAGACCAACGGCTGCGGCGACGTGGAGGCCGTGCTGGCCGGCTGTGACGTGGTCCTTGACCGCACCTACCATACAAAAGCCTTCCAGCAGGCTATGATGGAGACCTTCCGAACCTACACCGCTCTGGACCGGTACGGAAGGCTCCACGTCATCTCCTCCACCCAGATCGTATTCCACGTCCGCCGCATCCTGTCCCGGGCGCTGGGCATTCCCAAAAGCCAGATCCGGGTGGAGAAGCCCCGCATCGGCGGCGGATTCGGAGCCAAGCAGACCGCCGTCTGCGAGGTCTATCCCGCCTTCGTCACCCTGAAGACCGGCCGTCCGGCCAAGCTGATCTACACCCGGGAGGAGTGCCAGACCGCCGGCTCCCCCCGGCACGAGATGGAGATCCGGGTCCGCCTGGGGGCCAGCGGAGAGGGAAAGATCCGGGCGCTGGACCTGTACACCCTGTCCAACTCCGGGGCCTACGGGGAGCACGGCCCCACCACAGTGGGCCTGTCCGGACACAAGTCCATCCCCCTGTACACCGGGGGGCTGGAAGCCTACCGCTTCCGCTACGACGTGGTCTACACCAACCTCCAGCCCGCCGGAGCCTACCGGGGCTACGGGGCAACACAGGGCATCTTCGCGGTGGAGAGCGCCGTCAATGAGCTGGCGGAGATGCTGGACATGGACCCCACAGTCCTCCGGGACCGGAATATGGTCCGGGAGGGCATGGTCATGGACGCCTACTACGGCGAAACCGCCAATGCCTGCGCCCTGAACCGGTGCATGGAGCATTGCCGCCAGATGTTCCGCTGGGAGGAACGCTATCCCGTACGGGATATGGGCAACGGCAGGGTCCGGGCCGCCGGGGTGGCGATGGCCATGCAGGGCTCCTGCATCTCCAATGTGGATGTGGGCTCCGCGGTGCTGAAGCTCAGCGACGACGGCACCTACAACCTGATCATCGGCGCGGCGGACATGGGCACCGGCTGCGACACCATCCTGGCCCAAATCGCAGCCGAGTGCATGGACTGCCCGCTGGAGTCGGTGGCGGTGTTCGGGGCGGACACCGACGTCTCCCCCTACGACTCCGGCTCCTACGCCTCCTCCACCACCTACGTCACGGGCAAGGCGGTGGAACGGGCCTGCGAGGAGCTGAAGGAGACCATCCGCGCCATCGGAGCGGAGATGATGGACTGTCCGCTGGACGAGGTGGTCTTTGAGGGCTCCCAGGTGCGCCGCCTCCACAGCCAGCAGGCGGTGAGCCTGGCGGATCTCTCCTACAGGGCTCAGACCTCCAGCTGCCGCGCCGCTCAGGCGGCGGCCACCCACTCCTCCCCGGTCTCCCCTCCCCCCTACATGGTGGGCATGGCGGAGATCGAGCTGGACAGGCTCACCGGCCATGTGACCGTGCTGGATTACATGGCCGTGGTGGACTGCGGCACCCCCATCAACGAAGCGCTGGCCCGCATTCAGGCGGAGGGCGGCATCGTCCAGGGGATCGGCATGACGCTGACCGAAAACGTCACCTACAACGCCAAGGGGCGGCCGT
>CAJUAW010000037.1:0-421 GCA_910584605.1 uncultured Oscillospiraceae bacterium
CGTGCGTATTGACGACGGGGAATTTGTCTTTCTGGTGGGGCCGTCCGGGTCGGGCAAGTCCACCCTGATCAAGCTGATCACGGCGGAGATCGCCCCCACCGACGGCCGGGTGATGGTGAACGGGTTCAACCTGAACAACATCACCCCCCGGCAGGTGCCTCAGATGCGGCGCACCCTGGGGGTCATTTTCCAGGACTTCCGCCTCATCGAGAAGAAGACGGTGTACGAAAATCTGTCCTTCGCCATGCGGGCCATCGGAGCCTCCAACCGGGAGCTGCGCCGGCGCATCCCCTACGTGCTCCAGCTGGTGGGCCTGGACCAGAAGGCGGACCGCTACCCCGGCCAGCTGTCCGGCGGCGAGCAGCAGCGGGTGGCCATCGCCCGGGCGCTGGTGAACAACCCCAGCATGATCATTGCCGAC
>CAJUAW010000037.1:431-21614 GCA_910584605.1 uncultured Oscillospiraceae bacterium
GACGCTTTTCCGATCTACCGGCAATCTGGACCCTCAGCGCTCCCTGGAGATCATGATGCTGCTGGAGCGTATCAACGAGCTGGGCACCACTGTGCTGGTGGTCACCCACGAAAAAAATCTGGTCAACCGCTTTGCCAAACGGGTGGTGGCCATTGAAAACGGACGGATCATCAGCGACGAGACAGGTGGTTACTACAATGTCGAGAAAATTTAACGCAGGATACTATGTCAGCGAGGGGTTCCACTCCATTTTCACCCATGGGTTCATGTCCTTCGCGGCGGTGTGCATGATCGTGGCGTGTCTGCTGATCATGGGTTCCTTCACCCTGCTGGCGGTCAATCTGGACAACACCCTGGGCGACCTGGAGAACGAGAACGAGATGCTGGTGTACATAGACGACGCCCTCACCCAGGATCAGGCCCGGATGCTCCAGCCCAAGCTGGCCCAGGTGGACAATGTGGCCCAGCTCACCTTTGTCACCAAGGAGGCGGCGGTGGCCGCCTTCAAGGCCAAGCACAGCGACACCACCGCCATCCTGAACAATCTGCCGGATGACGCCTTCCGGGATCGCTACCGGGTCCATGTGGTGGACATCGAGCGGATGGCCGAGACCAAGGCGGCCCTGGAGCAGATGGAGGGGGTGGGCTACGTCAACGCCGCCACGGAGATCGCCGACGGCTTCGTGATGGTGCGCAACATCGCCACCGGCGTGGCCCTGGTGCTCATCGGCATCCTGCTGGTGATCTCCCTGTTTATCATCGCCAACACCATTAAGCTGGCCACCTTTTACCGCCGGGAGGAGATCGCCATCATGAAGATGTGCGGCGCCACCGACGGCTTCATCGAGTGGCCCTTCGTGGTGGAGGGGATGCTGCTGGGGCTCACCGGAGCCCTCATCGCCTTCTTCGTTCAGTGGGGGCTGTATCAGATGGTGGCCAGGTTCGCCGTTCAGGGCAACGGCCTGTCCCTGGTGAACATGATCAGCTACGGCTCCATGGCTGTGACCATCCTGGCGGTGTTCTGCGGGGTGGGCGTGTTTATCGGCGTGGTGGGTTCGCTGTTCGCCATCCGGAAGTTTTTGCAGGTATAGTGGTTTTGCGGGGAGGTTTCGAGGATGAAGCGGCAAAAGAGACAAAAACTGATGATGTCCATTCTGGCGGGATTTTTGGCGCTGCTGATGCTGCTGCCCATTTTGGCCAATATCTTTATGATCCGCTGAGAGGAGGACCTGCTGTGAATGCTGTACAACGGAACAAGCTGGCCCGCCGCCTTGTGGGGCTGGCCCTGATTCTGGCCATGCTGCTGCCCCTGACCGGGCCGGGCATGGTCCTGGACGCCTCCGCCGTGACCCAGGCGGAAATCAACGCCCTGCGGAACAACGCCAGCCAGCTGGCCAGCCAGAAGAAGGAGATCCAGAGCCAGCTGAAGGCGGTCCAGGCGGACAAGAGCGCCGCCCTGACGAAAAAGCAGCTGCTGGAGGAGCAGATCGACATCATCCGCCAGGAGATCGACAGCACCAACGACCTGATTGCCATGTATGACCAGCTCATCGGCGAGAAGACGGCGGAGCTGGCGCGGGCGGAGGAGGAGGAGTCCGCCCAGTTCGAGCTGTTCTGCCGTCAGATGCGGCTGATGGAGGAGCAGGGAGAGGTGTCTTACTGGTCCATCCTGTTCTCCTCCAACAGCTTTACGGAGCTGCTTGACAACTACATGATGATCGAGGAGATTATCGAATATGACAACCAGGTGATCAACGACCTGGTGGCCCTCCAGGAGCGGGTGACCGCCGACCGGACCGAGCTGGAGGAGGCCCAGAGCGAGCAGGAGGAGGCCAAGGCCCAGCAGATGGCCTATCAGGAGGAGCTGCAGGCCCAGGAGGCCGAGGTGGACAAGCTGATTGCGGAGATCAGCGCCCAGGAGGACCTGCTGGAGGAGATGGAGGAAGCGGTCAACAAGGCCGCCAAAGAGCTGGACGCCCAGATCAAGGCCAAGGAGAAGGAATACGCCGCCCAGGTCGCCAAGGTGCCCAGCGAATCCGGCTTCCTCTGGCCCCTGCCGGGGAGCTATAACACCATCTCCTCGCTGGCGGGCGGACGAATCCACCCGGTCACCGGCAAGCCGGGCAACCATGCCGGTATTGATATTCCCGCCCCCTCGGGGACCAACATCTACGCGGCCAAGAGCGGCGTGGTGATCCACGCGGCCAAGGGTACCGGCAGCAGCTGGTCCTATGGCAACTATGTGATCGTCTCCCACAGCGACGGTACCAGTACCCTCTACGCACACATGAGCCGCATCGGCTGCAAGCAGGGCCAGGTGGTCACCCAGGGGGATGTGATCGGCTATGTGGGCACCACCGGCCGGTCCACCGGCAACCATCTCCACTTTGAGGTCCGGGTGGGCAGCACCCGCAAGGACCCGGTGAACTACTTCACAGACAAGGCGCTCTATGTGCTGAGCAGAGGCAAAAAGGTTGCCATGTGGAATTGGATGTAACATGAAAACGTCTCCGCCCCGGCTGTGGGGCGGAGACGTTTTTCGTGAAATTTCCACTTGCTATTCTGCCGGAAGGGGACTACAATAGAGCTGAATATGTCGAAGCGTGTCGAACGCTGGAGAGGGTGGGGCCAATGTCCGAAGAGATCACCATGGAGCGGCCGCAGTCCGCTGGGGACGTCCCGTCCCGGCAGAACAAGGGGCGGCGTCCGGCCAAAGGGTGGGTGAGAAGGGCGGTCCCCATTCTGCTGGCCCTGGCCGTGCTGGTCCCCACCGGGGTGGCTCTGGGGCTGGAGGTCTCCCTGACCCAGGCCCGGGCGCAGCTGAGCCAGCTGCAGCAGCCGGGCGGCGTTCCGGCGGCGGACGGAGGGGTCTGGTACCGGCCGGGTACGGAGGGGGACGGGACTCCGGAGAGTCCCCCCGCAGTCCGGGAGGAGCCGGAATCCGATGGCCCCGGCCCGGAGGTCCCCGCCTATCAGGCGCTGTACCCGGAGCTCTACGCCCAGCCCCATGAGTGGAGCACGGTGGAAAAAAGCATGGTGTGCTACCTCACCTTTGACGACGGCCCCTCCGCCCGGACCCCGGAGGTGCTGAAGATTCTGGAGGAGTACGGCGTGAAGGCCACCTTCTTTGTGGTGGGCAAGGACACGGAGCAGTCCAAACAGTGGATGAAGCAGATCGTGAACGCCGGGCATACCATCGGCGTCCACAGCTACACACACAGCTACCGGACCATTTACGACTCGGTGGAGGCCTTTTTGGACGACTTCGCCCAGGAGTACCACATCATCGAGGAGGCCACTGGGACAGCCCCCCAGATCTTCCGTTTTCCGGGCGGGAGCATCAACGCCTATAACGGCCACATCTATCAGGAGATCGTGGCAGAGATGACTCGCCGGGGCTTTGTCTACTTCGACTGGAACCGGCAGAGCGGCGACGCGGTGCGCAATTCCCCTTCCGCCGCCGTGCTGACCCGGAACGCCCTAGACAAGCTGGGGACCTCCAGCCGGGTGATTCTCCTGATGCACGACAGCCGGAGCCACGCCAATACCGTGGCCGCCCTGCCCGCCATCATCGAGGGCTACCGGGACGCCGGCTACACCCTGGAGGCCCTCACCCCCGAGGTGCGGCCCATCGTCTACGCCTACCCCAATCCCTGAGTCGATCCGCCCGCTTTAAATTTTATAGTTGCGGGAAAGAAAAATTGTGGTATAATGGATGCGGAAGGGTACCCTTCCAGTCTTTGCAATGCAAAGACTGAGGTTACTCAAAAAGAGAAAAGAGGTATGAAGTATGAGAAAACTGAAAAAAGCGTTTTCCCTTACGCTGGCTCTGGCGATGTGCCTGGGCCTGATGGCCGTCCCCGCAACGGCGCTGAACCCTGGCGAGGAGTGGGTGGGCGACTTTGTGGTCAACGGCGACACGCTGGTGGGGTACTACGGCGACGGCGGCGCGGTTACCATTCCCGACGGAATTACCACCATTGGACTTGGTGCGTTCGAGGACTGCGCGGGTTTGACCAGTGTGACCATCCCCAACAGCGTTACTGCCATTGGAATTAATGCGTTCAGCGGCTGCACGGGCCTGACCAGTGTGACTATCCCCAACAGCGTCACTGGCATTCAAAATGGTGCGTTTAGCGGCTGCACAGGTTTGACCAGTGTGACTATTCCCAACAGCGTTACTAGCACTGGAACGGGTGTATTCAGTGACTGCACGGGTCTGACCAGTGTAACTGTCTCCAACAGCATCACATGTATTAACAATGCTTTGTTCAAGGGCTGCACGAGCCTGACCAGCGTGACCATTCCCAACAGTGTCACTACCATTGGAGGTGCTGCGTTCGAGAACTGCACAAGTCTGACCAGCGTGACCATCCCCAGCAGCGTCACTGCTATTGGAAATAGTGCGTTTGAGAACTGTACGGGCCTGACCAGCGTAACAATCTCCGATGGCGTCATTAGCATTCGGGAAGATGCGTTCCGAGGCTGTACGAGTCTAACCAGTGTGACCATCCCCAGCAGCGTCACGAACTTTGGAGAAAACATATTCGGAAAGTGCGCGAGTCTGACCAGCATGACCATCCTCAGCGACAAAGTTTACCTGGGAAGCTACATCCGTTTTGAAAGTTGTCCGAGCCTGACCGATATCTACTACATCGGGTCCAAGGCGCAGTGGAAGGAGCGTGGCGGGGACGTAGCAGAAAGTAACTGGGCCAGGTACAGCTACATTAATCGCACCGTCCACTTCAACAGCACCGGCCCCAGCACCACCCAGCCCACCACCCCGCCCCAGCCCCAGCAGCCCGCCGGGACCACCGCCTCCCCCACCAACGACAAACTGGAGGTCAATGGAAACGCCGCCAACCCCACGGTGTACAAGATTAACGGGAGCAACTACTTCAAAATCCGCGACGTGGCCGCCCTGCTGGACGGGACGGAAAAGCAGTTTGCCGTGGGCTACGACGGGTCGAAGAACGCCGTCACCGCCACCACCGGCCAGGGGTATGAGAAGCAGTCCGGCGACCTGACAGGGGCCGCCGCCGGCGGCAGCCAGACTGCCGACCCCAGCAACGACGCCATCTATGTGGACGGCCAGAAGATCACCGCCGAGGTGTATAAGATTAACGGCTCCAACTACTTCAAGCTCCGGGACCTGGGCAAGGCCCTGAACTTCTACGTGGGCTGGAGCGCGGAGCGCGGCATGTATATCGAGACCGGCAAGCCCTACAGCGAATAAGCGGACAGGCGGCTCCCCTGAGGGGAGCCGCTCTTTTGTGTTGTCGGGAAAATTCGTGAAAATAATCGTTGCGAAACTGGAAAAAGTATAGTACAATAGGAAAAGCTTTTGTTCCGTCTCGGTACGGAGCAAGGCCGCACTAGTCGGGGAGACAGCGGTGCCCTGTACCCGCAATCCGCTACAGCGGGGATGAATCCCGGCCCCCGGACGTGAGGATGTATTGTCTGCCCTGGAAAAGCAGTGATGATAGACCGGTCCCGCGCAACGGGGCTGCTGTGAACCGTGTCAGGCGGGGAACCGAGCAGCACTAAGCGGATGGCCCCGTGTGCCGTGGGGTTGCTGGTCTTGAGCCGGCTGTCCAGGTAACGGGTATGTCCCGCGCTTCAAAGGCCGGTGTGCGGTCTTGCTCTTTGCCGGGACGCGGCATATTTTGGGAGGTGGAGACGTGTACCAGGCGCTGTACCGCAAATGGCGGCCCAGGACCTTTGACGACGTGGTGGGCCAGGAGCACATCACCGGTACCCTGAAGCGTCAGGCGGCGGCGGGGCGGCTCTCTCACGCCTACCTGTTCACCGGCACCCGGGGGACGGGCAAGACCACCTGCGCCAAGATTCTGGCCCGGGCGGTGAACTGCGAACATCCCCAGGACGGCGACCCCTGCAACGCCTGTCCCGCCTGCCTGGGCATTGAAAACGGCTCCATTCTGGATGTGCTGGAGCTGGACGCCGCCTCCAACAACGGCGTGGATCAGGTCCGCGCCCTCCGGGACGAGGCGGTATATACCCCGGCCGCTGTGAAAAAGCGGGTGTACATCATCGACGAGGCCCATATGCTCACCACCCAGGCGTGGAACGCCCTGCTGAAGATTTTGGAGGAGCCTCCCGCCCACCTGATGTTTATTCTGGCTACTACCGAGCCCCACAAGGTGCTGGCCACCATCCGCAGCCGGTGCCAGCAGTACTCCTTCAAGCGCATCCTGCCCATGCAGATCGCCCAGCGTCTCAGCTTTGTGGCGGAGCAGGAGGGGATTCCCCTGACCGGAGAGGGGGCCGCCCTGCTGGCCCGCCTGGCCGACGGCGGCATGCGGGACGCTCTGTCCCTGCTGGACCAGTGCGCCGGACATGCCTCCGCCGTGGATGAGCAGGCCATTCTGGACACCCTGGGCCTGGCGGGCAACGTGGAGACCGCCGCCCTCATGGGCCAGCTGGCCGCCCGGGACGCCGCCGCCGCCTTAGACACCCTTGCCCGGCTGTACAGCAGCGGGAAGGAGGTGGGCTCGGTGCTTGGGGAGCTGTCCGCGCTGGCCCGGGACCTGCTGCTCCGGAAGACCGCCCCCCAGGGAGGGGCCGCCCTGATGACCGGGGGCTACGACGAGGCCACCCTGCGCCGCCTGGGGGAGCAGCTGTCCGCCCAGCGGCTGCTGCAGATGCTCACCCAGCTGCAAAGCGCCGCCTCCGGCCTGTCCCGGAGCGTCAACCGGCGCACCGACGCGGAGCTGTGCCTTATCCGGCTCAGCGACGAGGGACTGGATGAGTCCTTTGCCGGTCTGTCCGCCCGGATCGCCCGGGTGGAGGAGCGGCTGGCCAAGGGACTCCCCGCCGCTCCGCCCCCCGCGGCCAAGGCGGAGCCTGTCCAGGTGAAGCCCGCTTCGCCGGAGGAGCCGCCTCCCCCCTGGGAGGATCAGGCCCCGCCTCCGGAGGAGGAGCTGGAGTATGTCTTCGACCTGCCGGAGGACCCGGCGGCCAGGCCGGAGCCGCCCCGGAGCGTTCCGGAGCCGCCCCGTGCCGCACCTGCACCGGCCTCGGAGCCGCCTGCGGTCCGGGAATCTGGTCCCGCGCCTGCGCCCGTTTCTGCGCCCACGCCCGCTCCGGCGGATCAGGGGGGCGGGGACCGTGCCTTCTGGCCCTCCTTTGCGGCGGGTCTGCGGGGAAAGGTGCCTCCGACGGTGATGCCATACCTGAACAACCCGGCCAAGGTGACCGGGGTATGGCAGAACGGCAGGCTCACGCTGTGGGTGGACAGCAGCTTTACCCGCTCCATGCTGAACAAGCCTGCGGTGCTGGAAAAGCTGGCCCAGGCGGCGGCCGCCGTCTTTGGCGGGGAGCCCCAGGTCAGCGTGTCGGTGGGGACGCCTCCCCCGGCGGGGCCGGCTCTGGCCTCCGCCCCCGCGGCGCAGGAACCGGCCAAGGACCCGCTGGACGATTTGATGTCCTCCTTCGGCGGGCTGGATAATATCACCATTCAATAAAACCTGAAAAAAGGAGTTTTTGTTATGGCAAAGGGGTATGGCCGTATGCCCGGCATGGGCGGCGGCATGAACATGAACATGATCAAGCAGGCCCAGAAGATGCAGCAGGACATGCTGCGCATGCAGCAGGAGCTGCAGGAGAAGGAGTACTCTGCCGCCTCCGGCGGCGGGGTGGTCACCGCCACCGTCAGCGGTAAGCACGAGCTGAAAAATCTGGTCATCGACCCCGAGGCGGTGGACCCCGAGGATGTGGAGATGCTCCAGGACATGATCGTGGCTGCGGTGAACGAGGCCATGCGCGCCGCCGATACCGACGCCGCCAATACCATGCAGTCTCTCACCGGCGGCCTGAACCTGGGCGGCCTGGGACTGTAAGAATTCAAACGGAAAGGGCTGTCCGCCGGACAGCCCTTTGCTCGTACAAAAAGGAGGCATAGACGGATGAACAGGAGAGAGACGGAACAAAACCAGCCTGATTCCGGGGTCCAGTTCCCCGACGCGGACGGCTTTTTTTACTCCGGCCCCAGCCCGGACGTGTGGGCGGGGTATCTGAAAAACCAGCTGCGCCGGACCCTGGCCCCCCTGCCCCAGGAGCGGGACGGACGCCTTGCCGCCCTGCGGAAGGCCCAGAGCCAGCCCGGCTGGCAGTGGAACGTCTCCCGGGCGGAGCATTTGGAGGCGGCGGAAGCGGGCTGGCAGCGGAAGGCGCTGGCGGACTGGATTTTCTGGAACGACCCCGAGGAGGTGGCCCGCTTGGGCCGTCTGATCCGGGCCATTCAGGCGGATGGGGAGGAGCTGGTCAAGGCCGGCCTGACCCTGGAGGAGGAGCATCTGTTTCGGCAGGCGGCGGAGCTGGTCAAGGCCAAGCGGTTTCAGCAGCGAGGGGTGCGGATTCGGGACCTGTCCTTTCTGGAGGGGCTGACCCAGCTGAAGGAGCTGGACCTGTGGGACAACGACATTGAGGACCTGTCGCCGCTGGCCACCCTCAGCGGCCTGCGGGAGTTGTGGGTCCCCTACAACCTGATTTCGGACCTGTCTCCGCTGGCGGGGCTGGACAAGCTGGTGCAGCTGAAGGTTTACGGCAATCAGATTACCAGCCTGGAGCCCCTGCGGGGACTGACTAATCTGAACGTTCTGGACCTGCGGGGCAACCCTCTGGAGCCGGGAGCGCTGGCCTGCCTGCGCAAGTGCAAGCGGCTGGGGATGCTGGACCTGTCCAACACCGGCCTGGGGGACATTTCCGGTCTGGAATTCTGCCGGGCCCACGTCTTGGATCTCCAGAACAACCCCGGCCTCACCGGCCTGGAGGTGATCTCCACCATGAAGCGGCTGTGCTGCCTCAGCCTGGATACCGAAGTGGCCCGCCGGTACGACGTTCAGACTCTGGCTTCCCAGCTCATCGAATATGGGGAACTGGACGGGCTGTCGGTCTACGTCTGGCCTGAGAAATATTACAATTAGGAGGCGAAATCCTTGCCCCATTTTCATCAAAGCCACCCCAAGGAACCGGCGAACCAGCGCGAAAAAATGCTGGAGACGCCGGTGGACCGGCTGATCCTGTCCCTGGCGGCCCCCACGATCGTCAGCATGCTGGTCACCTCCATCTACAACATGGCGGATACCTACTTTGTCTCCCAGCTGAACACCAGCGCCTCGGGGGCGGTGGGGGTGGTCTTTTCCCTGATGGCCATCATTCAGGCGGTGGGCTTTACGGTGGGCATGGGCTCCGGCTCCATCGCCTCCCGGCTGCTGGGCCAGGACAGGGGGGAGGAGGCCGACACCTACGCCTCTACCGGTGTGATCACCGCGCTGGTCCTGGGCCTGATCCTGTCGGCGCTGGGACTGGCTTTCCGGGGGGACCTGATCTGGCTGCTGGGCAGCACCAGTACCATCTACCCCTACGCGCTGGACTATGCCTTTTACATCGTTCTGGGCGCACCGGTGATGATCCTGGCCTTCACCCTGAACAACCTGCTGCGCTGGCAGGGGAAGGCCAGCCTGTCCGTCTTCGGCCTGGCCACCGGCGGGGTGCTGAACATGATCCTGGACCCCATCTTCATCTACGGCTTCCACATGGGCATCGCCGGGGCGGGAGCGGCCACCCTGCTGAGTCAGTGTGTCAGCCTGAGCATTCTGGCCTCCTTCTTCCTGCGGAGAAAGAGCAGCCTGCAGGTGAGTCCCGCCTGCATTTCCCGCTCCCCCCGGACCTATCTGGCCATTCTGAAGCAGGGCATGCCCTCCTTCTTCCGCCAGGGAGTGCTGTCGGCGGCCACCATGTCCCTGAACTACAACGCCCGCATCTACGGCGACGCGGCGGTGGCTGCCCTGTCCATCGTCACCAAAATCTTCAACCTGATCCAGTCCATCGTCATCGGCTTCGGCCAGGGGTTCCAGCCGGTGCTGGGCTATAACTACGGCGCGAAGCGGCTGGACCGGGTGAAGGAGGCGGTGCGGTTTTCCTTGAAAAGCTGCACCATCATCCTGACGGTGGGGGCGGTGATTGGTTTTTTCCTGGCCCCCTGGATCATCGCCCTGTTCCGCCGGGACGACCCTCTGGTCATTGAGATCGGCACCCGGGCCTTCCGGTATCAGTGCTTTACCCTGCCCCTGGGAGCGGTGATGGTGTTTTCCAACATGTTCTTCCAGTCGCTGGGCAAATCCTGGCGGGCTGTCATCCTGGCCATCTGCCGGCAGGGGCTGTACATCCCGCTGGTCTATCTGATGACGGCCTGCTTCGGCCTCGCCGGCCTGGAGCGCACACAGGCCGTGTCCGATTTGCTGGCCTTTACACTGGCCGCTTCCGTGACCGGCCACTACTTCAAAACCGAGTTTGGGAAAGAGACCTGACAGCCGGCCTCGGAGAGCGGATGTTCTCCGGGGCTTTTCAGTGGGGAAATTTTAAGAGTTCTTAAGATTTTCCTACTTGCGATTTAAACTGTCTGTGATATGCTATGGTCAGAAATAAACAGGGGAGGAGCCGTTGACATGTACACCATCCTGATCTGTGACGACGACAGAGACATTGTGTCTGCGCTGGATATCTATCTCACCAGCGAGGGCTACCAGACCATCAAGGCCTACAACGGCCGGGAGGCGCTGAAGGCGGCGGAGACCCACGAGATCCACCTGATTCTCATGGACATCATGATGCCCGAGCTGGACGGCATCCGGGCCACCGTCAAGCTGCGGGAGGGGAGCAACGTGCCCATCATCCTCCTTACCGCCAAGAGCGAGGACACCGACAAGATCCTGGGTCTGAACATCGGGGCGGACGACTATATCACAAAGCCCTTCAACCCTCTGGAGGTGATGGCCCGGGTAAAATCCCAGCTGCGGCGGTACACCTCCCTGGGCGGGGCGGAGAAGGGCCCTGGCCTCATCACCGCCGGCCCCATCGCCATGGACGACGGGGCCAAGGTGGTCACCGTGGACGGAGAGCCCATCAGCCTCACCCCCATCGAGTACAACATCCTGAAGCTGCTGCTGTCCCACCCGGGGCAGGTGTTTTCCTCTGCCCAGATCTACGAGCAGGTGTGGAACGACCCGGCCTACGGCTCGGAAAACACGGTGGCCGTCCACATCCGGCACCTGCGAGAGAAGATCGAGATCAACCCTGCCGAGCCCCGGTACTTGAAGGTGGTCTGGGGCCTGGGCTATAAGATTGAGAAGGGAGCATAGCCGTGAACAAGCTGCAAGGCAATGTAATCGCCAAGCTGTGTGCCTGGGCCGTTCTGCTGGCCGCCGCCTTTGGGGCGGGGATTTTCGGGGTGCGGGCGGTGCTCAGCTTCGGATCGGTGGCCGACGACAGCTGGCAGAACTCCTCCCGGTACTACAACGCCGTGGACGAACGCCGGCGGGAGCTGGTGGCGGGGATCAGGCTCTCCCAGCGGCTGGAGCAGCTGGAGCAGCAGATTGGGGAGGGAACCGCCAGTTCCCTGGCCTACGCCGACGCGGAGGCCCTGCGGGAGGAGCGGGCCAAGGTGGAGGAGCGGTTTTCCCGGCAGAACACCTGGTTCCGTTTCCGGGTGCTTACCGACAACGGGCAGACCCTTCTGGGCACCAACCTCAACGACGACGAGGCCATGATCCGGGCGGTCCAGAATGTACACTACTTCTCCTTCGAGCTTTGGGAGGAGGATATCTATGGGAATGCGTCCTACTATAACTCGGAAACGGGCGAAGGATATTCTGATCCTCCCACTGCGGGACTCAATCCGGAGACCGAAGCCGCGCCGCTGAAGCTGGTGCTGGAGTACGGGGTGCCTGAAACGATTGACGATTCGATTCAGGACGAGTTCAGCCAGATCTGGAGCATATGGAACATGGACCGGGCGGCCTTTGACCAGTACCTCACCGGCTTTTTGAGTCTGACGGCGCTCACCCTGCTGGCCCTGGTCTGGGTACTCTGGACCGCCGGACACAGGGCGGGGGCGGAGGGGACCGTCACCACCTGGCAGGAGCGGATATTCTTTGACCTGTACGCCGCGGTTGTGATTGCTGCCGAAGTCTGTCTGGTTGCCTGCTTGATCTGGACGGCGGAGCAGCTCTACTGGGGAGCGGCCAATATTTACTCCATCATGAATGAGGATTTTGGTGCCTTCTATGAGCTGGGGATGATAGGGGCCGGTGCTCTCTTCGCCGCCGAGGTGTCCTGCGGTGCGCTGCTGCTGCGCACCTTGGCTGTCCGGCTCAAGGCGGGCTGTCTGGGGAAAACCACCCTGCTGTGCAGGGTGGTCACATGGATGGTGAAGACCATCCATGACTTCCTTCGCTTCCTGCCCTTTACCTGGAAGCTGGTGCTGGGCTTCGGGGCGTATGTGGTATTTTCCTTCTGGCTGATTGCGGTGGGGAGGTATGACGGTGTATTTATGCTGATGTATTTCTGTTTGCAGCTGGTCTTGCTGCTCTTCCTGTCTTGGTGGGCCTATGGCTACTACCGCCTGCGCCAGGGCACCAAGACCATTGCCAAGGGGGATCTGGAATACCAGATCGACACCCGGCGGATGCCCTACGACCTGCGCCTTCAGGCGGAGGATTTGAACAACATCTCCGCCGGGCTGTCGGCGGCGGTGGACGAGAAGATGAAGAGCGAGCGGTTCAAGGCGGAGCTGATTACCAACGTCTCCCACGATTTGAAGACGCCCCTCACCTCGATCATCAATTATGTCAACCTGCTGAAATCCACCGACCAGACCGACCCCAAGGCGGCGGAGTATATCGAGGTGCTGGACCGGAAGTCCCAGCGGCTGAAAAAGCTCACCGAGGATCTGGTGGAGGCGTCGAAAGCGTCCACGGGGGTGCTGTCGGTGGCTCGGGAGAAGATTGGCATGGCCCAGCTCATCGACCAGGCGGCGGCGGAGTGGGAGGAGCGGCTGACCCAGCAGCGCCTCACCCTGGTGACCACCCTTCCCGAGGGGGAGACCTGGGTCTACGCCGACGGCCGCCACCTGTGGCGGGTCATCGACAACCTGCTGTCCAACTGCGCCAAGTACGCCATGGAGGGCACCCGGGTCTACCTGGACCTGGAGCGGGGGAAGGGACAGGTGGTCCTGTCAGTGAAAAACATCTCCCGGGAGCCGCTGAACGTCCCCGCCGAGCGGCTGATGGAGCGGTTCGTCCGGGGGGAGGAGTCCCGGTCCACCGAGGGCTCCGGGCTGGGGCTGTCCATCGCCCGGTCTCTCACCGAGCTTCAGGGGGGCGCCTTCGACCTGGCTGTGGACGGCGACCTGTTCAAAGCCATTGTTACCCTGCCCCAGGCCAATTGACCCATCTGCGTCCGCCCGTCCCCAATGGGACGGGCGGATTTTTTGTCCCCAGAAAATTGGAAAAAGCTATGGCTTTTTTCAGGATTTGTGGTATGATGATAGGTACCGTCATTATGTAATGTATTCTGGACCGGGAAAGGAGGCGGAGCGTTGTGAAGAAACGATGGACCATGCTGGCCCCCATGCTGCTGGCGCTGGCGCTGCTCAGCGGCTGTCTGTTCCGCTCCCCGGACGACCTGTACCGCCAGCCGGAGAAGTCGCCGGGCTATGAGCAGCTCAACGCCGCCATCCGGACGGTGCGCACCGGGCTGGAGACCGAGTTTGGGGTCCGGGTGGAGGATGTGACCATCATGGCGGGGGACAACACCGCCAGCATCCAGCTCCAGGACCTGGACGGCGACAGCCTGCGGGAGAGCGCGGTCACCTTTTTCCGGGTACCCGGCATTGAGAAGCCGATCAAAATCTACATTTTCAACCAGATCGACGAGGAGTATGTGGTGACCGGCGTGGTGGAGGGCGAGGGCAGCGCCATCTACGCCATCGACTACGCCCAGATCAACGGCGAGGGCCGCAAGGAGCTGGCGGTCAACTGGCAGATCAGCACTGGCGCGTACCAGCTGGGGGTATATACCCTGGACGACGTGGACCTGCCCAGCGAGGGTCTGGAGGAGGAGGAGCGGCTCGCCGCCGTCCGGTCCATGACCCGGGCCGACCTGATGGGCACCGAGCGGCTGCTCACCCGGTGCAGCGTGGCCGTCGACGGCTCCAGCGGCTGCCGGCTGCTGGACATGGACCGGGACTCCCGCATCGAGGTGCTGGTCGCCCGGATGGACGCGGGCGGGGCCAGCAGTCAGGTGGAGCTGTATGGCTGGGATGACGGCGCTATCGCCTCGCTGGGGGTCACCGAGCTGTCCGCCGGCATCAACGCACTCAACCGCATCCGCACCAACTATCTGGCCGGAAACCACAACCAGCCCGCCCTCTATGTCACCAGCACCCTGGCGGAGGGGGGACGGGTCATTGATGTGGTGGCCTATATGAACGGCACGCTGACCAACGTCTCCATGGGGAGCGAGGGGGTGAGCCGGGAGCTGATTCAGGGCTATACCGACATCAATCCCACCGACATCAACAGCGACATGGTGGCCGAGCTGCCCTCCCCCTACCAGTTGCCCAGCTACGGGGAGAGCACATCCAGCAACTTCTGGCTCATCGACTGGGCCCAGTACGACGAGCGGGGCACCCGCAACCATGTGGTCACGACTTACCACAACGTCAGCGATGGCTGGTACCTCACCATCCCGGAGAGCTGGCGGGACCAGATCACCATCTCCCGCAACGACCAGGTCACCGGACGGCGAGAGGTGGTCATCTCCCACTGGCTGGGCCAGGAGCGGGAACCGGAACCCTTCCTGTCCATCTACCGCATGGCCAGCAGCCGCACCACCGACCTGGAGGAGGAGGGCTGGACCATCCTCCGGGAGGAGGAGAACATCACCTACGCCGCCCGCTTCCATGAGGACGGCTGGAACTCCGGCCTGGACGAGATGGACCTGCTGGAGCGGTTCGACACCATCAAGCGCAGCTGGTATAATGAGTAAGGGAGGAAAACGCCCATGCGAAAGGTACTGGTCCTGGAGGACGAGGAGAATATCCGCAGTTTTGTGGTCATCAATCTGAAGCGGGCGGGCTATCAGACCGTGGAGGCGGGCGCCGGCGAGGAGGCCCTGGAGGCCGTGAAGAACAACCCGGACATCAAGGTGGCCCTGCTGGACATCATGCTGCCCGGCATCGACGGCTTTGAGGTCTGCCGCCGCCTGCGGGCCATGGACAACAAGATCGGCATCATCATGCTCACCGCCCGCACCCAGGAGATGGATAAGGTCACCGGCCTGATGACCGGGGCGGACGACTATGTGACCAAGCCCTTCTCCCCGGCGGAGCTCACCGCCCGGGTGGACGCCCTCTTCCGCCGCACCGGCGGGGACGAGGTCTCCGTCTCCCCCGACGAGATCAGCGACCCGCCCTTCCTGCTGAACACCCGCAACCGCACCCTGGAAAAAAACGGCCAGCGGGTGAAGCTGACCCAGGTGGAGTACTCTATCGTCAAGCTGTTTATGGAGAATCCGGGGAAAGCCCTGTCCCGGGAGGAGATTTTGGATACCGTCTGGGGCAAGGACTACTTTGGAGAGCTGAAGATTGTGGACGTAAACATCCGCCGCCTGCGCATCAAAATCGAGGACAACGCCCAAAAGCCCACCTTTGTCAACACGGTGTGGGGCTACGGCTATAAATGGGGAAGTTGAGCAATGGCCAAGACGACGAAGGTACAGGACCAGGTAAAGATCCGGGGCATCCGGAGGCGGTGGCTGCTGAACAGCGTGGCCATTGTGATGCTGATCCTGACGCTGGCGGTGGGGGCCTTCGCCGCCATGCTGGTGAGCTACTACTACACCGGCACGGAGGACGATCTGCTGCGCAAGGCCACCTCCGGGGCCAACGGCTTCCGGATGTATACCCGCTCCGACTACTGGGCGGCGGCCCAGCAGACGGTGAGCAGCTACGAGGACAAGGGCAAGCTGGAGCTGCAGTTTCTGGACACGACGGGGGCGGTGGTTTTCTCGGGCAACGACCTGACCGCCGGCTCTGCACCCAGCACCCCGGACATCCAAAAGGCCCTGAACGAGCGCAGCGGCGGCTCCTGGAGCGGCCGGGACCCGGACACCGGGGAGCGCATCCTGGCCGCCTCCAGCCCGGTGATCTACCAGGGGGAGGTGGTGGGGGTGATCCGTTATGTCACCTCCCTGTCTGAGATCGACCGGCAGTTTATCTTTACCATGACGGTGATCGCCGCCATCGCCCTGGGCATCTTTGCCATGGTCTATTTTTCCAACCTGTACTTTGTCCGCTCCATTGTGGAGCCTCTGGCCGGCATCACCGAGATCGCCCAGGTGATCGCCGACGGCAGCTACGGTGTGCAGATCGAGAAAAAGTACGACGACGAGATCGGCGAGCTCACCGACGCCATCAACGACATGTCCCGAAAGATCCGGCAGGCGGAGAAGACCCAGAGCGAGTTTATCTCCTCCGTCTCCCACGAGCTGCGCACCCCGCTGACCGCTATCACCGGCTGGGCGGAGACCATCCAGAACGGGGAGTGCCGCTCGGCCAGCGACATCCGCAAGGGGATGGGCATCATCGTCTCCGAGGCCCGGCGGCTGACCAACATGGTGGAGGAGCTGCTGGAGTTCTCCCGGATGGAGGACGGCCGGTTCACTCTGTCGGTGGAGCCTCTGGACCTGAAGGCGGAGCTGGAGGACGCCGTGTACACCTACACCGAGTTCTTCCGCAAGGAGGACATCGCAGTGGTGTATGCCGGCGGCCCGGAGGAGGCCCTGCCCATCTCCGGGGACCCGGAGCGGCTGCGCCAGGTGTTCTGCAACCTGCTGGACAACGCGGGCAAGCACGGGGGAGCCGGCAAGCGCATTGACGTATCCATCCACCAGGAGGGGGAGGAGGCGGTGATCCGCATCCGGGACTACGGCCCCGGCGTCCCCGAGGAGGAGCTGCCCTTCCTGAAGAACAAATTCTACAAGGGCAGCTCCAGAGCCCGGGGCTCTGGCATCGGTCTGGCGGTGTGCGAGGAGATCGTCACCCGCCATGAGGGGAAGCTGGAGGTGGACAACGCTGTGGGCGGCGGTTTTCAGGTGACCGTCCGGCTGCCCGTTGAAGTCTGAGGGCAGGTCTGCTATAATAAACAGAAGTAAAACCAAAGGAGAACCTAAATGTCCAAGCAAGAACCACAGAAATTCAAAACCATGTGCGGCGGACAGGCCCTCATTGAGGGCATCATGATGCGCGGCCCCCGGAAGCAGGCCGTGGTGGTCCGCAGGAGCGACGGCGGGCTGGAGATCCAGGAGAAGGAGCTCCGGTTCATCAAGGACCGGTACCCCATCCTGGGCTGGCCCCTGATCCGGGGCGTGATCAACTTTGCCGATTCCATGTACAATGGGGTCACCGCCCTGATGTACTCCGCCGAGTTCTACCCGGAGGACGGGGAGGAGGGGGAGGGGGAAGAACCCTCCAAATTTGAGAGCTGGCTCAACGAGCGCCTGGGCAGCGAGCGGTTCACCGCCCTGATCACCACCCTGGCGGTACTGCTGGGGCTGGCCATGTCCATCGGGCTGTTTTTCCTCCTGCCCACCCTGCTGGGGACGGCCGTCACCGTCCTGACCGATTCCATGCTGATTCGAAACCTGGCGGAGAGCGCGCTGAAGCTGCTCATCTTTGTGGCCTACCTGGCCATCTGCTCCCGGATGGGGGAGATGAAACGGGTCTTTTCCTACCACGGAGCGGAGCACAAGACCATCTTCTGCTACGAGGCCGGACTGCCCCTGACCGTGGAGAATGTGCGCCTCCAGCCCCGGCACCACCCCCGGTGCGGTACCAGCTTCCTGTTTATGGTCATCGCCGTGTCCATTCTCGTGTCCACCATTGTCTTCGCCATCTGGCCGGTGCATAACCCCTTCCTGCGCTTTCTGGCCCATCTGGCCATGCTGCCGGTCATTGTGGGGATCAGCTACGAGTTCAATCGCTGGGCCGGGCGTCACGACGGCCCCGTCACCCGGGTCCTGACCGCCCCCGGCCTGTGGCTGCAGAATTTTACCACCTTCGAGCCGGACGACTCCATGATCGAGGTGGGCATCCAGGCCCTGGAGCTGGTCCTGCCGGAGCAGCAGGGGGAGGACGCCTGGTAACGCGACCAAAGACGAAATACAACAGGAAGGTGATTCCATGGCAACCACCTACAACAACCTATTCCTGGACACCCGCGCCCGGCTGAAGAAGGCGGGGGTGGAGTCTGCCCAGCTGGAGGCCCGGGAGATCATCTGCTTTGCCGCCGACAAGAGCCGGGAGCAGTTTTACCGGGACATGTCCCTGTACGTCTCCGGTGCAATGGAGCAGCGGGTGGAGGAGCTGGTCCGCCGCCGTCTGGCGGGGGAGCCGGTGGCCTATATCATTGGCGAGTGGGAGTTTTACGGCCTGTCGCTGGACATCTCCCGGGACGTGCTCATCCCCCGGCTGGACACCGAGCTGCTGGCCGAGCGGGGCATTTTGAAGGCCCGGGAGTCCGGCGAGGGCGCCCGGGTGCTGGACCTGTGCGCCGGCAGCGGCTGCGTGGGGCTGGCGGTGGCCGCCAACGCCCCGGAGTGCCGGGTGGTGCTGGCGGAGCTGTCCGAGGGAGCGCTGCGGGTGTGCAAGCAGAATGTCCGCCGCAATGAGCTTAACGCCCGGGTCACCTGTCTGTCGGTGAATGCGCTGGAGGCCCCCAGCTCGGCGCTTTGGGACTTCGACGCCATTGTGTGCAACCCGCCCTACATCCCCAGCGGGGATATCCCCAGTCTGGATATCTCCGTACGGGACTACGAGCCGGTTATGGCTCTGGACGGCGGCGCGGACGGCCTGGACTACTACCATGTGATCGCCTCCAAGTGGAAGTCCGCCCTGCGCCTGGGGGGAACCCTCATCTTTGAGGTGGGCCTGGGCCAGGCGGGAGCTGTGGAGGATATTTTGGACAAAAACGGCTATGAGGACATCAAGGTCCTGCCCGACACCCAGAACATCCTCCGTGTGGTGGAGGGAACCATCAATAACTAGACTGGAGGGGGTTGACATGGGCAGGGTGGTCGAGCATCGAGAATTTATTCCTGTGGCTGAAGTTCCGGCGGAAATACCGGAAGGGATTGCGGTCAAATATTATACGCGCGAGTTTGGAGAGTTTACAGAGATTACCCTGGATCGCGTAAAGCGGATCATGAAGAACCTGCGCAGTGGAAGATGGGAGGACCTGTGCTTCTATCACAAGGCCGACGAGGAAGGGGACTTTCTGGAGCTGGTCAGCGGGGATGGACTGTATGTCCTGAGTTACGGAGAGGAGCTGGGCCAGATCTGGTGGACCACTTATGACCCGAAATACTTAGACACCTTCGAGGAGACCGATATCCAGCATCCAGACGGCCAGTCCATTGTCTTTCGTGAATTTACCACCGCGGACAAAGAGGCCGTGATGACCGCTATTGAGTACTTCATCCGCACCGGCAGGCTGTGGGACGGCATCCCCTGGATGAAGCGCTGGCAGGAGTGGGTGGAGGAGTAGAGAAAAGTCCGTTTTATGGGACTGGTAAAAGAGTAAGATATGGGACAGAACAAGACCGGCGGAGCAGCCGCCGGCGGGAAAGGATGATTGACTTGGCGAGTAAAAAACCCATGATCGAGTCGGCCGCGCCGGCTACCGATAAGAAGAAGGCTCTGGCTACCGCTATGGCCCAGATCGAGCGGACCTATGGAAAGGGTTCCATCATGCGGCTGGGGGAGAATACCGGCGTGGTGGTGGACTCCATCCCCACCGGCTCTCTGTCCCTGGATATTGCTTTGGGCATCGGCGGGGTGCCCAAGGGCCGCATCATTGAGGTCTACGGTCCCGAGTCCTCCGGTAAGACGACCCTGGCCCTCCACATCGTGGCCGAGGCCCAGAAGCGGGGAGGCGAGGTGGCCTTTATTGACGCCGAGCACGCCCTGGACCCCAGCTACGCCCGTGCGCTGGGGGTGGACATCGACTCCATGCTCATCTCCCAGCCGGACACCGGCGAGCAGGGCCTGGAGATCTGCGAGGCGCTGGTCCGCTCCGGCGCGCTGGACGTGATCGTGGTGGACTCCGTGGCCGCCCTGACCCCCCGCGCGGAGATCGAGGGGGACATGGGAGACGCCCACGTGGGTCTGCTGGCCCGCCTGATGAGCCAGGCCCTGCGCAAGCTGGCCGGCTCCATTGCCAAGACCAACTGCATCGTCATTTTCATCAACCAGCTGCGGGAGAAGGTGGGGGTGATGTACGGCAATCCGGAGGTGACCACCGGCGGCCGGGCGCTGAAGTTCTACTCCTCCGTCCGCATTGACGTGCGCCGCGTTGAGGCCATCAAGGAGAGCGGCGAGGTGATCGGCAATCGCACCCGGGCCAAAATCGTGAAGAACAAGGTGGCGCCCCCCTTCCGGGAGGCGGAATTTGACATCCTCTACGGGGAGGGCATCTCCAAATGGGGGGAGATGGTGGATCTGGCCGCCAAGCTGGACATCATCCAGAAATCCGGCTCCTGGTTCTCCATGGGGGAGACCCGCATCGGTCAGGGCCGGGACGCCGCCAAGCAGTTCCTGAAGGACAACCCGGACATCGCCGCCGACGTGGAGGAGCAGGTCCGGGCCAATGCATACAAGCTGATGAGCAAGCAGTCCCAGACCGCCGCCAAGGCCGCCGGCCGTGCAGTGGACGTCTCCGCCGACGACTTTGACGACGGCGCTCCGGCGGACGAGGCGTAAATGGTTATTGAGGAATTAAAGCCCTCTAAACGGGTCCGGGACCGCTGGCTGGCGGTGCTGGAGGATGGGTCCATTTTGCGGCTGAGCAAAAATCAGATCGCGGATTTTGCCCTCTACGCCGGCCGGGAGCTGTCGGACGAGGAGGCGGACAGGCTCACGCAGGCCATCGAGAACGAAAATTTCCGCGCCCATGCCCTGCGCATGATTATGGATACCCCTCGTTCCCGGAAAGAGTTTGTAAAGCGGCTGGAGAAAATAAACTGTCCGCCGGAGAAAGCCCAGGAGATTGCCGGCTGGCTGGAGGACTTGGGCTATCTGGACGACGCCGCCTATGCCCGTGAGGTGGCGGAGCTCTACACCCGGAAGGGCTACGGGAAGCGGAAAATCCGGGACGAGCTCTACCGCCGGGGCGTCCCCCGGGAGCTGTGGGACGAGGCCCTGGAGCGGATTGAGGAGGAGGACAGCGCCTCCGCCATCGACGCCTTTCTGGAGAAAAAGCTGAAGGGCAGCCACGACCCCAAGGACGTGAAACAGATCGGAAGAGCACACGTCTGAACTCCAGT
>CAJUAW010000038.1 GCA_910584605.1 uncultured Oscillospiraceae bacterium
TCCCCGCTGCGCAATCTCCGGGGCCTCAGAAGCTCCTCCCCGTTGACCTGTGCCGGGCCGGAGGTATCCAGGGCTTCCACATACACCGCACCTTCCATGGAAAACAGCCGGGCCTGCCGGGGGGCTGCGCTGCCATCCTGTACCACAATATCGCAGGCCGGATCTGCACCGATCATCAGATCATCCCGCAATTCCAGCTCCTGCTGGCTCTGTCCACCGGCCAGCGCTCCCCGCACCAGCTCCAGGCGCATATAGATGCCCGCCTGCTCCTGCTGTATAGAACCGGAGTCCGCCGGGGCCTTCCGTTTCCCTCTGGTCAGGAGGGCCGCCACCGCAATCATCACCAACACGACGGCGGCGATCCCCCCAATCAGCGGCGCCACCGGCGGCGCGGCCGGAGAACCGGCCGGGGATGCGGAACCACCGCCTGTTCCATTGGGGGACTGCGCCGGGGACTCCGGCAGCGGATCAGGCAGCTGGACATCGGCCCCTGTTCCTTCCTTCCCGGTGAACTCAGGCAGTTCCACCTGAGCTTCCGCCCGGCAGACCAGCTCGCTGCCGGCGGCGAAGATCACGGATACCCGCTCCGTTCCGCCCTCTGTGGTCAAACCGGACAGGTCAAAGCCGGTGACAAACAGTTTTCCGCTGTCCTCCGCCAGGACGGTGCCGGCCGCCGCCGCTGTCACCCCTCCAATCACCTGATGTATCCCTCCGGAAGCCTCCGCCAGCCGCCCCATGCTCTCCAGGGCCTCCTGGTCGCCGCCCAGGCCCACCGAATGGAGCATCACATCGGAGGCGCCGACCCGCTCCAGCAGCTCCTCATAGGGTACGCCGCCCGCAGGGTCGTACTGCACCCCGTCAGACAGTACCACCATGCAGCGCAGCTCGCTGCGCTGCCGGGGCAGCCCCTCGAAGTAGTCCAGTCCCTGGTCGATGGCAGTGTGGAGGCGGGTCACCCTCTCGTCAAAGGGGATCTTTTCCACCTCACCGGACAGCTCCTCCGGAGAGACGTCCTCCGCCCTGACCGTAAATGCGTCTCCGAAGGTGGCCAGGATGAATCTGGTGTTCTCCCCGCCGGACCGGACCAGACTTTGGGCGAAGTCCTCCGTCTCCTGGCGGAAGGCGGGCATGGAGGTGGAGTTGTCCACCAGCAGCAGCCAGGTCACTGGAGCCCCCGCCTGACGCACCGTCTCCAGCCGGTCCGACGATGGGAACGTCTGCCCGCCCAGCCTGGCCTCCGCCTTGGTGACCGGCTTCTCGATCCCCTCCATGGCGATATAGGTATACAGTGTGCCGTCGCAGACAAAGGCCCGGACGATCTCTGCGCTGCCGGCGGCCAGAACGCTGGTACACAGGACCCCCGCCAGCAGCAATGCAAGAAATATGGATGTCAGCCGTCTCATAGCTCCTCCTCCACAAACACGGTGATGAGAGAAAAGTTGTCGTTTCCCGGCGGGGTGCGGCGGATGTGGCGGAGGAGCATCCCCTCCGCCCACTGCTCCGGCGTCTCCGCTTTCAGCAGGTCGGCCAGCATCTCCTCCTGGTAGACGTACTCCCAGAACCCGTCGGAGCACAGCAGAAGGGCGTCCCCCGGCTGGAGACGGGCCGGGCCCGTCTCCGGCTTGCAGGGCAGCTTCCCCAGAGCCCGCAGAAGGCTGGAGCGGTCATCGTCGTGATAGACATCCATATAGGAGATCTCGCCGCCCAGATACTTCATGTAGGTGACGGAGTGGTCCCGGGTCTCCTGGGTCAGCGTTCCGGCGGAAAAGCGGTAGAGCCGGGAGTCCCCAACGTGGCCCCACACCGCCCGGTCCCCGGCAACGGACAGGGCCACGGCGGTGGTCTTCATCTCCTCCTGGCCGGGGACCTTCTGGCCCTCCATCACAGCCTCGTTGGCCTTTTGGAACAGCTCCGCCAGTCCATCGGGGTCCGGGTGGGCGGCGCAGCCTTCAAAGAGGACGTCCGCCGCCAGAGCGGAGGCCACCTCCCCCTTCCCGTGGCCCCCCAGCCCGTCGGCCAGGACAAAAGCCCCCTGTCCGGCACAGCAGCGCACGCTGTCCTCGTTGTGGTCCCGGCCCCCCTGGTTGGTATAGCAGTAAGCAGATAGTCTCATGGCTTACTCCAGATCAACATAGACGGTGTTGTCCGCCTCACCCAGGTAGAAGGAGCTCTTGGGGGACAGCTTGACCGGGCTGTTGGGGGCCACCCGCTGTCCGTTGGCCAGGAAGGTACCGTAGGTGGAGTTCAGGTCGGTGAGGATAAACTGTCCCTGTTCAAAGGACACCTGACAGTGCCTGCCGCTCACCCCGGGGGTGCCGTCCTGATAGACCAGGCGGCACACCGCCCCGTCCCGGCCGATCTGCACCGGCTGGCCGTGGAGCTGGACCACCATCCCGCTGTGCTGGGGGGCCATGGAGCGCAGGACGGGGTTCCCCTCTGCTTTCTGCCCCTTGGGGGCGGCGGGAGCTTTTTTCTTTTTGCTCAGCACAACCGCGAGAATCGCAATGGCCGCCACTACCGCCGCGCCGATGCCCACATAGAGCACGGTACTGCCGCCGGACTTGGTCTCCGGGGCCAGGGTATAGGGGATGCTGTTCTTGTCCAGCAGGGGCAGGACCTCGCTCACGCTGACGGCGTAGAACAGGTTGGAGTCCAGCTTGGAGCCTGCGGTGTTGATGCCGATGACCGCGCCGGAGCTGTCGATCAGGGGTCCGCCGGAGTTGCCGCCCCCCAGAGAGGCGTCGGTCTGGATCAGCTTGCGGCCGGTGCCGCTCTCGGTGAGGAAGCGGCTGATGCTGCCGGTGGTGACGGTGGCGTCCTTCTGGCTGAAGGAGTTCACCGCCGTAACCGTCAGGTCGGCGGCGGCGGGGTAGCCCACGGCGTAGACCTCGCTGCCCAGGCTGTCCTCCTGGGGGACCCGCATCTGGAGGGACACCCGCTGATCAGTGGCCTCCGCCAGCCGGAGGATGGCCACGTCCTTCTCCGCGTCGTAGTCCACCAGATAGGCTTCCGCCTCGTCGTCCTTGTCAAAGCGGACGTGGAGCTCTCCGCCCCCCAGGGCCTTGCCCGCCAGGATGAACTCCTCCACCACATGGCAGTTGGTGACGATGTACTGGGGGTTCTTTCCCGCCTCCCCCACAAAGAAGCCGGTGCCCCGCCAGTAATTCATCGTTCCGTCCTTATCCGGCGCGCCGGTGGTGATCATGATGATGCCGTTGAGGGAGTCGCTGTCAAACGCGGCGAGGGCAGGCACGGCCAGCACACCGGTCAGCAGGACCGCCAGCAGCGCCGCGGCAAAGTTCCGAATCTGTCTCATATCCGTTCTCCAATCTTTATTATTGGCAGGAAATCAATATCCCAGTGTAGTTGTCCTGCCCGATGATCCTTTTCTCCAAAACCATCCCCTCCAGCAGCCTGACCCCCTCCTCCAGGTCCGGGGACATGCACTCCAGCAGCTCGGGTGGGGTGAGCACCCCGCTGATGCCGTCGGAGCACAGCAGCAGGGCGTCTCCCCGCTGAAGTGTCAGTGGCCGCAGGCTCAGGTCCACCTCGGTGAGCCGGTCGATGCCGATAAAAGAGGTGAGCCGGGGGGCGTCCGGGTCAGAAACAGCCCGCTCCTTCTCGATGACCTCCCGCTCCAGCTCCTGGAGGAACAGCCGGTTGAGGCAGGTGTGTTCCCGGTTGAGCTGGAAGACCCCGCCGTTTCGCGCAAGGAAAATGGCGCTGTCCCCCACGCTGAGCCAGTGCAGCCGCTCCCCCTGGATGTGGACCGCCACCAGCGTGGTGCCGCTGCGGCCGCCAAACTGCCGGAACACCTCGTCGCTGACGGCGTGGGCGCTGCGGTAGGACCAGCCGGGGATGTCCTCTCCCTCCCGCTCCTGGAAGAGCTGGAGGAACCGCTCCGCCGCCCACTGGCTGGCGCCCTTGCCGTCCTCCATGCCCCCCATGCCGTCGGCCACCAGGGCCAGCAGTCCCTGGCCTGCCTGGAGCGCCGCATCGGCGGCGTTGGCGATGGCGAAGGAGTCCTCCTGCCGCTCCCGGTCCCCCTGGCCCTGGACGTTGGCGATCCGGAGGGCCAGCGGGCCCTCCGCCCGGAAAACCAGTTCCTCCCGGGGCGGCTCCGGCGGCGGGGCGGCCCGTTTCTCCCGGGAAAACAGCTTAAACAGTCCCATCCTTGTCCTCCCAGGTGAATTTTTCCCCGCACAGAGGGACAAAGAGCAGCTTGGTCTCCCCGAAGTCGATGAGGTCGTAGGCATGCAGGGGCATGGGGGTGAAGACCTCCTCGTCGTTGAGGTAGACGATGTTCCGCCCCTCGCCGGGGAGGAGGTTGAAGCGGTTATGCTTGTCGCTGTAGCTGATCTTGGCGTGGTTCTCAGCCGAAATTTTCAGGTCGCCGGTGATGACGATGTCCATCCGCTCGCTGCGGCCGATGGAATTCACCCCGCCCCGGACGGTGTAGCTCTTGCCCCGGCTGGGGCCGGCCACGCAGGCCAGCCAGCCCACCACCGGGTCAAAGCCCATCTGGGACTGCATCATGCCCACGGTCTTGCCCGCCGCCGCCACGCTGACCCCGAAGCCCGGCGGGGATGGGGGCGCGGTCTGGACAGGCTCAGGGGGCGGCGCGCCGTAGCCCCTGGGGGGCATGGTCTTTTGGGGCGCGGTGACGGAGATGCCCGACAGGGGGGCGGTTTTTTGCGGAGCCGTCACCGACACCCCGGACAGGGGCGCGGTCTTCTGGGCCGCCGTCACCGGGGTGCCGCCCACCGGGGCGGTGCGGCTGGGCGAGAGCACCGAGCGGCCAATGGGGGCCGTCCGTCCCGCCGATGCCACGGTGATCTTCTGCCCGCCGCTGCAGTAGGGACAGGTGGGGTTTTTGTCCGGGTCGTAGAGGTGGCCCCGGCCGCATTCAATCTGCGCCATGGAAAAATTCCTCCTTTCAAATCAGTTGCTGATATTCAAGTCGCTGACAAAGGATACCGGCGAGGTATCAATATTCTCCGCCGCGCCGTTCACTTGCAGGCTGTTCAGTTTGGTCAGCCCCGACAGAGGAGACAGGTCCCGGATATAGGTGTAGCTATTACTGTTGCCGCCGTTCCAAGAGTAGTGGTGGATTTGCAGGGCGCGCAGCTCGGCCAGTCCGGACAGGCCGGACAAGTCCCCATTCTGAACGCGCCCGTAAAATTGCAAATCCGTCAGCTTGGTCAGGCCGGACAGGGGTTCCAGAGACAGCGCCGGAGCGTCGGAGTCGTTGGACTGGATCCACAGGGAGCGCAGCTCGGTGAGGCCCCGCAGAGGCTCCAGGCTGGCCGTATCGCTGTCGATGACCAGCGTCTGGAGCTTGGTCAGGTTTTTCAGGCCGCTGATGTCAACGGGGGGAAGGGGATTTTCGTAATCATAGCGCCGGTAGGGCAGATTCAGCTCCACCAGTCCGGTCAGGCCCGCCAGGGCGTCCACGTCGGTATAGGTGGAGCCGGAGCCATACATCCGCAATGTCCGCAGGGCAGTGGCGCCCTCCAGCCCGTCCAGGCTGGCTACGGGAACCCTGAGCTGAAGGTCGGTGAGCTTGGTCAGGCCTGACAGGGCGGTCAGATCGTCCAGCACCGGGGCTCCCTCCCCGCCGCTACCGCTCATCTGCAGGGTATGCAGCTCGGTCAACCCTTGGAGGAAGGACAGGTCCTCGATGATATAATCTCCGTAAAAACGCAGCTCGGTCAGGGCGGTCAGCCCCGAAAGGGGGGAGAAGTCCTCCACATTCCCGATATCCAGGCGCAGATAGTTCAGCCGGGTCAGCTCCGCCAGGGGGCTGAGGTCGGTGATGCCGGACCTGGAATTGCCGCTGTTGCTGCTGAACAGCTGCATATGCTCCAGCTGGGTCATCCCCGCCAGGGGGCTGAGGTCGGTCACATCATAGCTGATGTTCAGGTCCAGCCGCTTCATCTTAGTCATGCCCGCCAAGGGGGATAGGTCGTTAACCGCCATGCCCACGCTGTTTCCATTCTGGTAGAAGCCCAGCCGCTCCAGCTCGGTCAGGCCGGCAAAGGGGGTCAGGTCCAGCTCATCCATAAGGTATCCCTCACAGCTGAACTCCGTCAGCTTGGGGAACTGGGCCACCCAGGATAAATCCTCCGTCTCGATGGTCACGCCGTCCAGATAGATACGCTTTAAGCTGCCCAGCTGCTTCAAAGTCTCCACATCCGCGTCTGTGAAGGTGCCGTCTACCAGCTCCAGGAACTCGGTGGCCGTGGACACCTCCTGCCCGGCGATGGTCACCTTGGGGGCCAGGGCCTCCATGATGCCACCGCCACCGCCGCCTCCGCCCCCGTCTCCGCCGCTGCCCCGGCCGCCCAGGACAGCTCCCAGGCCAACGGCCACCACAATGGCCGCCGCGATGCCGCCGATGACCAGGGGGTTGAACTTCTTCTTCACCGGTTGGGCAGGGGCGGTCTGTCCGGCGGCGGGCACGTCCACCACCAGCTGGTTCTCAATGGCGTCCAGAAACTCGGCGGCGGACTGGAACCGGTCCTCCGGCTGGACGGCCAGCCCCTTGAGAATGGCCTTATCCAGCCACTCGGGGACCGCCACCCCCGCCTGGGAGACGGGCACCAGCTCGTCGTGGTCCAGCCGCTCCAGGGACTCCGGGGGCAGGTAGCCCGTCAGGGCGGCGTAGAAGCAGGCGGCGCAGGAGTACACGTCGGTAAACGGCCCCTGACGGCCCCGTCTTATGTACTGCTCCTTGGGGGCGTAGCCCACCTTCAGGATGACGTCCAGACTCTTGCTCTTGTCCCCGATGGAGTACCGGGCGGAGCCGAAGTCCAACAGCTTCACGTTGCCGTCCTTGGAGATGTAGATGTTGTCCGGCGTCACGTCCCGGTGGATGAAGCCCTCGGCGTGGACGGCGGTCAATGCCCGGAGGACCGGAATCATCACGTTCAGGGTCTCGTCCACGGACACCTTCCCGCCGTTGTTGGCGATGTAGGACTTGAAGCTGACCCCCTCGATGTAGTCCATGACAAAGTAGGAGGTGTCGTTCTGGTCAAAATAGCTGGACACGCCGGCGATGTTGGGGTGTCCGATGAACTTGGCCAGGGTCCGGGCCTCCTCCTGGAACCGCTCCGCGCCGTAGGTAAAGTCCTCCGCCCGGGTGTCCATCATGACGGACACGGTGGTCCCCTCCACGCGGGTGGCCATGTCGCTGGGCATGTACTCCTTCACCGCCACCTTGGCCTGGAGCTGGGTGTCAAAGGCCACGTAGGTGATGCCGAAGCCGCCCTGGCCCAGGACGCGGCCCACGATGTAGCGGTCGTTGAGCACCGTCCCCGCCCGGAGGGCCACCGGAAATTTCTGCTGGTTCTCCCCCAGGTCAAAGCCGCAGTGGGGACAAGGGACGGACGGGTCCGCTACCTGCCGGAAACAGTTGTAGCACAGGGTTTGGGTGGTGGTTGACATGGTATCTCTCCTTACTGCGCTGCGGCTCCCGATACCGGAACCGGCTGAGTGTTCAGGGTGCTGATGGTATTGATCCGATCCTGCATCACGATGATGGATACGATGGGCAGAAATGGGGCGAACGCCAGGCACACAATCGCCAGATTGCGGTGGATGTTGTACTCGTGGGCCAGGATATCCAGCCGCTGGGCGTTTTTGTAGATCCAATAGACGGTGTAAAACAGCACGAACAGGCAGGCCAGCACCTGGGTGCTGGGCTTCTGGCGGGCCTCACCCTCCACGCGGTTCAGGTACTGTGTGGTGCGGTGAATCCAGAAAAACTGGTAGATGCCCAAGGTGAACAAGTTGAGCAGAAGGAGCTTGACCATTCCGATATAGCCGTCTCCGCCGGCTTCGCTCTCAGACAGCCCCTCGGGGTAGGCAAGCCACAGGCCCGCCAGCGCCAGACCGGCGGTGAGCAGAACCGTATTCAGGTTCAGGAAAGCGGACAGGAACGGCCAGTAGGAGCCGCCCAGGATGTTGGTAAACAGGTAAGCCAGCAGCGCCAGAACGATGCTCCCGCCCTGGAGGACGGCGGGCAGGAACCAGAATGTCTCCGCCTTTTGCCGGTACTGGGGCGCTTTGTCGGTCAGCACAGCCACCGCTACGCCCAAAACGCCCAGTTTGGAGGCAAAATTTGCCAGTCCGGGCAGGAAGCAGAACAGATTGAACCGGAACTCATTGTCTCCGCGGTAGACCCAGATTTCAGTGCTGTAGGCATGGAGGGCGAAGCCGTTGCACCATACCAGCAGCCCTGCCGCCGCCAACAGTCCGAAGCCGATCAGAGGCAGGTTGGTTCGATTTCCTGTATAGAATACCGCTGCCAGGACCCCAAAGGCCGCCAGACTGGTCAGAATGATGAGCATGGACATTGCGCCTGGAAAGCCCAGTTTAGTGAGCTGTGTCAGAGCCAGCAGCGTGAAGATCACACCCGCTGGAATATTGGTCTGTTTCTTGCCGGTTGTCATGATGGTATTCTCCCTTCCTTATTTTGACCCCGCTCCTGACCCGCAGGCCGGGAGGGCGCATGGACTCTTATACCGTTCCCTATTTTTCTTCCTCCCCTTTACTTCCGAATAGAGAGCCGGTATAATATAATTGCTATTGTAGCGAACTTTACAGCTGGATACAATATGCCAGCTGCATCGTGTTTGATATTTTCGGGGAGGGGATCGTCATGTACGCCTGGCTGAACGAACAACTGCAGACCAAGTTTGAGGTGGTCCGCCTTTTAAAGAAGAGCCCCCGGGGCAGCGTGGAGCTCATCCGGCACCGGGAGAACGGCCGGCAGTTCATTCTCCGCCGTTTTACCGGCAACGGGGAGGTCTACCGGAAGCTGCTGGACTGCTCCTGCCGCTACCTGCCGGTGATCTACGAGATGGCGGAGCAGGATGGGGAGAATCTGGTGATTGAGGAGTTTATTGAGGGGGACACCCTGGACTTTTTGCTGAAAGACGCCCTGTTTTCCCAGGCGGAGACCAGGCAGATTGTCAAGCATCTGTGTCAGGGGCTGTGGGTGCTCCACTCCATGGCCGCCGTCCACCGGGACATCAAGCCGGAGAACGTGATTCTGCGGGGCCATGACGCGGTGCTCATCGACTTTGACGCCGCCCGCCTCCACAAGCCGGAGGCGGAGGCGGACACCCAGGTGCTGGGCACCACCGGCTTCGCCGCCCCGGAGCAGTACGGCCTGAGCCAGTCCGACGCCCGGACAGACATCTACTCCCTGGGGGTGCTGATGAACGTGATGCTCACCGGGGAGCACCCCTCCAAGCATCTGCCCGAGGGCCGGATGGGCCGGATCATTGAGCACTGCACCCGGGTGAATCCGGCCAAGCGGTATAAGAACGTGCTGCATCTGATGGAGGCGCTGTGATGGTGATGGACGATTGGAAACGCTGTCCCCACTGCGGGTCACAGCTCCCGAACGAGGCCGCTTTCTGCCCCCACTGCGCCGCAAGCATCCATCCGCGAACCGAGGTCAAGCCGCCCCGGCCTATGCCGGGGCGGGCGCTTCGGAACGCCCTGATGGCCCTCCTTATTCTGGCCATAGGGCTGACGTCCTGGCTCTGCACCCGGCCCAAGGTCTACGACAACGGCACCGCCGAGATCATCTACACCGACAACGACGGGAGTTATCAACTCCTTCTCAATTACTTCGGGGACCGTTTTCAGTCCATGACTGACTACTCGGAGGAGTTGGAGGAGGGAACCACCTCCAACAAGCCCTCCCGGCTGTTCATCAACCATGTGGACACCGGCGTAAACGCCAAGGAGGTCTTTCTCCGCAAGGTGGAGGCCATCAATGTGGAGCTCCTGCGGGGTGGCGACAGCCTGGAGCCCTGGCAGTACACCCAGCCCCAGGCCTCAGACTACGACCTGGAGGCCGCCTCCCGAAGCATCCTGACCTACACCGACCGCAGCGGCGACATGGAGCTGCGCTGGAACATCCGCATGCAAAACGGCGACACCATCCGCCTGTACCAGCGGATGGCGCTGAGGGTGGTTCCCACCCGGCACTTCTACCCGGAGGACGTGCCCATGGACACGATGGATGACCTCCAGGCCCTGGTGGACCAGGTCAACGAGACCATCACCTCCGACGTGATCGTCTACATCCACCTGCCCGCCGTCACCTACGAGGGCAGTCTGCTGCTGGAACAGCGGTCCATGAACCTGATCGGCAGCGAGGGCCCGGACGGGGCATGCACCACCTTCACCGGCACCCTTCAGGCCACCGCCCAGAAGGGCTACATCTGCCAATTTCAAAACCTGTGCTTCACAGGAGACGGCGAGGGGGTGGGGGTGTCCGCCTCCGCCCGGATCAACTTCAACCACTGCCAGTTTACCGGGTGGCGCACCGGCGTGCTGTGCTACGGCAGCTCCTGGGTGAACATCAAAGACAGCGTCTTTGAGGACAACGCCGTAGGCTTCCACTTCAACTCCACCAGCGACAACCGAAACGACCACATGTACAGCGGCAACCTGTTCCGGCGCAACGGCACCGCCGTGCTGCTGGAGAGCGTCCCCAGCGATCAGCCGCTGTACTTTGAGGGCGCCCGCTTCTCCCGCAACGGCACGGACATCGACAACCGCTGCGGGCAGAAGGTGGATATCTCCCAGGCGGTCTTTGAGTAGTGCAGCCAATCAATATGAGACAGCGCCGAGCCCTTCCTGCGCGGAACGGCTCGGCGCTGTCTCTTTTATAGGTATGGAGATGCTGCGTCAGGTATACCCCGTTCCCCGCTGGCAGCCGGGGATTCATTTGAATTTTTGATGGAGCAGCCTGATTTCAAAGTGGTTGTAGTCCCGATTCAATTTTGCAAGAGATAATTTGCGGTATCGATCCGCTGGGTAAATCAAAACCTTGGAAAATATGGCCTGAAGCTCCGGCCTCTGCTCAATCTGCAGCCGAATCAGGGCCTGGGCAAAATAGACCGTTCCTAATTCTCCCGGGTCTTTGATATGTTCCACACTTTTTTGCGCAGAAGCAAGATAGTGCAGCACCTTGGGAAAATCATTCTCTATCATCATCGTCAGCGCCATGTAGCTGTCCAGAACAGGACGCCTCCAGAAGGAGTCAAATTCACCATAGAGGGAGTAGGCTTTTTCAAAGTATTCCTTCGCCTCATCAAACCGATTCATAATGTAGGCGTTTTTTCCGGCGTTGATATAAAAATAGGACAGGCTTGAGGAGACGTTACACCAGAGACACAGCGAAATGGCCTTTTGAAAGGCGCTCATGGCGGCGGGGTAGTTCCCCTCCGCCTGACGGATCTCACCAATATAATTGTGGGCCGCAGCGATATTTGTGCTGTATTTCCGGGCCATTTCCGGCGTAATGGTCAAAAGGGAGATGGATTTGTCCAGGGCCGCCTCAGCCGTTTTAAAATTACCGGCCATCAGATTATAGAGGCCCTTCAGGCGGAACATAATCCCGATCTGGTCATAGGCGTTGCAGCTGAGAGCCGCCTCAAGGCCGAGTTTTACATACCGTTCCATCTTTTTCAGATCGTGTATCTGAAGATAGAGCAAAATCATCTGTTTATAGCTTTCCAGCTCATACCACAGGTCGTTCATCTGTTTGCTCTTTGTAATCACATAGGCAATATGTTCGGTGCCCTCGTCATAATTTCCATCCCTGATATGATAGCGCCCTTTAATATAGTTGAACTCCAGCAGCAGACGGTCCAGCTCCGCCGGATTGTCTGCTGCTTGCCCCATCTGTATAAAGTCCTCCTCCAGCGAGACGAATATTTCCCATATGCGATTGCGGGAAATATAGATGTTGGCTGTGGAGTCGGACTCCATTTCATCCAATGTGGGGAACATCTCGTGGTTGAAGTTCAAGACATGCTTCAGGGTGGCGATTCTGTATTTCATCGCCTTGCAGATATTTCCGGCCTGAGAGAAATGATAGATCAGTTTGGTGTTCAGCTTGATATTGTTTTGGGACGAGAACTGCTCCAGCAGCTGGGCAATCTGTTCATGAATCAGCTTTTTCTGCAGCTCCGTCTGCGTCATGTAGGCATATTCCCGGAGTTTGATGTGGGTAAAGAAAACAATGTGGTCCTGTTCCAAGGTCTGCTCTGCCAGAAGGGCTCTGTCCTCCAGCAGTGTCAGGCATTGAAACAGCTCTTTTTCGTCTCTTCCGGTGAGGATGGGCAGCAGGCTGACTGGTGCGCCGCCGTCAAAAAAGGAGACGATCTGAAGCAGCTCCAACTGCTCCGGACTCAGGTATAAGAAACGGGCCTTCAAGGTTTTCAGCATGGCCGGGGTCATGGTGTCAAGGCCGGCCTTCCGGCTCAGCATGCCGATGTACTCATGGAGGAAAAAGGGATTGCCCTCTGTCTCCGTATAGATTTGCCGCAACAAATCACCCTCAATTTTTTGCCCGGAGAGAGATTTTTCCAAAAAGCTATGGCAGGTCTCAATGCTGAACCGCCGCAGGGGTAAAACGGTCAGCTTTCCATGCTCCTGCAGCTCTGTCAACATGTCCTCCAGCGGTCGGATGCGCTGCACGTCCGCCGTGGCCAGCATCATAACCCGGCAGGCGGGCAGATTTAAGAGGACAGAAGTCAGCACCTGCAGGCTCTCGGTGTCCATCCACTGGAGATTTTCCATGGCGAGCAGCACCCTTCGATCCTGTGAGAGATTGATCAGCGCTTCGGTGATGACGTGGGCCAGCCTGTACAGGGGCGGACGGTTGGTTTGGGAGATATACCCCTTGCCGGGCAAATCATCGCTGAAATCGGGAAACACATCTCGCATCAGCTCGGGCCACAGGGACTGTATCCGCTCATCCCGGCAGATCAGAGGTTTGATCCCCTGGATCAGCCTGTTCCAGGGCCGCAGGGGCTGCTCGGACTCTCCTTGATAGCAGCTTGTCTCCAATACGGTCAGCCGGCCCGCCGCTTTTTCCAACAGCTGGCGCTGCAGCACGCTTTTACCCGATCCAAACTCTCCCTGGAACACCAGCGACAAGCTCTGTTCTCCCAGCTCAAACTCCCGCAGAAGCTTTTCAGCCGCAGCGAATTCCTGGAAACGTCCATATAAATGGGAGGACTGTTCGCTCCGCTCCTTGGACTGTCCCCCAAAGGTGATCCGCTTCAGCAGACTCTCATAAATCTCGGTGGTTTCCGGTTCCGGTTCGATGCCCAATTCCCTTTCCAGCCGCTTTACCAGGTCGAAATAGGTCTCGATCACCTTGCTGCTCCGTCCGGTTTCCAGATAGAAGCGCATCAAAAGCCGGTAGTTCCGCTCGTCAAACTCATCCATGGCGGTCAGTTGGCTGAGCAAAGACTCCAGGCCGCCGCACTGATGTGTGCGCAGGCCGTCCTCCACTTTTTTATAGCACTCCGCGGCAAATATCCTGGCAAATTTATCCCGTATGCCAGCGATCCAATACTCATAGGGGACGGCGTCTTTCAGATAGAAGCCCTGTAAAAAGTCCCCCCGGTACAGGTCCAAATTGGCGCCGGGGTCTGCCTCAAAGGCGTCCACATCCAACTCCAGCTCCAATTCCTCATTCAATACGAGAATGGACTTTTGAGATGCCACGATGATATCCTGCCCTACAGACTTTTTGGCCTGATAAAGCGCGTTTCGAATATTCTTTTTCGCGGTGACTCCGTCCACGTCGGGCCATAGAAGTCCTGCGACCTCATCCCGGCTGGCTACCTTTACCACAAGCAGATAGTATAGCAAAGCGTTTATTTTTCCATAGGGGAAGAAGCAGATTTGGCCATCTTTTGTGATCTGAGGAACTCCAAACAGCTTACATACATATTTGCTCATCGGTACCTGAACCTCCTTGAAACAAAACAGCGTTCCTTCCGCACTGTCTGTTACTGTAGCAGAAACAGTCCGGCATTTCAATCGTTTTGTCATGAACCATATTTGGAAAAACTGCCGTCTTGAGTCAGTGAGCGTCTTTTCCGCCTAGTGCTGGCAGCGCGAGGGAATAACCGTCAAATCCAACAAAAATACAGCAAATTTTCCGGGTTAATTTTCAGTCTTGAACACATTAGACGCAAATTAGACGTTAAAAACGTCTGCGAACCGGGAAAAGTCAAGGGATTCCCCATCATTCTGACTCGGAACGCCTTTTGACATCTCCGGGTGGAAGGAAGCCGTTCAGCGGAACCCGTCTCTTATTTGGACGGCACACAGACGATTTAGAGACCCGAGACCCCTATACTGAACTCATCTCCAAAGCAAACAGGTCAATTCCCTTACTATTTTTTCGACGAAAGGAAGGAACGGTTTATGGATTTCGGGTTCAATGACGAGTACAAAATGATACAGAAGATGTATTGCGACTTTGCGGAGAAAGAGATCAAGCCTCTTGCGGAGGAGATCGATGAAAACGAGCGCTTCCCCAAGGAGAGCGTCCAGAAGATGGCCGAAAACGGCATGTTCGGCATCCCCTTTCCGGAAGAATACGGCGGCGAGGAGGGCGACTACCTCTCCTATGTGATCGCAGTAGAGGAACTGTCCAAGGTCTGCGCGTCTACCGGCGTCACCTTGTCCGCCCACACCTCCCTGGGTTCCGCTCCCATCTATGACTGGGGCACCGAGGAGCAGAAGCAGAAGTATCTGGTTCCTTTGGCCAGCGGCGAGTGTCTGGGCGCGTTCGGACTGACCGAGCCCAACGCCGGAACAGACGCCTCCCGGCAGAAGACCACTGCGGTGAAGCAGGGCGACCACTACGTGCTCAACGGCTCCAAGTGCTTCATCACCAATGCCGGCGAGGCCGGTATCTACATTGTCATGGCCATGACCGATAAGGAAAAGGGCAATCATGGCATCTCCGCCTTTATTGTGGAAGACTCCTTTCAGGGCTTCTCGGTAGGCAAGCATGAAAAGAAGATGGGAATCCGCGGCTCCGCCACTGCCAGCCTGATCTTGGAAGATTGTGTTGTCCCTGCGGAAAACCTGCTGGGTAAGGAAGGCGACGGCTTTAAGATCGCCATGCACACCCTGGACGGCGGCCGTATCGGTATCGCAGCCCAGGCTCTGGGCATCGCGCAAGGGGCGCTGAACGAGGCGGTGGCCTATGTGAAGCAGCGCGAGCAGTTCGGCAAACCCCTGTCCGCATTCCAAAATACCCAGTTTGTCATTGCCAATCTGAGCAATCAAATCGAGGCGGCCCGCCTGTTGGTTTACCGCGCCGCCTGGGCCAAGGACAACCATCTGCCCTACTCCGTGGAGTCCGCCCACGCCAAGCTGTTTGCCGCTGAAACCGCTATGCGTGTGACCACCGAGTGCGTCCAGCTGCTGGGCGGCTACGGCTATACCCGGGAATATCCCGTGGAGCGCATGATGCGCGATGCCAAAATCACCCAGATCTATGAGGGGACCAGCGAGGTTCAGCGGATGGTGATCTCCCGAGCCCTTCTGAAATAAGCCTGTTGGGAGCCATACAACTGTTTTGAAAGGCGGTGCGTTACGTTTGGATGAAAATAAGGTTTCTCAAGAACTGTCAACATCTGCGGACGATGCGGCGGCAGGGCGGGACCTGGACAACCGGGTGGGCGTACCGGTTGACTACGGAACGCTGCGTCTCCCCAGTATCCTGAAATTCCTGCTTTTTTCCGCGATTGGCATATGGATATTCTTTCTTCCAATTTCGGTCGGGGAAACCAGCGGAGTTCCCATGGTTCTTTTGATCGATGCGGTAAAGGCGCGTCTGGGTTCAACGGCAATGAACGGGCTGGTTTTGATCACCTGCGCCGCTCTGTCCGTCACATTTACCATCGCTAAAATCACAAAAACCGGCCCAATTGCCCGGTTCCACGCAAAGGACGGGTGGGGCACCGGAATCCTCTACTACCTGGCCGCCCTGTTCTCTATCATGGTCACTGCGGGCGTGGGCCCCGCCATCATCCTGGATGAAGAGGTGGGGGGACAGGCGATCGGTCTGGCTGGGTCAACCCTTTTTACCGTGACGATTGCCGGCTACCTGGTTACGTTCCTGATTGAGTTTGGGATTCTGGAATTTGTCGGTACGCTGATGGAGCCCATTATGCGCCGGGTATACAAGCTTCCTGGCCAATCGGCGGTAACGGCTGTGTCTGCCTTTGTTGCCGCTCCCGCCGTTGGTGTGTTTATGACCAACCGGCTGTATCATGACCGCATCTACACGGAAAAGGAAGCCTGCTGCGTCGCAACCAATTTCAGCGTTGTCTCGCTGGGATTTTTCGCTCTGCTGGTTTCGATTACGGATACCGTCTATATGTACAGCAAGGTGGTTCTGACGTCGCTGATTGTGGTCTTCATTCTGGCCGCCATCATGATTCGCATTCCTCCCCTTTCCAGGAAGCGGGATGTGTACATCAACGGAAGCGTGCAGACGGCTGACATGAGAAAGCCCATGCGGTATAACCGCAATACCCTGCGCAAAGCCCTTGCGGCAGCTACTACAAAGGCGTCCGGCACTTCCTATCGCGTGTTCCTGACCTCGATTCCCAGTGTGCTGTCCTTTGCGGTCAAGATTGTAACTTTTGTTCAATCCATTGCGGTCATCGCCCTGCTCATCAGCACTCACACCCCGCTGTTTCAGTGGATCGGGATTCCAGTGATTCCCTACCTGGAGCTGATGCAGCTGCCGAACGCCCAGGAGATCGCTCCCGCTACGCTGGTGGGCATTGCCGAGATTGCCCTGCCGGTTATGACGATTGCCGGACAGGCGATCGCTCCTGTCAGCATCTTTTTCGTGATTGTGCTCTCCACCGTACAGATCATCTTTTTTACAGAGAGCGCCAACGCCATGATGCAGTCCGACCTGGGACTCACGTTTGTTCAGCTGGTTGTTATTTTCCTGATCCGCACGGTGATTGCCATCCCCATTGTGGCTGGCTTCGCTCATCTGCTTTTCTAGCGGATACCATCGAAACAAGCTTTCCCTGAAATATTATTGAAATATTATTGTTTTGGAGGTGCATCGTTTGAAACAAGTTCTTTCCGGAATACGAGTTCTGGACTTTTCCCAGGTGTTGGCCGGCCCGTTCTGCACGATGAATCTCGCTGACTTCGGCGCTGAGGTCATCAAGGTGGAGCGCCCCGGCTCCGGGGACGGCAGCCGCATCTTCGGCCCCTTTGTTGAGGAGCAAAGCGGCTACTACATTCTGGTCAACCGGGGCAAGAAGGGGGTCGCCCTGGATCTGAAAAAGGGAAAAGAACTCATCTATGAGATGGTCAAATCCTGCGACGTGGTGGTGGAGAATTTCAAGCCTGGGGTAATGGCCAAGCTTGGCTATGCCTACGAGGATTTGAGCAAGATCAACCCCAGGCTGGTTTACTGCTCCATCTCCGGCTTTGGCCAGACCAGCCCCATGCGGGACCTGCCCGCCTATGACATTGTGGCGCAGGGCATGTCCGGCATGATGAGTGTAACTGGCTACCCCGACGGCAAGCCCGCTCGGGTGGGCAGTTCTCTGGGCGATGTCAGTGCCGGCCTGTTTGCGGTCACCGGCATCATGCTGGCGCTGTATCACCGTGAGCGCACTGGCGAAGGACAGTATGTAGACATCGCCATGCTGGACAGTGTTTTCTCGTTCCTGGAAACCAATGTGGTCCGCCATACCATTGGCGGCGTCCACCCCACTCGGGTCGGCGCCCGCCACCCGCTAAGCGCCCCCTTCGACATTTACATGTGCAAAGACGCGCACGTCATCATCGCGGTGGCCAGCGACGCCCAGTTTGCCAAGCTGTGTGAGATGATTGGCCAGCCGGAGCTGGCCCGGGACCCCAGATTCGACTCCGACCCCCACCGTTCGGACAACGATGTGGCGCTGAAGGAAATTCTGGAGGAGTTCCTGAGCAATTACACCGCAGCGGAGGCTATGGAGATGATGCAGGCCCGTTCCCTTCCCTGCGGCCCCCTGTGTACTGTGGACGAGGCTTGCCAGAACCCCAGTATTCTTCAGCGGGACATGCTGGTGGATATCCACCAGCCCGGCGCCGGCAAGCTGCGGATTACAGGAAATCCTATCAAACTGTCCGAGACGCCCCCAGATCCCAAGCACCCCGCCCCGCTGCTGGGTCAGCATACCAAAAGTGTGCTGACGGAGACGTTTGGCTTCTCTCAAGAGCAAGTAGCCAAGTGGGAAGCGGAAACGATTATTTAATCCATTCCAATCAATACGAGGAGGAAATTATTATGGAATTCAAGTACACGGAGGACCAAATTGCCCTGCGCCGCGCCGTCCGCGAGTGGGCCCAGAGCTACCTGGCCCCCAAGGCCGAGGAGATCGACGTGAACAACCGCTTTCCCACTGAGACCATCGAGGCCCTGGGCGAGCAGGATCTGATGGGCCTGGCCTATCCCGAGGAGCTGGGCGGCGCCGGATACGACGCCATTTCCGAGGCCATCGCTATGGAGGAAATCTCCGCAGCCTGTGCGGCCACCGGGTCCATCATCACCGGCCACTACCTGGGCTTTGACGCCCTGTATCTGGCCGGAAGCCCGGAGCAAAAGGAAAAATGGCTGCGGCCTGCTCTGGAGGGCGAGAAGTATGCCGCGTTCTGCCTCACCGAACCTGCCGGCGGTTCCGATATGACCTCGAACAAGACCACCGCCGCAGAGGATGGGGATGACTATGTCATCAACGGTGTGAAGCACTTCATCACCGGCGGCGCCCACTGTGACTACCTCTGCTGCTTCGCCATCACCAACAAAGAGGACCCCCGCCGCGGTATGACCTGCTTCGTGGTGGAAAAGGGAACCCCCGGCATGGAGATTGCTTCCGAGGACAACAAGATGGGCATCCGGGGCGCCCGCACCGCTGAAATCGTGTTCAAGGACTGCCGCGTGCCCAAGGCCAACATGGTGGGCAAGCTGAACGAGGGCTACCGCCTGGCCCTGGACGTGGTGGACCGCGGCCGCATCGGCATCGCCGCCATGTCAGTGGGCATTGCCCAGTCCGCTCTGGATCTGGCTGTCAAGTACGCCAAGGAGCGCGAGGTCTTTAAGCGGCCCATCGCCAAGTTCCAGGGCATCCAGTGGATGCTGGCCGATGCGGCCACTCAAGTCGAGGCCGCACGTATGCTTACCTACTATGCAGCCGACCTGAAGGAGCAGGGCGTCCCCTTCACCAAGCAGGCCGCTATGGCCAAGCTTTTCGCCGCTGAGGCTTCCCACAAGGTGGTCGATATCGCGCTCCAGGTCCACGGCGGATACGGCTACATGAAGGAATATGCCATCGAACGCATTTACCGCGACCAGCGCATCACCGAGCTGTTCGAGGGCACCTCCCAGGTCCAGCGCATCGTGATTGCCGGCCAGCTTCTGCGCTGAGCTGTCTTTCGAACGGCAGTCCTGCCTGTGTCCGCACGGGCAGGACCGCCCTCTCCCTAATTTTATCAAACAGCGCGCCCCAGGCGGGCGCCCGACTGGAGGAAATTGTATGAATATCATGGTATGTGTCAAGCAAGTACCTGATAACGCGGTTGTTCCCAAGCTGGACCCCAGCACCGGGAAGGTGATGACCCAAGGGGTGGAAACCATGGTCAGCCCCTTTGATCTCAATGCGATCGAGGCCGGTCTGACCCTGGTCTCGGAGCACGGCGGCGAGGTCAGCGTAATCACCGCAGGCGATGACTCCTGCAAGACCGCACTGCGGATCGGTCTGTCCATGGGAGCGGAGAAAGCTTATCTGGTCTGCGATTCCGCTCTGGAGGACTCCGACACCTGGGCCACTTCCTACACCCTGGCCAAAGCCATTGCGTCCATCGGCTCCTTCGATGTGATCCTCTGCGGCAAGCAGGCCATCGACGATGACGCCGGTCAGGTTGCCGCCGGCATTGCAGAGCAGCTGGGCATCTCCCAGGTCACCTACGTCAATGAAATCAGAGAGGTTACCGCCAGTTCCATCACTGTCAAGCGGGTCTGCCCCGCCGGTGAGGAAGTGGTTACCGCCTCCCTGCCTGTGGTGCTCTCCTGCGAGAAGTCTCTGAACGAGCCTCGCTACCCCACGCTGAAGCGCACCCGTATGGCCAACCGTGTGGAAATCCCCACTCTGGACTGCGCAGCCATTGGAGCGGACGCTGGTAAGGTCGGCAAGAACTCCCCCTCCGCCGTAAAACGGCTGTATACCCCCGCCCCCCGTCAGAGCGGCGAGATCCTCAAGGGCGAGGCGGATGAAATTGCAAGGACCGGCGTCCAAAAGCTTGTTGACCAGAAGGTCATCTGATAAAGGGGGAAGGAAACATGTCTAATAAGAACAGCATATGGGTCTGTCTGGAGCAGACCAACGGGAAGATCGCCAGCGTTTCCTATGAGATGCTCAGTCAGGCCAAGAAACTGTCCAGCGCGCTGTCCGGCGAGGTCTGCGCCGTCCTCCTGGGCAGCCAGCTGGACGAGCTGAAGCAGGAGCCCTTCCTCTATGGCGCGGACAAGGTCTACGTCTGTGACGACGAGCGGCTGAAGGACTACCGGACCGACAGCTACTGCCAGGTGCTGGACGCCTTGGTGAAGGAGAACGCGCCTGAGGTTCTGCTGATGGCCGCCACCACAAACGGCCGGGACTTGGCCGCACGTCTGGCCAGCCGTCTGGAGACCGGGCTGGCTGCCGACTGTGTGGACTTAAAGCTGGAGGACGGCGAGTTTGTCGCCACCCGCCCCATGTATGGCGGCAACATTATGGCCGATATCGCATTTTCCGAGAAGCGGCCCATCATGTGTACCGTGCGGCCCAACGCCTTTTCCAAGGATGAGGCGGACACGGGCAGGTCCGGCGAGATGGTCGCCGTGCCCTTCGGCGGCGGAGAAGATCCGATTCGCACCCAAGTCCGCGAGATTCTGTCCAAAGCTGGCGGCGAGATCAGCCTGACCGACGCCCAGATTATTGTATCCGGCGGCCGGGGGCTGGGCGGCCCCCAGGGCTTCGACCTGATCCGTGAGTTTGCCGGCGCCTTGAATGCCGCCGTGGGCGCTTCCCGGGCCGCCGTGGACGCGGGCTGGATTTCCTATGAGCACCAGGTGGGCCAGACCGGCAAAACAGTCGGCCCCAAGCTGTACATCGCCTGCGGTATCTCCGGCGCCTTGCAGCATTTGGCCGGTATGAAAACCTCCGACGTCATTGTAGCAATCAACAAGGACGAGGAAGCCCCCATCTTTGAGATTGCCAACTATGGCATTGTGGGAGATCTGTATCAGGTCATCCCTGTGATGATTGAGGAATTCAAGACGGTCCTGGCCAGCCGGTAACTGCACTGCGGCCGATGGTTTCTCCATAAAAATTTAAAAAAGGGGTAACGATTATGACAACACAAGACGCTATGACCATTAAACTGGACTATGATCTGCCGGAGTATCCCTCCTTTGATCCCCAGTACCGCCGGGCCCCCCGCCGGGAGTCCCACCTGTCCCAGGCGGACAAGGCCCTGGCCATCAAGAACGCCCTGCGGTACATCCACCCCGACCATCACGCCCAGATGGCCAAGGAGTTCGCCCAGGAGCTGGAGGAGC
>CAJUAW010000039.1 GCA_910584605.1 uncultured Oscillospiraceae bacterium
GGTAGCTGTGCTCGTCCTCGGTGACCTGCACCCCCTGCTCCTCTTGGATCACCCGGGCGGCGATGCCCGCCATCCGCCAGGCCAGGGGGTACTTCTCCCGCAGCTCCGCCGCCATAGGGTTCTTCAGCCGCACGTGGAATCGCAGGCGGTTGACCATAAACATCAGGTGGTAGAGGAACTCCTCCTCAAACTCCGGGCTGGCCATCTGAAGGTCCATCTCCAGCTTGATCTGCCGGAATATTTTCCCCTGGAGGGGCCGCATGGCCGGGTCCAGCTGGATGGACCGCATGTCCATCACGTCCGCCGGGGTACGCATCCCCACAATGGGCAGCAGAGTGAACAGCTTCTCCTCCGCCGGAACGTCGATGTGGAGGAACGCGCCAATCTGCTGGGTCAAGGCGTTGACAGCCTGAAATTCCGGCCGGGCGGCCAGACGGTAAAAGGCGGTGGGCAGCTCGCCAATGGGGTGCCCGGTGAGGAAGCGGTCCAGCATGACGGTCAAAAACCGCTGGAATCGCTGCCGGGTGGTGCGGCCCACCGGAGTGTGGGCAAAGGCGTTCTGCACCAGTGCGACAATCTCCTCCTCCAGGGGGTAGTCCCGGTAGAGGGCTTCGAAGCAGTGCTCCAGCAGGTAGTGGCGCACGTCCTGTTCCCGGCCCTGGAGGGTCAGCCCCTGGCTGGTCTTGCCCTGGACGGACAGCTGGTAGGGCTCCAGAGCGGTGCGGAGCCGCTTCAGATCGCTGACTAACGTACTGCGGCCCACGTTCATCTCGTAGGCCAGCTCGTCGGTGAGGAGAGGGGCCTCCGCCCGCATCAGGCGGCCAAATATGTAGTCCATCCGGCCTCCGGGGGAGTTCAAACCGCCATCGTCCGCCAGAATCCGGGCCCGGACGGTCTGGAAACGGGCCGCGTCGTAGATGTGGAGGGTGTACCGGCCCTGGCTGCTCCGGATGGACGCGCAGTCCTTCAGCTCGGACTCCAGCTGCTTGACGTCGTTGGAGATGGTCCGCTCGCTGACCTGGAGCTTCCCGGCCAGGGCGCTGGAGGAGACCGCCGGCGCGCTGCACAGAGACAGCAAAATATACGCCAGCCGGTTGCCGCCAAATTCGGTGTTCACCGCGATCCCCTCCCTATATGTGTTACCCTCTGGATTTGCCGCCTGAGATGTTCAATGTGGTGCCCGCGATGTAGCTGGCCCGGCCGGAGACCAGGAAGGCCACCAGATCGCCCACCTCGTCCAGCTTTCCGTCCCGGCCCAGGGGGATGACCTTGCTGTAGTCGGTGGACAGCTCCTCCGGCTTGCAGCCTCTGGTGTAGGCCAGGGCGTCGTTGTAGGCCGGGGAGCGCAGGCCGGTGGCCTCCATGATACCGGGGGCGCAGGCCACCACGCGGATGTTGTGCTTGCCCAGCTCCTTGGCCCAGGAGCGGGTGAAGCTGTCCACTGCGCCCTTGGTGGCGGAGTAGGCGCTCTGGCCCTGGGAACCCTCCTTGCCCGACTCGGAGGACATGTTCACGATGACGCCGCCCCCCTGCTTCAGCATTTGCCGGGCGCAGGCCTGGGCGCACAGGAACACGCCCTTCACGTTGATGTCAAACATTTTGCCGAAGGACGCCTCGTTCAGCTCGTATTCGGGCCGCTCCCCGGCGGCGTCCACCAGCAGGCGGGGCATGTTGATGCCCGCATTGTTCACCAGGGCGTCGATTTTTCCGTACTTCTCCACCACGGCGTCCGCCATGGCCTGCACGCTGTCAGGACTGGTCACGTCGCACTTGACGCACCAGGCGCCGTCCAGTTCGCCGCCGGTGTTCACCGTCATGTCGGCCACTACAGCCTTGGCCCCGGCTTTTGTCAGGGTCTGCACCACATGCTTGCCGATGCCGGAGGCCCCGCCTGTGACGATGACCACCTGATCCTCCAAACCAAGCCAGCCTTTTTCCATAACAATTTCCTCCTTTACCGCCCCGGATCTCAGGTCCGGCGCTGTTTATGTCCCCATTTTAGAGGAAATCCGTGCTGGCTTTAATACCGCCTTTTTTGAAGGGCCGGAAAAGAATTGGGCTTCCATTTTTCTGAGCAGCGGAAAATATGCAGTGAAATAGTTCATATTCCGCAATACAGGCCCCTCAATTTTGTGTACTATGACTATATCATATTAAATAAAATATTTTATTAAATATAATATATAATTAGAAGTGTGAACTGTCAAGAGCCAAAGCCTGTTATGATCCGATCTTGACGGCCCCCTTCGCCTGCTCCGAACGCTGGCCGGACGCTTGCTGTCCGCAAAAACAAACGCTCCTGGAAATCAATCGATTTCCAGGAGCGTTTGGAAGAAGCACGCAGCCAAATGACGCTCTTTCTATCACCACCAATCAACTGTCCACGGCTCAGAAGCATTGCTTTGAGCCGGGATCATATAGCTGGCTCCCTTCGCTTGTCCTGAATAACATTGTGCGCCATATCTTCATGTTGCAGCACAGTCGAAAAAAATTCCGCAGTATCCTTCATAGTGTCGCTGCACAAAAAGAAAATCGCTTTCCCATTTAGTAAATGTGTGTATCGCACAATGATTCATCTCCTTGTCTCACATTATCTCAGTTATGGAGGTTGCCATCTGAAAAAACTTCCGCCTGCACGCCGGGCACTCCGATGGGATCACCAGCGGGCAGAGCTTTGTCTTCACATACCCGATCCGCATCTGCCGGAGGGTATAGCAGCACTCCTTGTTCCGCATTTCCTCATGCCTCCCATCCGGGGCGTAGTAGGGAAAAAGCTGTCCGCAGCAAGGGCAGTGCCAGAAGAGTTTCGCCGTATGCCTCAGCCACCTGGCGAGGAAGGCCAGGGGCAGCAGCACAAAGGATACCAGAGAGAGCAGGAACGCCATGGCTCCAACTCCCTCCGGCAGAGCCTCCTTGCCCCAGAGCAGCACCACAACACCCGTCGGAAAGTTGCTGAGAACCAGCACCACAAAGCCTCCCCGCTCGATCAGGAATAACGCCTGAGCGAAGCGGCGGCACCAGCAGAACCGGGGCGGCATCTGCGGGTATATGTAGGAAAAGGGCACGGCCTGGTTCTTCTGCTGCCGCCTATAAGCGGCAAAATCGTCTTCTTCCCGTCTCATACGCTGTGTCCCCTCATAGGTCAGTCCTCCTCGTCCTGATTTCGCAGTTCTTCCTCAATATCCGCCATGGCCTCCGGACTGACGAAGCCCTCCACCTCACGCTCCATGTCAAGCATTGTCTCCCGCTCAATCTCCCGGTCTGTCTGGAGCGTATTTCGGAAGAATTCTCGGTCCATGGGATCCGCCTGCCAGGGACATCCTGGTCTCTCCTGACACTCCCGGTACAATTCCGTCTCAAATCCAGCCCGATCCAGCTCTTTCAAGAGCTTCGCCATTTTCCGGTCGCCCTCTATCCAAGACTTTTCCTGATCGGTCAAATAGATGTATTCATGGTTTTGAACCATGGCCCGCAGCTCCGATAGCGACCGATTTGGATGCCATTTCCGCAGAAGCTTCAAAAGGGCTACACTGGGTATCGTGGTTTTTATCTTGATACCGTCTCGATATTCACTCATGGTATTACTCCCTTCACATCAATTCTCGATCTGAACTGCCTCATCTGCGCTTTTGGCTCACTCGCCGGGGACGGCTATATCTTCCTAGTTCTCCGCCGAGCGGATCAGCAGCAAGACCCCGGCTGCGGAGATGATGGTTTTCAGTCGATACATACACAATACTCATGAAACGATTCGCCTACACACCCTTCTTTTTTGTCACTACCATTCCGTGAATAGAATGGTACTTGTCTTCCGCATAACCATCTTCCAGCACGTTGAAAGAGTCCCGATCTACATGCAACAAGCAGTTTCCCCAAAAGACGTGCTGATCGTCACAGGCGTATCCATCACGAAGTACAGTAAAGGACTGTGGAATTGTCCTTTTTACCGTTACTTGACAATAATATACACGGTCATCATCTTTTGTATAGCCGTCAGACAGGATTGTAAAGGCAGCTGGATTTTTACACGTTTTCAGCCGGACAGCATAGCTGGTTTCAGCGGTAACCGGATGGTTTTCTATCGTTGTCTTTCAAAATACGTGCATATCCCATAGCATGAACCCCTTTAACTCCAATCATTTTAATTGAGGGATGCCCAAACTCCGAAGCCAGCCTTGCAGTTTTTTCACAGGAAAGCCGGTAAATGTATACTTTTCACCGGATCTGCTATGGATCGTCACTTTGGTCGCAAACAGATGTTTTCCGACTGCAAACCCTCTGATTTCTGCCCGACTCAATTCAACTTCCATGTGAGTTGTCCAGGAAATCTGAAAGCACACCCTCCGGTTCGTCACAAAAATTGTCCCACGCCATACATTGCACGAACTCCCCAGCACCGGTTCCCAGTAGGCCATCATCCCTTGGCCGATCATGGACTCGCCTGGCTGAAGCTGAATATTTGCCACAGGTATTCCCCTCCCTTTTTAGAGATCCTCTCAGGCCGTCTTCTCCTGGAACGTCCACTGGGTATAGGACGCGGCATTGCAGTTGGTCAAACCCGCCGCTTTTCTGCGTTTTGGGCGAGGCGGTGGTACCCATTGAGCTATACCGCTCATTTCGCACCACCGCCCGCCCCGCGTTGTGTCATTTAGAAGGGGAGTTCCGCCATCCGATTGCGGCTCATGCAGGCCCTGCCGCTCTTGCGGAGCTTCCTCGCCCGGCAGCGCAGCCTGCCGTCCTCCAAGGTGACCGACCATGCCTTCGCTTCGGGGGCATCAAACATGGCGTCATCAATGGCGTTGAGGATTGCGGAGCGCATCCAGCGGACGCCCAGTCCGGATTCAATGGCCCGCTCCGCAAGCGCGTCACCGGCGGCGCTGTCGATGCCGATCTTGCAGCCGGTGGACTCCTGCAGGCCGGACAGCACCGGGCCTCTGAGTATGGCCTTGTAGCCGTCCACGGACAGCTGCTCCAGCGCGATGATTTTATTGATCCGCCCCACGATTTCCAGGCGCATCCCGGCGTGGATGAGATCATGATAGGAGATGTCCTTGTGGCCTCCGGCGTCGGCTTTGGGGGCCGTGCTGAAGCCGATGCGCTTGGCGTCCTTGGCCTTTCCCGCCAGCAGCCGCTCGAACGCGCCCAGCATGACGACAGAAACCTTGGAACAGTCCACGGACAGGGCGGGCTGTCTGTCCTCTGCGCCAAACTCTATCACGTCGCCGTCCATCATCTTGAGCAGGTCGTTCTGGAGGAGCACGTTGTAGTCCGTGCCGCCGGAACCTATAGCGGGCTCGCAGAGGCGCTTGTCTGCCTCGTCGAGAACGACGATCAGGCCGCGGCGTCTGATATCATCCGAGCCGACGCCGTTGAAGATGTCCCGCAGGTGCAGGCTCCCGCGCCACCCGTCCGCCGCGAACCGGGAGAAGTCTATCATGCGGACCAGGCCGGGATATTCTTTTGACAAGGTGCGCCAGATTTCGGATTTCCCGCAGCCGCTGGGTCCGGCAAACACGGCGTTGGTCCTGCGTCCGGAGAGATGGTTGTATACGATCATGGCCGCGGCCTTGACGGCCTCGGGCTGGCCGATGACCTTCTTTGTGATGTTGTCCCGGATTTTCTTGGGCGGGGGCATCCGGAGGGATTCCCGCAGCATCTCCTCGCCGATATGGTCGAATCTTTTTTCAAGGTCTTCAAGCATTTCTTCGGTTTGCTCGCACACGTAGTCCTCTATGGCCTGTATCGTCTCGGGGGACAGCGGCGGTATCTCCTCATCACCCGGGCCGGCCAGCAGGCGGCCGAACAGGTCCGCGAGGTCGTCTTTCAACTTGTAGCTGACCCTCGGCGCGTTCGCCAGGACATCCAGCAGGATGCTTCCGGCGGCCCGGCGGGGACGGTTGTTGAAGAGCTTCGCCAGTATCTCGACTTCACTCAGCAGGGCGGTGTACTCCTCCTCGCTCAGGGGATCGAAGTCGCCGTTCTTGGCCATCTCGGTGAACTTGATCGCGGGGTTCTCGATGTAGGAACTTGTGCCGTCGCTGAGGACCTGGTTGATGCACTCAACGCAGAAATCGCGCGCCATTTTGTTTCTCATGTTGAATTTTCCCCCTTTTCAAGACTGCCTTTTTCGCCGGAAAACAGCAAAAAAGGGCATGGTACGGCTAGATATCTAGTCGTCGCAATGCCCTTGGAAGGAAAAAAATAAATAAAATTGCTGCAAGCCCCGCTCTAGGAGATATTGCATTATAGCACACCCAGGGCGGTTTGTCAATAGGACCAGAGTAAAAAATTTACGATGCGATAGCCTGGATGCCCACGATCAGGGCCTTTCTTCTGCTCATCTATAGCATGGCGGAGGCGGCGTATGCCAAGGTTCAGACGTAGAGTTCCTCTAGCGTGTCCAGGCAGATGCACCCCAGCGGGCCGCCGGACGCGCAGCCGCAGTCGATGCTGATCAGCTTGTCCCTGCGGTAAATCCTCGCGTCCTCCGGGCGCGCCCCCGTGTAGTAGGGCGTGGGCGTGTGGCCGCAGACCAGGTACTTGTGCGGGAAATAGGTTTCTCCTGGCTCGGGCCGGGACAGGATCAGCTCGTCCAGCTGGTAGTCGTCCAGGGGCTTATCAGGCGAGAACCCGTCCAGCCCCGCATGGACCAGGACAAACTCCCTGCCGCCAGCTTTCACTTCCTCATAGACCGTCAGGTCCTCCAGGATGTCCAGCACGTCCTGCTGGGCCTCCGTGGAAAGCCTGCGGAATTCTGCAATCGTTGTCTCCCCGCCGTCGGATATCCAGCCCTGGGTACTCTGCAGCCGCCAGAGCAGCACGTCCGGCTCCGTGTTCTCCTCCGTCAGCTCCTCCATGAGCCACGGCAGGCAGGTCAGGGCGGCGTACTCGTGGTTGCCCAGGAAGGGGACCACGTTGGGGCGCATGGAGATGTCCATCAGGATTTTCAGCCCGTCCGGGCCCCGGTCAATCATGTCGCCCAGGACGTACAGCGTGTCGGAGTCTTTGAGGCCAAGGCGGCGCAGGAGCTGGATATACTTGTCATAGCAGCCGTGGATGTCGGAGACAGCGTATTGCATATGGGATGCACCTCCATCTTATCTGGTTTATGTCTTGTGTCATTGAACGCGCTTTATTGCCTGTAAGTCAAGCCGTATACTGTTCGAACCGCCAACAGCCCCGGAGAGCCGTTGACGGTTCTGCAGGGGCTGCTGGCTTTGCCCAATCCGTCCGCAGGACTGGTTTGGGCCATGATCGGTCTCAGCTCAGCACATGGACATCATCGGTGCTCGGTTCCCCAAGGGGAAGGGAAGTGTCGCTGGGCCAGTATGTCCGCTCCGGGTCGATGCTGAATGCCATGCTCTGTCCAACGTACTGCGCGATTCCTTCAGCGTAAGTGATATTGACCAGATGTACCTCGCCATCACGGCTGCTTAGTCCGTCGCCGCTGCGCAGGTTCATGGTCTGGGGCTCGTCCAGCACGATCAGATAGTAGGTCTCTCCCATATCGCTCCCAGGATTTGGGTCGGACTGCCCCTGGAGGGCGAGGACCTCATTGTAGCTGTACGCACCAAGAGTACCCCGGAACACGATCCGGTCCCCATCGGTGGGGAGCGTCGTCCCGTCCGGTTCCGGCTGACCGGGGGCCGGCTGGGACGGTTCACCGGCAGGCGGCGTCCAGCTGTCCAGGCCGCTCAGGTCCGCGATATCATGCCAGTCGATTTCCAGATATCCGATTTCCTCACTCGTCGGGTCCGTGTCTTCAAAGACGTTTCCCTCCCAGAGCGTGGTGCTCTGGAGGGAATTCCCGTTCAGCGTGACCCGGCTGGTAGAACCCATGCCGCTCCCACTGGAGAACTCCGTGGCCAGGATGCCGTTCCCGTCTCCCGCCGCGGACAGGCCGCCTCGATAACCGCCTGCCTGCGCAACGCCCTCCGACATGGTCCCGTCGGACTGGACTGCCTGTCCGTTGTCCGGCTCATACTGGAATACCAGTACATTGCTGATGCCAAAGGTGGTATCCTGTTCCAGCAGCAGGGCCGGTATGTTTGAATCGGCTCGCATCCGGACCAGCGCGTAGCGGTAGTCCCCGGTAGGGTCATCCGCGCCGTAGTCATAAGCGGACGCCTGCGCCGCGATCACGCGGTACTGTGCCAGCGCGTCCGCGATCAGATCTGGTTCGGGTTCTGCGGCCGGCTCAGCGGTCTCCGGGATGCCGTCCAGCGAAATGCCGTCCAGCTCCCCACGCACAAAGTCCGGAATGGCGTCCTGCGCAAAGGGTTCCACTGTAACGGTTCCCGCCGTCTCGTCCAGACGGCCCACCTCGCCCGCAGAGACGGTTGCCGTGACCCCCGCTGTACACTCCACTTTGCCTTCCAGCAGGTAGACGTTCATATGGCTTGCATCCGGGACCTCTACCCAGCCGCAGGTGCCCCGGATGCCGACGATCATGGAAGACGTGCGGATGTTCATCGTCTCGTCGTCCTCCAATGGCTGGGTGACGTTGAAAAACAGGGAGCCGGACTTGACCTCAAGTTCCAGGTGCTTGTCCTCTTTTTGAATGGCGATCTCGCTCGTTTCATCCAGCTTGGCCAGCTTCACACCGTCCAGATTGATCCAGGCAAAGCTGGCCGATTGGGTATCCACCCCGTAGCCGCTGTACAGCCCCAGGTCCTCCTTTGGCGCTACGCTCTTTCCGTCATCGTCCGATACGCCGACCTCACCCTCTGTGCGCATCAGGCGCATGGTGGTGGCTGCCGCTTTGCCGCCGCAGCCTGCCAGGAGCAGCAGGGACAGAGCCAGCAGCAGGGCGGTGCAGCGGCGGACTTGATTTCGTATTTTCATGCTATGTCGCTTCCTCTCTGTATGTAGTAAGGGATTTCTCTGCAATAGTATCACATCTCTTTTTAGGCGGCAAGCCCTTTCTGGTCACTGGATTCAGGTATCGATTTCTGGCCACGAAAAAGCGGGTCAGAGATGTAGCTCTCCGGCCCGTTTTCCGTTTCGCCAAAATCCGGAAAAGCGTTGTCAATCATTTTGTTTCCTCTTTCATCTGGATGCCGCCAAAGAGCATTCCGTACGTTGATACATCCATCGGTTCGGACAAAAGGCCGGAGGAACGATCTAATGGAGCGGGCTCAATACCTTTTAGTGCTAAAAAACTGATTTGGGCCTGAATTTTAACGAATGAACAGGCTTTTGCTGGATTCACTTACCAGATACTGCCTTAATTGCTGTACCAGAGGATTCTTCGCGTTCTGCTTTAAGCACAACAAATTCAGCGCCACATCAGTGGGAGGCAGCATGGGCACTGCCGCCACATGATAACGCACGGCAAAGGATTCCGGCCCAAGAGCAATTCCCTTCCCGCACCGGATCAGCGCCATTACCGCCTCTAAATTATCCGCCCGCTGGACTCGCGCCATTTCTATGCCAAAGGTCTGACAGGCCCGCTTCATGATAAGATCGTCCAGAGAGCCCTCCGGTCCGGACACCAGATCGCTTCCGTTCAGATCCGGGAAGGACAACTCCAGCAACCCGGACCTGGGGTCCTGAGGGGACAGCAGAACACACTGACGCTCCCGCAGCAGCTCAAATGCAATGATGTGTTCTCTCCTGGGTTCTATCTCCTCCGGAGGCAGCCGGTCAATGGCCAGGTCCATCCGCCGTTCCTCCAGAGCCTGAGTCACCTGATCCCCAATATCCAGCAGATAGGTGACCTCCGTCTCTGGATGGCAGTTAAAAAAGGCGGCAGTCAGTTCGAACACCCCACTGGATAGGGCCCGGGAACCAATCCCTATGCGCACCTTATGGCAAACTGCATTGCTCAACAGTCTGGTGCGCTCCTGAAGCCGCCGCCAGGATGTTTCCACTGTCTGAGCCTCCTCACAGAAAACCTGCCCAGCGGCAGTCAGGCAGACACCCTGGGGCTCTCGATGGAACAATTCACACCCTAATTCATTCTCCAGCCGCCTGACCTGCGAAGATAATGCCGGCTGGGAGACAAATAGATGCTCCGCTGCCCGGGATACGCTGCCGCATCGCGCAATTTCCAACACATACAAAACCTGCAAAATGGTCATGATCTGCCTTCATTTCCCTTCTGATCTGGCGTGTCTGCTTGATATAAGCAATGCTTATGGGTGCATTTTAGACATGTATTTCTCTTTTGTCAACAACTTTTCTATAATAGAGGAAGGAAACCGCCCAAAAAAGATGAAAGGTGGAACAGGACATGGAACGGCATTTAATGACCGGAAACGAGGCCATCGCCCGAGGCGCCTATGAAGCGGGCGTGAAGGTCTGCTCGGCCTACCCCGGCACCCCCAGTACAGAAATTTTTGAGACTCTGCCCCAGTATAAGGACGACTTATACTGCGAGTGGGCCCCCAATGAAAAGGTAGCTGCGGAGGTGGCCTACGGCGCCGCCATCGCCGGGGTGCGCAGCCTGTGCGCCATGAAGCATGTGGGAGTCAACGTGGCCGCCGACCCCATTTTTACCGCCGCTTACAACGGCGTGCTGGGGGGATTTGTCATCGTCTCCGCCGACGACCCCAGTATGCACTCCTCCCAGAATGAGCAGGACAACCGGTATTACGCCAAGGCCGCCAAGCTGGCTATGATCGAGCCATCAGACTCCCAGGAATGTCTGGACTTTCTGAAGGAAGCCTACCATATCTCCGAACAGTTCGACATTCCGGTACTCTTCCGCACCACCACCCGGGTGTCCCACTCCAAAAGTCTGGTGGTCCTTGGGGAGCGGGAGGAGGTGCCAGTCCGTACCTATCAGCGGAACATCTGCAAGAACGTCAGTACTCCGGCCAACGCCTACCGCAATCACGTTAAGCTGGAGGAGAATCTAGCCGCCCTGGAAGAGTTCGGCTGTACCTGCCAACTCAACCGGATGGAGCTGAACGGTTCCAAAACCGGCGTAATCACCGCCTCTATCGCCTATCAGTACGCCAAGGAGGTTTTTCCTGACGGCACCTCCTTCCTGAAGCTGGGCCTGACTTACCCGCTGCCCATGAAACTGATCCGGGAGTTTGCCTCCAAGGTGGAGAAGCTGTATATTGTGGAGGAGCTGGAGGGCTTCATGGAGGAGCAGATCAAGGCCGCCGGAATCCCCTGCGTGGGCAAGGAACTGATCAGCAGCCTGTATGAGCTGAATCCCCAGCGCCTACGGGAGATGGTGTTCGGCGATAAGGCGGAGACGGTATCGCCTGACGTGGCTGTGGCCTCCCGGCCCCCGGCACTGTGTCCCGGCTGCCCCCACCGCGGCTTTTTCTACACAATGGGCCAGCGAAAGGACTGTGTAGTCTGCGGCGACATTGGCTGCTACACTTTGGGCAGCGCCCAGCCCCTGAATGCCATAGACAGCTGTGTCTGCATGGGCGGCGGCTTCACCATCGCAATGGGTATGTCCAAGGCGTTCGCCCTGACCGGCCAGATGGACAAGAAGGTCTTTGGTGTGATGGGTGACTCCACTTTCTTCCACAGCGGTATGACCGGTGCGGCAGAGATCGCCTACAACAAGGGCAATCTGATCCCCGTGGTACTGGACAACCACATCACTGGCATGACCGGCCAGCAGGACAACCCCGGCAGCGGCTACACCCTTCAGGGGGAGGTTGCCTCCACCCTGAAGGTGGAGGATATTCTGCGGGCCTGCGGCTTTGAGAACATTTACATCGTGGACCCCCAGGATCTGAACGCCATGGGGGAAGCCGTGGACGGCGCTCTGGCCAGCCAAGTTCCCGCCGCCATCGTCACCCGCCGCCCCTGCCTGCTGATCAAGCGGGAGAAGCACGACCAGGCTCTGTGCCAGGTGGACGCCAGCAAGTGCATCGGCTGCAAAAAATGTCTGAAGGTGGGCTGTCCCGCTCTGGTTCTGAAAAAAGACAAGTCCACCATCGATCCCACCCAGTGCATAGGCTGTACCGTGTGTGCCCAGGTGTGCCCTGTGGGGGCCATCGACAGAAAGGAGCTGTGAGCCATGGCAACAAAGAGCGCAATTTTAGTGGGTGTAGGCGGCCAGGGGGCGATTCTGACCGCCAAGGTCCTGGTCAATGGCCTGATGGAGGCCGGTTACGACGTAAAGACGTCCGAGGTTCACGGCATGAGCCAGCGAGGCGGCAGTGTCTCCACCCAGGTCCACTGGGGGGACAAGGTCTATGCCCCCGTCATTGGCCCTGGCGGCGCCGACCTGCTGGTAGCCTTTGAGAAGATGGAAGCCGTCCGCTGCGCCAATTTTCTGAAGCCTGACGGTGTGGCTATTATCAACGACTACGCCATCCCCTCCTCCACCATTGCAGCTGGGCAGGAGACCTATCCAGAGGGCTGCATCGAGGAGATGCAGAAGCATTTTAAGTGCATCACCCTGGCGGCCGGCAGCATTGCCCTGGAGCTGGGCAGCGCTAAGTGCATGAATATTGTTCTCTTTGGCGCCATCGCCCATGTGCTGAACCTGGATGGGGTGGACTGGGAGGAAATTATCCGCAAAACCGTGCCTCCCAAGTTCCTGGAGCTGAACCTGACCGCCTATCGGGCGGGGCTCCAGGCCGCTCAGTGAGGTGGCGGGATGCTGGACTATATCACGGAATACCGGCAAAAGCTGCGCACCCCGGAGCAGGCCGTCCAGGTGATCAAAAGCGGCGATTGGGTGGACTACACCACCGCGCTAGGCTTTCCCGCCCTGCTGGATGCCGCCCTGGCCAAGCGCCGGGACGAGCTGACCGATGTGAAAATCCGGGGCAATCTGATGTTTGGCCCCCTCCAGGTGGTGGAGTGCGACCCCACCCGGGAACACTTTGTCTATAACAGCTGGCATTGCTCCGCCTATGAGCGCAAATTGACAGACCGGGGGCTGTGCAACTACATCCCCATGGTGTTCCGGTATGTGGTACCCTACTACCGGCACTTTTTGAACGTCAACGTAGCCATGATGTGCGTTACCCCCATGGACAAGCATGGCTATTTCAACCTGTCCTGTTCCACCGGCGTGGCCAAGGGCATTCTGGACAAGGCGGATGTGGTGATTCTGGAGGTCAACGAGCGGCTGCCCCGGATGTGCGGCGGTTTTGACGAGTGCATCCACATCTCCGAGGTGGACTACGTGGTGGAGGGGGAACACGCCCCTCTGCCCCAGTTCCCTATCACGAAGCCCACCCCAGAAGATGAGCGCATCGCAGAACTGATCGTGGAGCGCATTCCCTCCGGAGCGGCTATCCAGTTGGGTATTGGCGGAATGCCCAATGTGGTAGGCTCTCTGCTGGCCCAGTCCGACCTGAAGGACCTGGGGATGCACACCGAGCTGTGCGGCGACGCCTACTATGAGCTGTTCAAGGCGGGCAAGCTGAACAACTCCAGGAAGCAGGTCCACCCCAACAAGAGCGTCACAGGTATCCTGTTTGGCTCTCAGGACCTCTACGACTGGGTGGACCAGAATCCCAGCGTCATTACCGCACCTCTGGAGTACGTCAATAACCCCAACCTCATCGGACAGAATGACAACATGGTGTCCATCAACAACTGCATCTCTATGGACCTGTACGGCCAGGTGTGCGCCGAGAGCGCCGGCCTGCGGCACATCAGCGGTACTGGCGGCCAGCTGGATTACCTGATTGGAGCTTCTATTTCCAAGGGCGGCAAAGCCTTTATCTGTATGACCTCCACCTTTATGGATAAAAACGGCGTCCGCCGCTCCCGTATCGTTCCACACTTCCAGGGGGATATCGTTACCGACCCCCGGAGCCTGGCCTATTTCCTGGTGACGGAGTGCGGCATTGTGAACCTGGCCGGGCGCACCACCTGGGAGCGGGCGGAGATGCTGATCTCCATCGCTCACCCGGACTTCCGGGAGGAGCTGATTCAGGCAGCGGAGCAACAGGGCATCTGGCGGCGTTCCCACAGGCGGTGAGAAAACTGTGGTGAAAACAATCCGAACTGTACCGGTTATTTGGGTTGGTAACATGTTTCTGGCTTTCAGTATCGCTGCATTTCTGGAGCCAACGGGCATCATCAGCGGCGGCACCGCCGGAATTGGGCTTTTCATGCAGGCCTATTTCCACCTGCCAATCTCTGCCACCCTTGCCGCTGTGAATGTGATCTGTTTTTTGCTGGGGCTGTTTGTGCTTGGATGGCAGTTCGCCGCTACCACACTGCTCTCAACCGTCATCTCACCGTTTATCCTGCGCTTTTTTGAGGGGATTCCTGCCTTGTCCACACTGACGGACGATTTGCTCCTCAGTGCTGTTATGGCTGGCGTACTAGCTGGTGTTGGCGTTGGCCTGGTTATGCGAGCAGGAGCATCCACTGGCGGCATGGACATTCCGCCGCTTGTCCTGCGTAAAATAACAGGCATTCCTGTAGGAACGGTCATGCTTACTTTAAATGGAGTGACGTTGCTGCTTCAAATTCCTCATTCCAATCCTGAACAAATACTATATGGTATCATTACAGCCTTTCTCACATCTGCATCTCTGGATCAAATATTGATGATCGGCTCAAAACAATCCCAGCTGCTAATTATCAGTCCTCACTACAATATCATTCGAGAAGCACTTTTGCACAGTGATGTAGGTCTCACGTTGTTTCCGATTGAAACAGGTCTGAATGGTGATGTCTCGAAAGCGATTCTCTGTGCGGTTCCCACACGAAAGCTGATGAGAATCAAAGAAATTGTGGTCCAGATCGATACAACCAGTTTTATATTGGTGACCTCCACAGCGGAAATCTCCGGTCGAGGCTTTACACTGCCCCGCTAAAGCAAATATCGTTGCTAAGCGGCTTGCGGAAATATCCGTGGGCCGCCTGGCTTTTCCGGATGCAGAACAGGAAAGCCGCCTTGCATAAGAGCACCCTTCATGGTATACTGTATCAAAAAATGGGGGTTCATTATGGATGTGAAAGAGAGTTTGACCGAAAAAATATATACCGATCTGCGGCGAAAAATCCTGGATGGCGAGATCACACCCCGGGAATTTATTAGCGAGGGCCGCATTGCGGAGGAATATTCCGTCAGCAAGGCTCCAGCGAAGCAGGCGCTGCATATCCTGGCAAATCAGGGATATCTGACCAGTTTTCCCCGAAAGGGATATATGGTAACCACCTTCTCTGTAGAGGAGATAAACAAAATTCAGGACATCCGCCGCTGCCTGGAGAGCCTCTGTGTCAAGCTGGCTATCCAAAACGCCTCCGATGAGGAGATTCTGTCCCTGCGGGTTTATGACGGTATGGACAGCGAAAATCTGGACCCCCGGAATACGATCAACACCAAATTCCACCTGAGGTTGGCCGAGATCAGCGGCAACGAGTTTCTCCCTGAAACGCTCCAGCCGCTGCTGCTCAAAGCTACTATGAGCAACATAAGAGGGAAACCGGACACACAGCACTTTGAGCGGATTGTTCAGGCGATGCTTCGGAGAGACTCCGAACAGGCGGTTCGGTTGTTGTGTGAGGACATTCGGTACCTGTAAATAAGTCAAGGAAGCAGACGCAAATGCGTCTGCTCTTTTATACGATAAAGTATTGACACGGCTCCCATCTGGTGATATCATCTAAATATATTCAGTAAATGTATCTCTGGATATAATCAAAACAGGGAGGGACTGTAAATGGAAACTCAAGCAAAGAAAAAAATCGGTCTTATAGGCGCGATCCTGATGGGGATAGGGTGCATCGTCGGTTCCGGCATCTTCGGGACACTGCCTGCGGTGGCCAACAGCTACGGCGCTGGGGTTGTGTGGGCCCTGCTGGGTGCGGCGGTTCTGGTAATCATCAATTCCATAACCGGCATATTTTCCAGCAGTGCACTGCCCAGCACAGCTGCCAACTTCCTGTGGTCGGAAAAGCTGCTCCACCCCTATGTGGGTGTATTTGTAGCAATCTCCACGCTGCTGCTGCCTACTATGGTATCCCTGTTCGGTGTGCTGTTTGCGGACTATTTCATCCAGCTCTTTCCTGGGCTGAACATCAGTCCGGCGGCAGCCTCTGTAGGACTGCTGGTGGTCTTTACCGCTGTGGCCTGGTTTGGCAATAAAGCCTCGGTTTCCTCCAGTAATCTGATGGTCATCCTGCTGATCGCGGCCATTTTCCTCTACATTGTTCTGGGTCTGCCTAACATCGACCCCGCGAATGTGACCTTTGGCGACATTCTCAATCCAGGTGTGTCCCTCAGTTCTTTGGCCGCCGCTATCGGAGTGCTCAAAAGTTCTCTGTCCGGCGCCTCCAGTGTGTATCAGTTGGCGGACGACATTGACAAGCCGGAGCGCAACGTCCCCATTGCCCTGGCGGTTTGTCCTCTGCTGGTGGCTCTGATTTACATCCTGATGGCAGTTGTTACCATCGGCGTAGTCCCAGCAGCTGAAGTAACCACATTGGCCGAGGTGGCCAGCCACTTTATGAGTCCCGGTTTGTACATATTCTTCATTGTAGGCGGACCAATCTGCGGAATCATTACCTCTCTCGTGCCTGTGGCGCTGGCCTGTGTGGCCATGGTCGAGTACTCCGCGCGGGCCAGGATTTTCCCCGCCTTTCTCGCGAAACGCAACCGGCATGGCACCGCCTACTGGAGTCTAGCGCTGGTCATGGTCATCGCGGTCGCCGTTTGTTCCACCGGAGCCGCCTTCGGTGTTGTCATGACCATTTTTTCTGTGGTCAATACCCTGAGCTGCCTGCCTCTGGCCATCGTTCCCATCTATGCTTATAAAAAATACCCCAACTGCTGTAAGAACTGTGCGGTGAAGATTGGCCCCAAGCTGATGGCAGTCATCTCGATTGCCATGCTGGTCATCAATGTCTACCTTTGTGTAGAAATGATGCTTACCCTGGATTGGATCTCAATCGGCGGTATCCTGGCTGTGTATGCACTTGGTATTGTCTACATGGTCTTCCGGATCCAGTATCTCAAAGGAAAGGGCATTGACCTGATTGCCGAACTGAAAGAACCCTTCGCGCCCTGGGAAGAGAAAGAGCGGTCTTATAAAGCATAAGTTTTAGGAGTGACAACATGATTGAGTTCAGCGACAGTATACTGGGATTTCGGCCGCACGTCCCCGCCACACAGAAGTCCGCCTACCTTCTGACGGCAAGCACGGGGCTTGTACCGGACTTCATCTACGATGGTATTCGCCGCTATATGGACGCCCGCTACTTCAACGGAGGCAACTCTGTCTGGGAGTTCCCGGACGGCACGGTGGGTACGCTGGAAATGCTGGAACGGTCCAAGGCGGCGCTGGGGGCCATGCTGGGCTGTAACGGAACTGATATCGCTTTTGGACAGAGTGCCACCCAGATGTTCACGATGGTAACGGAGGGGATCGAATACGCCCCTGGCGCAAATGTCGTCACCATTGGGGAGGGCTGGATTGGCAACCGCTTCGCCTGGCAGAAGCGGGAGGCCGAGGGTCTGGAGGTCCGCTACACCCCTCAGCGCAACGGGCATATCAGCGCCGATGATCTGATGGAATTGTGCGACGCCCATACAGCTGCGGTAACGGTGAACCTGGTGGAGAGTTCCACGGGTTACAGAGCCGATGTGGAGCGGCTGGGGACATTCTGCCGGGAACGAGACATTCTCCTCTTTGTGGACGCTGTCCAGGCGGCGGGGGCACTGCGGGTGGACGTCAGCAAAGCGAACATCGACTTTCTGGTGGGCAACGACTACAAGTGGATGATGAATTTTTGCGGCACCGGTTACGCCTGCATAGGGGACCGGGTCAAGCCCCTGATCCGCCGCTGGGGAGCTGGGTGGATGTCTGATACGGATCGGTTCAACACACAGAAGGCCCGTCTGGAACTGAGGGAGGACGCTGGGCGGTTTGAAATCGGATATCCCCACGCCGACGGCATCTACGGTCTCGGCCTGGCCGCGGCGCAGTACCTCAGGCTGGGGGCAGAAAATATTGAGAATTATGTTCTCTCCCTGGCGGAGACGTGCCGTGAGCGGGCGGAGCAGATCGATGGTGTGCGCTGTGCTTATGACACGCCTGCTCAGCAGTGCAGTCAAATCGTTCCCCTCATGATCGACGGCAAAATCCAGATGACGGACGAGGATTTTAAGCGCGCCGGCGTGTGTGTGCCCTCCCTGGCCTCCTCAGATACACAAGGCAGGCGAAACATGCGCCTGAGTTTCCACTACTACAATACCCAGGAGGATATTGAACGGTTTTTCGACGTTATTGAGACGGCGAAACAGAGATAAGGAGGCAAACATGGAAAATTTTCGCATTTTTCGGTGGGAAACAGAAAAATGCCGGCCCGGCGCCGGACTGAACTACAAAATCAGGCTCAGCGACTATGTTCTGAACGGGGAAAACGGAAAGCCAGAGGCCAGCATCTTCAGCTTTTCCTATCTGAAGATGCCGGAGGACGCCGGCCGGCCGGTGGTCTTTGCCTATAACGGCGGACCGGGTTCAAACAGCGGATGGCTGCACATGGGCCTGCTGGGTCCCAAACAGGTGAAGATTCCCGGATACCCCGAGGTGGACCGTCCGGCCCGGTTTGAGTTGACCGATAACCGGGAGTTCCTGCTGGACACATGCGACCTGGTCCTGATCGACCCCACCGGTACTGGCTGGGCCCGCCTGCTGGAGGAGAAGACCGGGGCGGAGTACTACTCCACCGCCGGAGACGCCAGAGCCGTTTCCCGATTCATCACAGATTGGTTGGAAGAAAATGGCCGTACTGGAGTCCCGGTGTACCTCATTGGAGAGAGTTATGGCACCCTCCGAAACCTGGCTGTAGCCGACGTCCTGCCTGAGTGTGTGAACCTGCGGGGCATTGTCCACATTGGGACGTCTTTCAACGTAGGGGCGCGGGGCGCCATGTATGTGGAGCCAAATGTCCGCCGCCTGGGGGCCAACGCCTGTACCTGCTGGTATCACCATCACCGGGAGGAGTGTACCCGGGAGGAGTTTGCCGCTCAGGCTATGGAGTTCGCCTACGGCGACTATGCTCACGCCCTGCTGATGGGAAACCGTCTGCCGAAGGAGGAGCGAAAGAGCGTACTGGAGCGATTGGCCTACTACACCGGCCTGACCCCGGATTTTTTGGACAAGCACGATCTGCGCTTTGGAGAGGTGGACTTCCTGCTGAACGTGGTGCCCGGCGAGGTGGTAAGCATGTATGATTCCCGCCTCACCCACCATTTGAAGCAAGAAGAGGTCTATCAGACGAACGCTGTGGGCAGCGTGGATATTGAGGAGGCGGACCCGAACCAGGATGCTTTCACCAGCTGCATCGGCACAGCCTACGACGACGCACTCCGTGCGTACATTGCCTCTGAACTGAGCGCCCCGGAAGGCCGGGCTTGGAGCGACGACATGATGAAGATTGCCCACCGCTGGAACTACCGCAGCTTTGAAAAGGATACTCTGGCTCTGCCCGCAGAACTAATGCAGAGGCGGAACGAACTGCGGATGCTGTTCGTCAACGGCTGCTACGATTTGATGTCCACGTTCGACTTTATGACATGGTATCTCTCTCAATATGACCTGGACCCCAAGCGGGTGGACCAGCTGGTACTCCCATCAGGTCATGCTTCCTATGTAGACGAAGGGCTGGCCGATGAACTGAACCGGAACATTCGGGCATTTGTGAGAGAAAGGAGCGGAGCACTATGTATTTGAACAACTGCCATCTGATTGGAGCGCTGTCCGGCGGAGTGGACTGTCAAAGCGGGTATGTGGAGATTCGGGACGGACGAATCTCCTCGGTGGGGGAACAACTGCCGGAAGGAGCCGCTGAGGTCTATGACTGCGGCGGTGGGACACTGCTCCCGGGGCTCATCGATCTGCACACCCACATCACCCTGTTGAGTAATGTGGGCATCAGCTGCTCCGGCGACCCCATGCAGGTGTTGGTGGATGCCTCCGCCCAGGCGAAACGCTACCTGCGCCACGGCTTCACCACCATCCGGGACTGCGGCAGCATCGGTCGGGCCGCGAATTATGTGAAAAAGCTTATCGCCGGAGGTGTCTTTGACGGCCCGGATCTCATCACCTGCGGCAGTACACTGATGCCCAGTGTTCAGAACAGCCTGAGCGGCCTGGCAGCCATGAACCATTTCTGTGACGGCGTTGAGGAGTTCCGCAAGGGCACCCGGGAGGAGATCGCCAACGGGGCAGAGTTTATCAAAATCTACGCCTCTGGCTCCGCGCTCCTGCCCACAGGGGTACCGCTGCACCCCATCATGACCTTTGAAGAGATCAAGACCGCTGTGGACACCGCCCGGGCTAACGGTCTTTCTGTCGCCGCCCACTGCCACGCCGACAGTGCAATCAGCGACTGCATCCGGGCTGGAGTTCACACCATTGAGCACGCCACCTATCTGAGTGAGCGCACCACTGATCTGCTGATGGAAGCGGAGGACACCTATCTGGTGCCCACCTTCGCGGCCATGTACGTCAGCCAGACCGATCCTAAGGAGCGGGAGTTCTGGCTGGCCCGGCTTAATCCTATGCTGGAGAGCTGTGCTGCCGCCATTGAACGGGCCTACCGGTCTGGCGCGGTATTGGGTTTTGGAACGGACTCCGCCCCTATGTCCCCGCAGTATGAGAAGGGTGTGGAGTTCCAGTTCCGCAAGGAGTACTGCCATATGGAAAATTTGGATATTCTGCTCCAGGCCACAAAGTACAGCGCGCAGATCGCTGGCATATCCCATCGGGTCGGAGAGATTAAAAATGGCCTGGCTGCCGACCTGGTCTTGGTGAATGGCGATCCTGCTGCCGATATTTCCGTCATGTATTCTGAACCGGAGAAGGTCTGGAAAAACGGAACGCTTGTGATAGAATAAAAAGGAGGATGTATGATGTCTGGTTTTGATGCAAGAATCAAGGAGCTGAACCTCACTCTGCCTGCAGCTCCCAGCCCTATGGCCAACTATGTCACGGCCCGGCGGGTGGGGAATTTGCTCTTTTTTTCCGGAGCGGGTCCGTTCCAGGATGGGAAGCCTGTGGTGTTTGGAAAGGTGGGGGCAGAGCTGACCCAGGAGCAAGCCTATGACGCCGCCCGTCTGACCGGGCTGAACCTGATCGCCCAGCTGAAACAGGAACTGGGGAGCCTGGACCAGGTGAAGCAGTTCGTAAAGGTGCAGGCCTTTGTGGCCTCTGCGCCGGATTTCATGGCCCAGCCGGCTGTGATGAACGGGGTATCGGATCTCTTTGTGGAGGTGTTTGGAGAGGCGGGAAAACACTCCCGCACCGCCGTAGCGGTGCCGCAGCTGCCCTTCAACATCCCCATTGAGGTGGAACTGATCGTCGAGGCAGAGGAAGGATGAACTTGGTTGAACGAGCTGGTGCGCAGAAGTTGGGCAAAATCAGCGAAACACCAGTGTTTGCAAGGCTTTCCGACCTTGCCCCTATTATAACGTAATCGTC
>CAJUAW010000040.1 GCA_910584605.1 uncultured Oscillospiraceae bacterium
TGACCTGCTGTCCACTATGACGGTGGAGGAAAAGGCGGGACAACTTTTCTTTGTCCGCTGTCCCACCGTCAATGCCCCGGAATTGGCGGCGGAATATCACCTGGGGGGATATCTTCTCTTCACGCAGAATTTCAAAAACACCCTGGGCGACTGGCTCACTGCGGAAGAGGTGACACAGGCCATCCAAGCCTGTCAGGACGCTTCCGCCATCCCCATGCTGATTGGCGCCGACGAGGAGGGGGGCGTTGTAATCCGGGCCAGCCGGAACCCCAACCTCTTTGAGGAACGCTGCAAATCCCCTCAGTGGCTGGACAAGCACCAATCCACAGAGTACAATGTCTTCGCCAGGGATAGTTTTGAGAAAAACAACAATCTGCTGCGTTTCGGCATCAACGTTAACTTCGCTCCCGTGTGCGATGTCTCCACCGACCCAAACAGCTTCATTTATGACCGCACCCTTGGCAAGGACGCCGCCGCGACAGCGGACTATGTGGCAGCTGTGATAAGGGGCAGCAACGGCGCACAAATCGGCGTGGGCACCGTCATGAAACACTTCCCAGGCTACGGAGACAACACCGACACCCACACCGGAATTGCCATAGACGAACGGCCCATTGAAACCTTCCGCACCAGCGATTTTCTCCCCTTTCAGGCCGGAATTGAAGCCAGCGACGGAACCGCCGCCGTACTGGTCTCCCACAACATCGTCACCTGCATGGACCCAGACCGGCCCGCTTCCCTCTCCCCCGCCGTCTATGACATACTCCGGGAGGAACTGGGCTTCTATGGCCCTACGCTCACAGACGACCTGGCTATGAACGCAATCACCAAATTTGCCAAGGAACAGGAGCAAAGCCCCGCTGTGCTGGCCCTGGCCGCCGGATGCGATATGGTGGTCACATCCGAATTTCAAAAGGAGTTTTCCCAAGTGCTGACCGCAATTGAAGAGGGCATCCTGCCGCCGGACCGGGTAGACGAGGCTGTCTCCCGGGTGCTGGGCTGGAAATATGATCTGGGACTGCTTTCATGAAAAAGGACTGCCATTTCTGGCAGTCCTTTGTTCAACTCAAAATCAGCATCAAAACTGGGATCGTAAGAAAGCTGGCCAAGATCGACAGGCAGGAGCCGGTGGCGGCATACTTCTCATCAGCGCCATACTCTCCCGCCATCACCGGCACCTGACTGACCACCGGCAGAGCACTCTCCACCACAAACACCTGGAGGGGCAGGCCCTCCATGCCCAGCAGGGAGCAGCAGGCCAGGCAGATCACAGGGGAAAGCGCCAGCCGCATCACCAGCATAGTGGGCAGCCCCCGCAGGAAGTGCAGGTTTTTCAGCCCCACCTCATAGACAATGAATCCGCAGTAGATCAAAGCCAGAGGGGACACTGCCCCGCTGATGTAGCTGGCAAACTTCATGACCGTGGCGGGAGGGCGCAGGTCCAGGACCAGCAGAAGGATGGACAGCAGCACCGAGAGGATCGGGGGCTTGGAAAACAAGTCCTTAAAAAAGGCTGCCGCGCCGGTCCTCCCCCTGGATCTGGTGCCCGCCCGCTCCACCAGCATGACCCCCACCGACTGGAGGAAGGAGGTATGTCCCAGATAGTACAGCATGATATAGGGCATGCTGACCTCGCCAAACAGCTGTGTACACACCGGTATCCCGATAAAAATCGTGTTGGATAGGCCCGCCATCGCCACAAAGACTCCCCACCGCTCCCGAGGGAGGCGGAGCAGGGTGGCCGCCAGCGCGGAAAGCAGCAGGCTGCAGACCACCGCCAGCACCCCGGCCAGCACCATGCCGCCCGCCTGGATCAGGCTGCCCCGGTCCAGATTGTTCAACAGGCCCACAAGACAGTTGCAGGGCACCGCAATGTTCACAATAAACTTACTGATAAACTTTTTTTCCTTTGAGGTCAGCCAACCCCATACGCCCATGAAATAACCCACCGACATGAGCATCAGCAGCACTACACAGGCTGAGACCGCGTTCCAAAAACCGGCCATCCGCTCCACTTCCTTTACAAAAATCCGGAGCCCGGACGCAAATACACGGCCGGGCCCCATCTTATTCTCTACTGCTGAGGCGAGGAGGGCTTCCCTCCGCCCCCTCTGGGCCTGCGGCGGCGGCGGCGGTTGGGCCGGAACTCACCGCCCTCCTCCCGGGGCTTCGAATCCTGCCGCTCCTCCTTCCCCCCGGACTCCGGCGCTCCCTCCCGAGGGGGACGCTGTTCGCCACCCTCGCCCTTAGGCCTGCGGCGGCGGTGATTTGGCTGGCGCTCCTCCCGCTCCTCATGGGGGACGGACTGCTTCCGCTCCCGGCTGGGAAAGGCCGCCTCAATGGCGGCGGCCAGACTGGCCTCCTCGGTCACCGGAGCAGAAGCGCCGGCATCCTGGCGGCGCAGCTTGGCCAGCTCCTCCAGAGGGGGCTCCACATAGCCCTCGGGACGCTTTCCCTTGCCGCTGCGGATCACGCACAGCTCACAGTTGTGATAACATCTGGGGGTGTCGGGGTCGGACTCCAGCCGGACCTGCACCGTTTGACGCAGCAGATTTACGCTGGAAACGGTGCCTGCTCCATCAGGGGTCTCTACAAAGGACTCCTGCTTGGGCGCTTTTTTTACCAGATCCTCATAAGCCTCCTGCTCGTACTTCAGGCAGCACATCAGCCGCCCGCAGGTTCCGGAAATCTTAGTGGGGTTGAGGGACAGATTCTGAGTCTTGGCCATCTTGATGGAAACAGGCTGGAAATCATCCAAAAACTGGGAACAGCAAAAGGGCTTTCCGCAAATACCCAGCCCGCCCAGCAGCTTGGCCTCGTCCCGCACCCCGATCTGCCGCAGCTCGATGCGGGTATGGAGGGCGCCAGCCAGGTCCTTTACCAGGGCGCGGAAATCCACCCGCCCCTCAGAAGTGAAGAAGAAGAGAATCTTACTGCCATCAAAGCTGTACTCGGCGCTGACCAGCTTCATATCCAGGCCGTGCTCCAGGATTTTCGCCTGGCAGACCGAAAAGGCGTGCTTCTCCCGATCCTTGTTCCGCTCCATCAACCGCGCGTCCTCCTGGGTGGCCTTTCGCACCACCGGACGCAGCGGAGCCGTAAGGTCGATCTCATCCACCATGTTGTTGCTCCGCACACATTGGGCGTACTCCGTCCCACGGGCCGTCTCCACGATCACGCCATCCCCAACCTGGAACTGGATGCCGTTTGGATTAAAGTAATATTCCTTGCCTCCGCTCTTAAAACGGATACTGATGATCTCTACCATTCGTATATTCTCCTTGATATATTAAATCCTGTCATTACAGGTCCTCAAACATTCCCGCGCACAGCCAGCCGGACAGCTGACTGCCATTCAGATTGAGCCGGGCCGCGCCTCTCAGCTGCTTTACCAGCTCCACCGCCCGCAGAAGACGGCTCCCCCCGCCCCTCCGGACCGCTCTGGCGCACAGCTCCTCCTCCAGCGCGTTCAGCAGGGTAAGCAGACCGTCCTGACTCTGCTTTGCGGTAAATTCCACCGCCATCTCCAGCAGCTTCAGCTCATCCGTCCCTTCCAGGGCATTGGCCATTCTGCTCACCAACTCAGAACGCTCCGGACCGCCAGCGGCCTCCGCCGGCCGGCCGGCCGGGAGCAGATCCAGCTCCTCACAGCGGGACCGCACCGTCTCCAAGAGGGCGTCCGCGTTGTTGGCAATGAGCAGAAAGGAGGCGTAGCGCGGGCCCTCCTCCAGCAGCTTCAGCATCGCGTTCTGAGCGGAGGCGTTCATCTGATCCGCATCCTCCAGAAGGTAGACCTTCCGGCTCCCCTCGTTTGGACGAATATAAGCGTCGCTCCGCAGGGCGCGCACCTGATCCACCGTAATGGACTTCCCTTTCCCGGGCCCGGCGATGACAGACACATCGGGATGCACACCTTTCCCCACCTTCAGGCAGGACCCGCACTGTCCGCAGGGCTTTTCCCCCCGGGAATCACAGAGCAGTCCCGCCGCCAGCAGCCGGGCCAGGGTATGCCGCCCCGATCCCCCCGGACCGGAGAGGATATAGGCGTGGGACAGTCCCCTCCTCCGCTCCTGCTGAGAGAGCTGCTCCTTGACCCGCTCATTTCCTTTGAGGGCTGTAAGGTTCATGCTGTAACCTCCCGGCATCCGTTTCCATCAAGGCCGTGAAGAAAACTGCCCGTCTATCTGGAAACAACTCGTATATCTGACAGCATATTATACCCTATTTCCTGTAAATAGGCCAGCTCTTTTTTTGAAATATGCTCCCCAGGCGCAACCACAGGCACACCAGGGGGATAAGGAGCGATCTGACAGGCGGAGACCTCCCCCTCGCAGTCCCTCAGCGGACAGGTCCGGCTGGCCGCAAAGAGCGCCTGCCGCGGAGAGAGTACCCGCTTTGGAAGAGGGGGCGCAGGGATGGCTGGGCAATCCCCCATTCCATCCCGCAGCTCCTCCAGCATCTGCTCCAGGTGGTCAAAATCCTCATCGCTGTCCTGAGCGGTGCAGATGAAAACCACATGGCCGCCGTCCACCATCTCAGGGTAGATCCCCCGCGCCTCCAGCTCCTTCGCGAAGGCGGGGCCGTCCTTGACCCTGAGTGTAAAGCGGCAGGGGTCCAGCTGCACAACCTCGCCGCTTTGCAGCGCGGGAAACCTCTCCCGCAGCCGGGCCACGCGGCTGGCCGTACGCATATAATCCAGCGCCCCTCCGTCCACAAGCCATTGACGGGCTGCGTCCAGACTGGCCATCATCGGATAGGAGGGGCTGGAGCTGCCATACACCGAGGCCATCTGCCTCACCCGGTCCAACTCTATCCAGTTGACAAACAGCAGGGCCGACTGCCCCATAGCGGGGAGGGTCTTGTGGGCGCTGACCACCACAGCGTCCGCCTCCCAATAGCAGGTCGCCTCTCCCAGAAAGGGCAGGTGCGCCCCATGTGCGCCGTCCACGAAAAGCGTTCCACCGTGAGCGTGAACCATGCGGGAAACAGCCTTAATATCTGACAACACTCCGGCATAGGTCGGAGAAGTAATACAGACCGTTTTAATATCCGGATTCTGACACAGCATTTTATCCACCAGTTCCGGGGAAACAGGGCCGATCAGCTGCTCCGACTCCAGCCAGGGCCGCTCCAGATAGACCGGCTCCAGGTCCAGCAGGGCCAGAGCGTGAAAGACGGCCCGGTGGCAGTTCCGGTCAACGAGCACCCGGCTCCCTGGCTGGGCGCACAGAGCCAGTCCGGTGTGGATACCCATGGTGGAACCACCGGTCAAAAACTGGCAGACTTCAAATCCGAACAGATCCGCCCACAGCCGCTGGGCCTCATCGAAGGGGGCCCCGGCGGTGTACAGATTCCCGGTAGGAGTCAGCTCGGTAACATCCAGCGGGGCCAGCCCCATCAGCTCCGGAAGGGGCAGAAATTTTCCTTTGTGTCCCGGCATGTGATAGCGGGCGGGGCGCCGGGCGGCATACTCGTTCAGAGCGTCATAAAGGGGGGTTGGCATAGAATCACCTTCAAAAAAGCGGAAGGGTCCTCCCTTCCGCCAAAAATTTATCTCTGATGGGGGGCGTAGGCCACCACGGTGCGACGGTTGGGCTCCACGCCGGTGGAGTAGGTGGTAACGCCCTTGAAGTCCTGAAGCGCAGTATGGATGACATGGCGCTCATAGGCATTCATAGGCTCCAGAGTCATATTCTTCCGATACTTGACCACCTTGCCCGCCACCTTGAGGGCCAGCCGCTGGAGAGACTCCTCCCGCTTGGCCCGATAGCCTTCGGCATCCACGTGAATGCGCACCCGCTTAGACTGTCCCCTGTTCACTGTGTAACTGGTGAGCTGCTGAATGGCGTCCAGAGTTTCCCCCCGGCGGCCGATGATGGCGCCCAGGTCCTTCCCCTGAAGGATCACCTTATAATTGCCCTCGTTGGTGATGAAAATTTCCGGAGAAGCCTCCACCTGAAGGTGGGAGAGCAGTCCCGTGAGAAAGGTTCGAATCTGACCGGCCCTCTCATCCTCAGGGCTGACCGGCTCCATCGTGACCGGCTCATGGGATACAGGCTTGGAGGGGCCGCCAATCAGGACCTCGTCACCCTCCTGCAGCCGGTTCTCCCGGCGGGGACGCTCCTTTCGCTCCGGCTTGGAGTGACGCGCCCTGGGGGGAGCCATTCCCGGCTTTGCGGAGAGAATGGTCTCCTCCTCCACAGGGGCGGCGGGGGCCTCCGCCTTGGCTACGGGAGCCTTCGGCTTCGCTGCCGGCTTGGCCGCAGGAAGCACCGTCTCCTCCTTCGCCGGAGCGGGCTGTTCCACCTTGAACACGGGAACCGGCTGGGGCGCCTCCGGCTCCAGCAGGGACTCGTCGCTGATGGGCCGGGCCTTGCCATCCACCTCGTTGTAGCTCACCCGGACCTTGGCCGGATTGCTGCCAAAGCCCAGGAAGCCGGACTTGGCCCGCTCGATCACTTCTACTGAAACGTCGTCACGCTCCAGGCCCAGCTGGAACAGGGCGGCGGCAATGGCGTCCTCCTCGGAGCGCCCGGTGGTTTCGATCCACTTTAACATCACTTAGCCCTCCTTATTTTCATCCTCGTCCACCTCGACCTCGATCTCCTCCACTTCCACTTCGATCTCCTCAGTCTCCACGGGAGCCTCAATGGGGGCGGGGGCGGTCTCTTCAGCCGGGGACACGGGCTCGGTGGGCTTGCTCTCCGGAATCTGGATGGCTCCAGCCTGGAAGGCGTCCACCTTCTCCTCGGTCTTGGCGGATTTTTTCTTTCCCTTCTTGTCCGCTCCGGCGGCCTCAATGGCCCGGAACAGCTGATTGGGGTCGGTATAAGGAGTCACGCCGCCGTACCGGTTGGGAATATAGGCGCGGCCCCTGGCGTAGGCCCGGATGCCTTCCCGGCTGTCCTCCCGGTTGATCCCCTCCTGGTCAGGTTCCTTGTCCTTTTTCTGGCCAGGCTTTTTCTTGCCGCGGTTCTTTTTCTCCTCCTCGATCCGGCGCTGGCGCTCCAGACGGGCCTCCTCCTTGCGGCGCTTCTCCTCTTCCTTCTCCTCGGCCTCCCGCCTGGCAGCGGCCTCCCGGGCGGCCTCGTAGTCTTTCTTCAGCATTTTTCCACAGATAATTTCCTGGATCATCTGCATGAAATACTGTGAGATCCAGTATACAGACAGACCGGCGGGAACGGTGAAGCCGATCCACAGGGACATCAGCGGCATCATCCACATCATCATCTTGTTGGTCTGATCCATCTGAGCGTTTTTCGTCTGGTTATTCATCTGGTTGGTGGCCATAGACACTTTCATAGACACCCAGGACACGCACACCGAGATGATAGGCAGGATAAACAGGCCGACGGAACTGGGGGTCACCCCTCCAGCCCAAAATTTCCAGTTTGGAATTCTGGACAGATCCAGGCCCAGGAACTGGAAGTTCATTACAAACAGGTGATCCCCCGCCCCGGCAAACTGCGCATTGAGGAAGGACTGGAGAGAGGGCAGGTTCTCATGATTGATGAGCGAGACCAGATACAGCTGGTTATAGCCGGAATTGTGCTGGAACAGGCTGGTGATTTTCCCATCCGCCAACTGCTCCTTCAGCCGGTCCATGGCGGCCTGGGAGAGCCAGCCGTTGGCTACAGACACAGTCTCCCAATTCAGATGGGCGGCCAGAGCCTGAATCTGCTCCACAGACAGGTGCATAAAGTAGGTCAATGGCTCCCGGATGATGCCGAACAGGGCGATCAGCACAATCATGGGGATCAGGGACCAGAGACAGCCACCCATAGGGTTGACCTTCTCCCGCTCATAGAGCTTCTGGAGCTCCAGGTTATAGCGCTCCTTGTCCTTGCCGTACTGCTTTTGCAGCTGCTGCATTTTTCCGGAAAGCATGGTAGTCTGGATCATGCTCTTCTTGCTCTTCAGTGTCACCGGAAAGAGCACCAGCTTAATAACAATTCCAAACAGAATCAGCGCAAGACCATAGCTGCTGAACAAATTATAAAAAAACAGCAGCAGCCAGGCAAAGGGTTGTAAAATAATACCCACTAAAGATACCTCCGCATATCAAATTGCGGCAGAGCCCTATGGGACAGGGTCATACTCAATGGACTTCTGCCGGTGGAAGGGGTGGCACTTCGCGATCCTGCGCAGAGCCAGCCAGCCTCCCTTCAGGGCGCCGTACTTCTCCACCGCCTCCAGCGCGTACTGGGAGCAGGTGGGGATGAACCGGCAGCAGGGGGGACGCAGGGGGGAAAGAGTCCGCTGGTAAAATCGGATCAACGCCAAAAGAACCTGTTTCATGGGAGCTTGTCCCCGCTTGGAAGGAGCAGGCCCAGCTTTTTCATCAGCTGGAAGAAGCTGCGCTCCAGCTCGGCATACCGGCCGAACATGACCCGGGTGCGGGCTACAATGACGATATCGTACCCGGCGGACACCATCCGCTCATGGGTGCGGTACAGCTCCCGGATCCGGCGGCGGGCGCGGTTGCGCTTCACCGCGTTGCCCAGCTTCACGCCGGTGGTGATGCCCAGCCGGCTCACCGGACGGCCCGTTCTCCGGCAGTAGATGACAAAGTAGGGGGAGACAGCGCTTTTGCCCTTGTGGTACAGCCGGCGAAACTCATGATTTTGTTTTAAGGGGATGGTATGCTCCATGATTTCCTCCGTATGCACAGATAGGGCGGAGGAATTGCTCCCACGCCCCTGGTTTGTGCGCTATCTAAACTGTACGTCCCCGTTCCAGGTCTGATCCGCTTTACGACTGGGAAAGGGGCGGCCTGGCCGCCTCACCTTCCTCAGTGGGTCAGACGGGCGCGGCCCTTGGCGCGGCGGCGGGCCAGCACCTTGCGGCCATTGCGGGTGGCCATACGCTTGCGGAAGCCGTGCTCCTTGGAGCGCTGACGCTTTTTGGGCTGATAGGTACGAAGCATGGGGGACACCTCCTCAGTTTAGATTTTAAGCCGGCTCTCCCGGCCCAACAACAGTCCCGCTGGGACTGCGGTCTGCGTTCACAGCCGTCCTGACCGAACGGCGCAGCAGAGGGCGGACAGCGCCTCTGCAGAAAGATACGTCCAACATTATAGCGGATGAAAACCGATTCTGTCAACCATGATTTTCAGTTTTTATGATTTTATGGCTGGGTCCCGCCTCAAAGCTCCCACATTTTGTAGTTCCCCTCCTCTTCGCACACAAGGCCAGCCCCATTCAGGCCATACATTTAAAATAAAAAATGTGGAAAAACCTTGCTGTCCCGTCTGTTTTTTGGTATAATGTAGGGTGTGGAAAATCACGTGATTTCGTGCCTTCTCCGCCCAGAGCGGGGAGGGCGCTTTGAATGAATAAAAAGGAGGAGCGCCATGAATCCCGCCGCGGAAGTTTGGGAAAAAGTTAAGACCCTCATGTCGGCGGAGATGACCGCCACCACGCTGAACACCTGGTTCGACGACGCCGAGGCCCTGGCTCTGGAGGAGAGCCGTCTGGTCTTATACAGTCCCACCAAATTCAAGCAGGAGATCATCACCGCCCGCTATCTTCCCCCCATCCAGAACGCCCTCCATGAGCTGTTTTCCGCCGACTTTCAGGTCACGGTGCTCAGCGAGGGGGAACGGAACAAGCTGGAGAAGCCCAGAACGGGCGGCTTCCTCCCCGGAACGGAGGAGTACACCTTTGACCGGTTCGTGGTGGGCTCCTCCAACAAATTCGCCCACGCCGCTGCCCGGAAGGTGGCGGAAAATCCGGGGCTGAGCTATAACCCCCTGTTCATCTACGGCGAGTCCGGCCTGGGTAAGACCCATCTGCTCTACGCCATCGCCCACACCATCCACACCGAGCACCCGGACTACCGGATCATCTACATCAAGGGGGACTCCTTCACCAACGAGCTGATCGCCGCCATCCGGGAGGGCCGGAACCAGGAGTTTCGGGAAAAATACCGGGGAGCGGACGTCTTCCTTATGGACGACGTGCAGTTCATCGCCGGACGGGACTCCACCCAGGAGGAGATGTTCCACACCTTCAATACCCTGTACGAGCTGAAAAAGCAGATCGTTTTCACCTCCGACCGGCCGCCCAAGGAGATGCTTCGGCTGGAAGACCGGCTGAAAACCCGCTTTGAATGGGGACTCCTGGCGGATATCGTCCCTCCGGACTACGAGACCAGAACGGCCATCATCAAAAACAAGGCCATCCGCATGGGGATGGAGCTGCCCGACTACATCATCCAGCTCATCGCTGAGAACATCACCGCCAATGTGCGGCAGATTGAGGGAACCGTCAACAAGATTATGGCCTACCAGGACCTGAACGGGGACGCGGTGGATAAAAACACCGTCATCCGAGCGGTAAAGGATATTTTTAAGGAGAAATCCGACATCCTCCCCACCGCCGATGTGATCATCGAGGAGGTCTGCAAGTTCTACAACCTGGAGCCCTCCATCCTTCGGGGCCAGAGCCGCTCCAAGGACATCTCCCTTGCGCGGCAGATCGCCATGTACCAGATCCGCCGCATGACCAACCTCTCCCTGAAGGAGATCGGCAAAGAGTTCGGCAACCGGGACCACAGCACCGCCCTCAACGCCATCAACCGCATTGAGGACCTGGTCAAAAACGACCCGGAAAAGGCGGAGATCATCAAGGATATCACCACCAACATCAACAGCCGGTACGAGTAGAGCCGCCCCGGTTTTCCACCGTTCTTTGTGGAATGTGAGTGGAGAACAGTGGAAAAACAGCGGACCTGTGGAAAACCCCTCCCCGTTCTCCACACCCCCTGTTGAGGCGCTTTCCTTACAGCCTCAAGGCATTCGGGACTCTTTCCACAAATTTTTCGCCTGCTGTCTACTATTACGAACTATAAATCCTCTCCTTCTATTCCGGAAGAGAGAAAACGAAATCGGAGGGACCGTTTATGAAATTCTCCTGTGAAAAGGCACTTCTGTCCAGCGCCATATCTACCACCTCCCGCGCGGTGGCTGCCAAGAGCTCCATCCCCGCCATGGAGGGCATCCTGATCGAAGCCGGCGAGACCCTGCGCCTCACCGGCTACAACCTGGAGACCGGCATCCAGGCCAGCGTTCCCGCAGAGGTTACGGAGCCCGGCTCCCTGGTGCTGTCCGCCCGGCTGTTTGGCGAGATCATTCGCAAAATGCCGGACGACGTGGTGGTCGTTACCTCCCAGAACTACACCGTCAATATCACATGCGGCCTGGCCAAGTACGACATCCTGGGCACCGACCCGGAGGAGTTCCCCGAGCTGCCCTCGGTGGACCAGCAGAACGCACTGACTGTTGCCCAGCCCGTCCTGCGGTCCATGATCAGCCAGACGCTGTTTGCCGTCAGCGACAACGAGAGCCGTCCGGTCCATACCGGTTCCCTCTTTGAGGTGGAAGGGAACGGGCTGACCATTGTATCCGTGGACGGCTACCGCCTGGCCCTGCGCCACGAGGAGCTGGAGGAGAAAAAGGGTGCGGACACCTTCTCCTTTGTCGTCCCCGGATCCGCCCTCAGCGAGGTGGAAAAGATCTGCTCCGGGGAGGACGCAGTCACCATCATCCAGGGAGAGCGGCATATCCTGTTCCAGACGGGCGACACCGTACTGGTCTGCCGCCGGCTGGAGGGGGACTTTTTGGCCTACCGCAACGCCATCCCCCGGAACAACCCCATCAAAATCGAGGTGGACGCCCGCACCCTGCTGTCCTCCATCGACCGCGTGTCCCTGATCATCAGTGAGAAGCTGAAGTCCCCCCTGCGCTGCATGTTCGGGGACGGAGCGGTGGACATCACCACCAAAACCGCCATTGGAGAGGCCGCCGACCGGTGCCCCACCGGCGGAGACGGCGGCGGGCTGGAGATCGGCTTCAACAACAAGTACCTGATGGACGCCCTGAAGGCCGCCCCCGCCGGCAGGCTGCGTATGGAATTTACCTCCGGAGTGGCCCCCTGCGTCATCCTGCCCGCCGAGGGAGAGGAAAACTTTGTCTATATGGTTCTGCCCGTGCGGCTGAAGGCCAGCTGACGGAGGTTTCACGTGGAACAGCAAAAACAGACTCCCAACTGGATGAAGTATCCCTCCCTGCTTCAACTTTACCAGCAGGTCCGGGAGGCGGAAGTGGAATTGGAACCCGACCCGGAATTTTTGAAGGACCCGAAGCTGGGCCGGTATGAGGAATATCAGCTGAAAGACCTGGAGATTCCCCAGAATATCAAGAATTTTCTCATGGAGGTGGGCCTGCCGGACCAATTTTTAGACTTCCGCAGTCCGGAAGAGGAAACAGAGTACAAAAAGGACGTTTATGCAGGAGTCATATTCTGGGTCAGCTGTTTGAGGATTGAAACAGTCAAACGGAAACAGTATCTGGTGATTGGGGAGTCCCGCGGTTTGAGCCGCACCTGCACCACGACCAACTTTGGCAAGCCGGACCAAACCGACAAGTGGAACAAGCTGGAGGAATTGGTGCCGGTGATTGTGGAACTGAAAACCGGAAGCGTCTGGAGATGGATGCACTACTCGGATGAGGATATGCTTACGTTTGTAAACAGTAGCCTGGAACAGTATCTGCTGTCTATGGCCTACTGGCAGGCGTTTTACCTGGAGTTTGCGGCAAAGGTGACCAATTATCTGAAACGAAACCCCGAGAAAACAGAATTGGACTACATTTTCAGAAATGACAAGCGGCTTTACCGTTCGTTCCGCAGCTGCCTCATGGCATTGGACCCGGCTGCACTGAGAAAGAGAATGACCTATTGGAAGTTTATGTGCGATTTGTCTTTGTACTAAGGAAGGTAATTATTACTATATGGAATCACATGAGATCAAGATACACACCGAATATATCAAACTTCAGGACCTGCTGAAGTTTGCCGGGGCGGTGGAGACGGGCGGAGACGCCAAGCTTATCATCCAGGAGGGCCGGGTATCGGTTAACGGGGAGCCCTGCGCCATGCGGGGGAAGAAGCTGCGTCCTGGGGACAGAGCGGTGATCGACGGCGAGACGGAGCTTGTGGTCACATGCTTGTAAAAAGGCTGGAGCTGGACTTTTTCCGCAACTACCCCCATCTGGAGGCGGAGTTCGACCCCCGGGTGAACCTGATCTACGGCGACAACGCCCAGGGCAAGACCAACCTGCTGGAGGCGGTGGCCTATCTGTCCGCCGCCCGGTCCCACCGGGCCCGGTACGACCGGGAGATGATTATGCTGGACGTGGATTCCGCCTTCATCAAGGGAGAGGTGTTCAGCCGGGACCGGGATTTTTCCCTGGAAGCCAAGCTGTTCCGGGGCCGGGGGCGGCAGCTGTACTCCAACGGAGTCAAGCTGAAGACCGCCGGGGAGCTGGCCGGGATCCTGAACACAGTGTTGTTCTGCCCGGAGGACCTGTCCCTGATCAAGGCAGGGGCGGCGGAGCGGCGGAAATTCCTGGACGGGGCCATCTGCCAGCTGCGGCCCCGGTACGCCCAGGCCCTGGGGGAGTACAACCGGCTCTATGACCACAAGACCCGCATCCTCCGGGACTGGCCGGACAACCCCTCCATGCTCCAGACCCTGGACGACTTCAATCTCCGCATGGCTCAGACCGGGGCCATTGTGATCCACTACCGGGCCCACTTTATCAAGCGGCTACGGGAGCACGCACCCGCCATCCATGCCGACTTCTCCGGGGGCCGGGAGGGGTTGGAGCTGGGCTATGAGACAGTGTCCACGATCACCGATCCCCAGCGTCCGCCCAAGGACCTGCTTCCCCAGCTGCTGGACCATCAGGAGAGCCACCGTCAGGCGGAGATCGATTCCAGACAGTGCCTCTCCGGGCCCCACAAGGATGATCTGGCGGTTGTCGTCGGGGGACAGTCCGCAAAAACTTATGCCTCCCAGGGCCAGACCCGTACGGCGGCCCTCTCCCTGAAGCTGGCCCAGCGGGAGATTTGCCAGGAGGAGACCGGCGAATGGCCCGTCCTCCTGCTGGACGACGTGCTCTCCGAGCTGGACGCCAAGCGGCAGTCCTTCGTCCTCAACCGTATTCGGGGGGGACAGGTATTCATCACCTGCTGCGAGGAGGAGAAGCTGGAGGGCCTGGAGGGCGGAAAAGCCTTTCATATCCGGGAAGGAAAGCTGGTGTAGAAAAATGTACCTGCATTTAGGCCAGTCCTTTATGCTCCCCGACCGGGATATTTTGGGCGTCTTCGACCTGGATAACGCCAGCTGGGCCTATAAGACGCGAGAATTTCTGGAGCGTGCGGAGGCGGAAGGCCGGACCATCTGGCTTACCGGCGACCTCCCCCGGTCCTTCATCCTGGCGGACAGCCGGTGGGGAGAGCCGGTGGTCTATATGTCCCCCCTCTCCTCCGCCACCCTGGCAAGCAGGGCGGAACGGGGCGGCTTAGAGTAGAAACAAGCGACGAAAAGCGTAGCAAATACCACCTTCCTTTGCGAAGGGAGGCTTTAGGAACAAGGAGGTTGCAATATGGAATCCATCGAATATCTGTGGAAGGACCGCAAGCGCCGCCTGGGGCTGCCCCTTTCCTTCACCCGGTACCGCCTCAGTGAGGACCGGCTGTTCTGCGAGACGGGCTTTTTCAATCTGAAATCCGACGAAGTCCTGCTGTACCGGGTGCGGGACCTTCAGCTGACCATGTCCCTGGGCCAGCGCATATTCGGGGTGGGGACAGTGTCTGTGGTGTCCTCGGACAAGAGTATCCCCCACCTGGACCTGAAACATGTAAAGCGCCCCCGGGAGGTGAAGGAGCTGATCCACAAGCATGTGGAGGAGGCCAAGGACAAGCACCGCATGCGAGCGACCGAGCTGGTGGGCGGCGGCGAAGATGACGGCTCCTATGACCCGGACGACGATCTGAACGAATAACTGCTTGCGGAGAAGAGATCAGGAGAACACATCGCGGAGGTAAACTATGTCTGAAGAATTGAACCAGCGGAACGAACTGAGCACCACCCAGACCAACCATGAGTACGGCGGGTCGGAGATCCAGGTTCTGGAGGGCCTGGAGGCGGTGCGCAAGCGCCCGGGCATGTATATCGGCTCCACCTCGGAGTCCGGCCTGCACCACCTGGTGTATGAGATCGTGGACAACTCCATCGACGAGGCCCTGGCCGGCCACTGCACCGATATCACCGTGACCATCAATCCGGGCAACACCATCACCGTCACCGACAACGGCCGGGGCATCCCCGTGGACATCCAGCCCCAGACGGGAAAACCAGCCCTGGAGGTGGTCTTCACCATCCTTCACGCCGGCGGCAAGTTCGGCGGCGGCGGGTACAAGGTGTCCGGCGGACTGCATGGCGTGGGCGCGTCCGTGGTCAACGCCCTGTCCGAGTGGCTGGAGGTCCAGGTCCATAAGAACGGGGAAATTTATGAGATGAAGTTTTCCCGGGGCAAGATCACCCAGGAGATGAAGGTGGTGGGCAAAACCGACCATACCGGCACTACGGTCACCTTCAAACCTGACCCGGAAATGTTCGATACGCTGGAATACAGCTACGACACCCTCCACACCCGCATGCGGGAGGAGGCCTTCCTCAATGCCGGCCTGCGCATTCAGACGGTAGACCTCCGCCCCGGTATGGAGCAGGAGGACGACATGTGCTACGAGGGCGGCATCAAGGAATTTGTTGCCTTCATCAATCAGAACAAGGAACCTCTCCATCCCGATGTGATCTATATGTCCGGCGCCCGTGAGGACTCCATGGCTGAGATCGCCATGCAGTACAACGACGGCTATAACGAGATTATGGTGTCCTTTGCCAACAATGTGCACACCGCCGAGGGCGGCATGCACGAGGAGGGCTTCAAGCGGGCGCTGACCAACGTGCTTAACGCCTACGGCAAAAGGATCAAGGTGCTCAAGGAGGAGGAAAAGGTCTCCGGCGACGACTGCCGGGAGGGCCTGACGGTGGTTATTTCCGTCAAGCTCACCGAGGCCCAGTTTGAGGGCCAGACCAAGGCCAAGCTGGGCAACAGCGAAATGCGCACCTTGGTAAACAACGTGGTCAGCGAGAAGCTGGAAATTTTCCTGGAGGAAAATCCCGGCGTGGGCAAGGCCATTTTGGAAAAAGCCCTCATGGCCAGCCGGGCCAGGGAGGCCGCCCGGAAAGCCCGAGAGTCCGTCCGCCGCAAGACGGTGCTGGAATCGGGCCAGATGCCAGACAAACTCCAGGACTGCAACGAGCGGGACCCCGCCCTGTGCGAGCTGTATATCGTCGAGGGCGATTCCGCTGCCGGCTCCGCCATCCAGGGGCGGGACAGCCGGTTCCAGGCCATTCTGGCCATGTGGGGCAAAATGCTCAACGTGGAAAAGGCCCGAGCGGACAAAATCTACGGCAACGACAAGCTCTATCCTCTGGTGCTGGGCCTGGGCGCGGGCATCGGTGAGGAGTTCAACATTGACAAGCTGCGCTATCATAAGATCATCATCATGGCCGATGCCGACGTGGACGGCGCCCACATCCGCACCCTGCTGCTCACCTTTTTCTTCCGGTATATGCGTCCGCTCATTGAACGGGGCTATGTCTACTCCGCCGTGCCGCCGCTGTATAAGCTGACCCGGGGCAAACAGCAGCGGGTGGCTTACTCCGACCCGGAGCGGGACGCCATCTCTGCCGAGATGCGGGGAGACAACTCCAATGTGAAGGTGGAGATCAACCGCTTTAAGGGCCTGGGCGAGATGGACCCCCACGAGCTGTGGGAGACCACCATGGACCCGGAGCGCCGTACCCTGCGCCGCATCACCCTGGACGATGCTGTAGCCGCCGATCAGATCTTCACCGTCCTCATGGGCGAGGAGGTGGAGCCCCGGAAGGACTGGATCGTAAAAAATGCCCAGTATGTGGACAATCTGGACTTTTAAGGAGATTTTGCCATGGAAGAGATCATCAAAAAAGGTCCGGTCCCGGCAATGCCGGAGGGTATTTGGGTCCATTACGCAAATCAGGAGTTCAACAGCAGTGAGGATACAGAGATCAAGGACCTTTCCGAAGCTGGTGTGCAGGATTTGGTGGAAAAGGTCCGAAATGGGACTTACCAGAGCCTGTATCTTACCCCCAACGAGGATGGGGAGATTGAGGAGGGGTTCCTTCAGTTGGAGAGCGCCGAAGGCGGCGGGCGGATCTTTTTGCAGATTGCCAACGATGAGGAGCACACGGCCTGGTCCTGCTTCGACCCAGAGTATCTGGATTCCGACGAAGAATCTCCCATAGAATGCAGCGACGGACAGTCTGAGATCCCCATGAAAACCACCATGAGGGACCGGGAGCTGGCGGCGAAGTGTGTGGAGTGGTATATCCATACAGGAGAGTCCTACCCAGGGATGGACTGGCTGAAGCTGACCTGGTAACGGGAGGAAATGAGGTAAAATATGGCACACAACCGAGATTATAAACCGGAGGATATCGCGTTCCCCAACCAGGCGATCACCGAATCCGAGCTGGTCGGGGAGATGGAAAAGAGCTATATTGAATACGCCATGTCGGTCATCGTGGGCCGGGCCCTGCCCGACGTGCGGGACGGCCTGAAGCCGGTCCACCGCCGCATTTTGTATACCATGTACGAAAGCGGATTGACCAGCGATAAGCCCTTCAAAAAGTCGGCCACCTGCGTGGGTGACGTTTTGGGTAAATATCACCCCCATGGCGACTCCAGCGTTTACGATGCCATGGTCCGTCTGGCCCAGAGCTTCTCCATGCGCTACATGCTGGTGGACGGCCACGGCAACTTTGGCTCGGTGGACGGCGATCCCCCGGCGGCCTACCGTTATACCGAGGCCCGCATGTCCAAGCTGTCCAACGAAATGCTGCGGGACATCGACAAGGACACCGTGGACTGGGACCCCAACTTTGACGAGAGCCGGCAGGAGCCCCGAGTGCTCCCCTCCCGGTTCCCCAACCTGCTGGTCAACGGCTCCAGCGGCATCGCCGTGGGCATGGCCACCAACATCCCGCCCCACAATCTGAAGGAGGTCATCAACGCCACCGTCTGCGTGCTGGACAATCCGGAGGCCGATCTGTCCGACCTGATGGAGCACATCAAGGGCCCGGACTTCCCCACCCGGGGCATCATTATGGGCCGGTCGGGCATCCGGGCGGCCTACGCCACCGGCCGGGGCAAGATGGTCCTGCGGGCCCGAACGGAGTTCGAGGAGTTTGGAAAGGACCGTATCCGCATCATTGTCAACGAGCTTCCCTACCAGGTTAACAAGAGGCAGATGATCAAAAACATCGCTGACCAGGTGAAGGACAAGCGGCTGGAGGGCATCTCCGACCTGCGGGACGAGACGGACCGCAACGGCATGCGCATCGTCATTGAGCTGAAAAAGGACGCCAACGCCCAGGTGGTGCTGAACAAGCTCTTCAAGCAGACGGCCATGCAGACCAATTTTTCCGTCACCATGCTGGCTCTGGTGGAGGTCAACGGCAAGCTCCAGCCCCGGGTGCTGTCCCTGCGCGGTGTGCTGGACGAGTATATCGCCTTCCAGGAGCAGGTTATCATCCGCCGCACCAGATACGACCTGAAAAAGGCCCAGGAACGGGCCCACATTTTGGAGGGCCTGCTCATCGCCCAGGACAACATCGACGAGGTCATCCACATCCTCCGCACCAGCTACAGCAACGGCAAGGAGCGGCTGATGGAGCGCTTCCAGCTGGACGAACCCCAGGCCCAGGCCATCTGCGACATGCGGCTGATCTCCCTCCAGGGGCTGAACCGGGAAAAGCTGGAGGCGGAGTATGAGGAGTTGGAGAAGAAGATCGCCTACTTCAACCAGCTGCTGGCCAGCAAGGAGATGCTTCGGGGGGTGCTGAAGGAGGAGCTCATCGCCATCCGGGACAAATATGGCGACGACCGGGTCACCGAGATCCAGGACGTGGAGGACGAGATCGACATCGAGGACCTGATCGCGGAGGAGCAGTGCGTCTTCACCCTCACCCAGGCGGGTTATATCAAGCGCACCCCGGTGAGCGAGTACGCCGCCCAGTCCAAGGGCGGCATGGGCAAGAAGGGCATCACCACCCGGGAGGAGGACTATGTGGTGGACGTGTTCACCGCCTCCACCCACGACTATATCCTCTTCTTCACCGACACCGGCAAGGTCTACCGGAAGAAGGGCTACCAGATTCCTGAGAGCGGCAAGACCGCCAAGGGCACCAACATTGTCAACATCCTCCAGGTGGAGCAGGGAGAGCGTATCCAGACCATGCTCCACTTCCGGGAGACCAGCGGCAAGGAGCTGTTCCTGTTCATGGTCACCCGCCAGGGCACCGTGAAACGCCTGCCGGTGCAGGCCCTGAAGAACCTGCGCAACAACGGCATCCGCGCCCTGCGCCTGGACGAGGGAGACGAGCTGGTGTCCGTCCGGGAGACCGACGGGACCATGCGGATCCTCATCGCCACCCACGACGGCATGGCAGTCTGCTTCGATGAGAACGACGTGCGGCCCATGGGCCGGGACGCGGTGGGCGTCCGGGGCATCCGCCTGCGGGAGGGCGACTACGTGGTGGGCGCCGCCCGGGCCGCGGAGGGGAAAACAGTGCTGTCCATCACCGAAAAGGGCTTTGGCAAGCGCACCCCCGTGGAGGAGTACCGCATCACCAACCGGGGCGGCATGGGCATCAAGAACTATATGGTCACCGAGAAGACTGGTCCCATCGTGGGGGTCAAGGTGGTGGACGGCTCCGAGGACCTGCTGCTGGTCACCCAGTCGGGCATCCTGATCCGCACCCATGTGGACACCATCAAGCAGTGCGGCCGGGCCACCCAGGGGGTCATCGTCATGCGCTTCAAGGAGGACGGCGACAAGGTGATCTCCCTGGCCCTGGCCGAACGGGAAGAAGCCGCGGAAGCTGGTGAGGAGCAGCCGAAGGAGTAATTCCAATGAATATGCTGCTGATGGAATCCGCCCCGTAAGATCAGCAAGCAGAGTGAGGAAGAGCATATCCCCTCCAACGTTCCGGGCGCTAAGCGGCGGCTGGAGCAGCTGGACAGCCTGGGGAAATAAAAAGCGCGGTTGGGATTTCGACCGCGCTTAATCTTTGAACACAAACAAATTATGCTATAATACCTCTTGATGGGCGGTATTATGACACAGTTTAAAATTGTGGAGATTTTACTCACAGCTGTCATTGTGTACTTTGGCTATCCGTTATTTGCCGCAGCTGCAGTCTTCTGCGCTCTGTATTATTACGGCAGAGGGATGGGATGCAGCAAAAAGACATTTGACTTTTTCGCGGATATCATGTACCCTTGGAGATGAAAGAGAAAAGAAATCAACTGTAAAGGAATTAACTATGAAGACAGTTACCATTTACACCGACGGGGCCTGCTCCGGCAACCCCGGCCCCGGGGGCTGGGGGGCCATCCTGATGTACAACGGCCACAGGAAAGAGCTGTCCGGGGGCGAGGCCCAGACCACCAACAACCGCATGGAGCTCACCGGAGTAATCGCCGCCCTGGAGGCCCTGAAGGAACCCTGTGCGGTGGAGCTGTACTCCGACAGCAAGTACGTCATCGACGGTCTGGGCAAGGGCTGGGCCAAGGGCTGGCGGGCCCGGGGCTGGGTGAAGTCGGATAAAAAGCCCGCCCTCAACCCCGACCTGTGGGGCCGGCTGCTGGACCTGTGCGAGAAGCACACCGTCAACCTACATTGGGTGAAGGGCCACGCGGAAAACGAGTTCAACAACCGCTGTGATCAGCTGGCGGTGGCGGAGAGCCAGAAGTTTAAATAAGCAAAAAGGTCACAGGACAATTATTTGTCCTGTGACCTCTTTTTCCTCTTCCGATAACAGATCTCCCGGTTGCCGCAGGTGGCGCACCCCCGGCCGCATCCCCGCTTGGAACCGTAGTTGTTAAGCAGCAGGATGGCGATGGGAATGCCAATTACTGCCACGGCGAATAACCCTATGGCGAACACCTCCATTAACAGGCCCCCTCTCAGTCGAAATAGAACAACTCCTCGAATTTCTTGTCCAGGGCGACACACAGCACCAGAGCCAGCTTGGCGGTGGGATTGAACTGCCCCGTCTCGATGGAACTGATGGTCTGGCGGGAGACGCCCACCAGTTTGGCCAGCTCCCCCTGGGACAGGGATCGCTCCGCCCGGGCCACCTTTAACCGATTTTTCAGGACCAACTGGTCGTCCATGCCCTCACCCCTGTGAGAAGTATTTTACCACATAGAACACCAGGATGACAAGAGAGATTATCATGGTGATCAGATCGGAGGTGTCAACGCCGATTTGAAATTGTAAGAAAACGCCGAAGAAATTTTGTAGTTTT
>CAJUAW010000041.1 GCA_910584605.1 uncultured Oscillospiraceae bacterium
ACCTGGAAGCGGGACAGCCGGACGGACAACTACTCCTTTCTCAACGCCTCGGGCCAGCCCGTCCCCCTGGCCATCGGCCCCAGCTACATCAACATCGTCGCCGCATCCACCCAAGTCACCTTGGAATAAAACACGGCCCGCCGGAGCTCCGGCGGGCCGTTTGCTGGTTATTTGGCCAGGGCGCGGTGGAGGAAGGTCACGATCTGCCCACGGGTACAGACGCTGTCCGGGGAGAAGGTGGTGTCAGAGGTCCCGGCGGTCACGCCCTTCTCTACCGCCCAAGCCACGGCCTGAGCGTAGTCAGCATCGGCAGAGACATCCGTGAAGCTGGCGGCCTCGGCACTGGGACTACCAGCGGCCTTCCACATATAGGTCACCGCCATAGCGCGGGTGCAGGGTTTGTCCCCGTCGAAGGTGCTGCCGGTGGCGATACCCTTCTTATAGGCCCACTGCGCCGCATCGTAGTAGTAGTCGCTTCTCTTCACGTCGGAGAAAGGATTCTTCGCGTTGGTGAAGGGGGAAAGGTAGGAGGGGGAACCGTAGGCCCGATAGAGGAAGGTCAATATTTGTGCCACAGTACAGTTTTCATTGGGAGAGAATGTCGTCTCGGAGGTCCCGGCAGTGATCTTCTTATCCACGGCCCAGAGCACCGGATCTGCAAAGTAGTCGTTTTCTTTCACATCAGTAAAGCCGCCAAATGTCTGAACATTCATTGTGGAAGAATAGATATTGACGGACTTTACAGAATAATTTTTCATAAGAAACTTTTCCATGTATTTTAGCAGGTCCATGCCATCAATGATATCGTCATCAATGGTGATGCCGGACCCAATACTGATGGTGACCGTATCGATTCCATCGTATCCATTTGTTGCTTCGTGGAGTAGCATGATGCCACCCTCCGCAGTGTATCCTGTTAATGTTCCTGAACCGGTATAGCTGATCGTCCCGCTTGAATCGATCGTAATGGTAATACCATCAACGGTATACGTTTCGGTTCCTGCCGCAAACGTGGGAACAGCCACCCCCAGGCAGAGGGTCAAGGCCAGGACAAGGGATAGGATTTTCTTTTTCATCATCTCTGTCTCCTTTAAATAAATTGAACGCACTTATTGTTTCCTGACAAGGAAACAATAGGACGTACGTCCTATTGTTTCCTGACAAGGAAACAATAGGACGTACGTCCTGCCCTTATTTTACCGCAAACGCCGCCGGGATGCAAGATAAAAAAAGACCATCCATCCGCACTTGCAAACGGGGGCAAAAGGTGTTACAATAGCATAGGATATCAAGAAACCACAAATTTTCAGCGAAAGGAAGTGGGACCCAGCATGGAAGGCCGAAGTCGCCATCAAGCGGAAAGCTGCCACGAACGAGGGGCGGCGGACTTGGCCCTGACCGGGTCCCGGTCCCGCCGCCGGAGCTGAGCCGGAGGGACGCTGTCCTTCTCCTTGTTATGTGCAGCCACAGGAACGCCGCGCCCGGCCCCGGGTACGGCGCCTGTGGCTTTGCGGTTTTCCCCGCGTTTCCCAAAACGAGAGGAGGAGAGCACTATGCACGACAACTATGAGCTGGACCTGCTCCTTCAGCTGGTCCAGGAACGGAAATTCCGCGCCCTGCGGGAAATCCTCAACGAGATGAACGAGGTAGACATCGCCGAGTTCCTGGACGAGCTGGACGTGGAGCAGGAGATCCTGGTCTTCCGCCTGCTGCCCAAGGATGTGGCGGCGGAGGTCTTCGCCTACCTGGAGGAGGACCAGGAGAAGCTGATCAGCGCCCTCAGCGACAAGGAACTGCGGGAGGTGCTGGACGAACTGTATATGGACGACACCGTGGACCTGATCGAGGACATGCCTGCCAACCTGGTGTCCCGCATCCTGCACAACACCGACGCCTCAACCCGCAGCCAGATCAACCAGCTGCTCAACTACCCAAAAGACTCCGCCGGGTCGCTGATGACCACGGAATTTGTCTACCTCCACCCCAACAACACAGTGGAGGAGTCCTTCGCCCGCATCCGAAAGGTGGGCCTGGACAAGGAGACGGTGTACACCTGTTATGTCACCACCAACCGGGTGCTCCAGGGGGTGGTGACCGTCAAGCGGCTGCTCATGTCCACCTATGAGACCAAGATCAGCGACATTATGGAGACCAACATCCTGTCCATCACCACCCACGAGGACAAGGAGGACGTGGCCCAGATGTTCTCCAAATACGATCTGACCGCCCTGCCCGTGGTGGACGGGGACGACCGTCTGCTGGGCATCATCACTGTTGACGACGCCATGGACGTTATGGAGGAGGAGGCCACCGAGGACATCGAAAAGATGGCCGCCATCCTCCCCACCGACAAGCCCTACTTCCAGACCGGCGTCTTCGAGACCTGGAAGCACCGTATCCCCTGGCTGCTGCTGCTGATGATCTCCGCCACCTTCACCGGCACCATACTGGGCTTCTTTGAGGAGGCCCTGGCCGCCAACGCCGCCCTCACCCTCTTCATCCCCATGCTCATGGACACGGGCGGAAACTCCGGCGGACAGGCGTCGGTAACCATCATCCGCGCCATGTCCCTGGGGGACGTGGAGTTTGCCGACTGGCTGCGGGTCATTTGGAAGGAACTGCGGGTGGCCGGGCTGTGCGCGGTCACCCTGGGGGCGGTGGTGTTCGGCAAGGTGATGGTGGTGGACCGGAAGGACGCTACCGTGGCGCTGGTGGTGGCGCTGACCATCTTCTTCACCATCATCATCGCCAAGCTCATCGGCTGCACCCTGCCCATGCTGGCCAAGCGGCTGGGCTTCGACCCGGCGGTGATGGCCTCCCCCTTCATCACCACCGTGGTGGACGCCCTGTCCCTGCTGGTCTACTTCGCCATCGCCACCCAGGTTTTAGGACTATAAAAAACGGCCCCCGGCTTGTTAGCCAGGGGCCGTTTTGCGTTTATAATTTCATCATCAAACAATGGGCAACTATACTTGCACTCTGGATACGCAGGATTTCCACAAGCTGCACACCCTGCCGGTTTGCGAATATAGTACGAAAGACTATCTTTTCTGCTTAAAGCGTATCCTTTCTTGATGTTTTCCTTTCTTGCTTTCATAATATTACCTCCTCCGCATTTTTTAATACATATTAATCAGTGGTAAAATTAGAGCAAGCATATTCTTTTAAAAATTCTGACTTTTGTCAACAAGAAACTCACAGGTCGTCCATGCTCCGCAGGTACGCCTCCGCCCCGTAGCGCAGGCACCGCTGGAGCCGCCGCTCCCCCCGCTTGATGGTGCGGGAGACGGTGGACTTGTCGATGCCCATCATGTCCCCGATCTCCCGCATGTTTTTCCCCTCGGCGTAGTACAGCAACATCATTTCCCGCTGCTTGGCGGTGACGTCCTCCCGCAGGCAGCGGATCAGGTTGCGCTTCAGGCGGCTGATCTCCTGGCTGTTGTCCGCCGCGATCTGCCGGCTGTACATGGCCATGTCGGCGGCGTACAGCTTGCCCTTTCTATATCGTGTATTTGGCATTGCGGCGATACCCCCTGTCGTAGTAACGCTCCATCAGCACGGCCAGCTCCCTGGCCTCCCGCAGCATGGTGGACAGCATCCGAATCCGGTCCTGGAGCTGACATCGCTTGTCCACATTGTCTGTATGCTCCAGCAAATATTCCAGCTGGCAGATCCGCAGGTCCAGCGCGTGGGCGTGGGCCCGGTACTCCAGCGACAGCTCCGCTAATGTCATGGTGATCCCTCCTCAGCTTGTAATCGTTCCAAACACCGGGCGCACAGATCTCTGCCCCGCCGTCTCCCGCTCCGGTCAAAACGGTATTGCTCCCCGCCGCAGAGGGGGCACAGCCAGGCCGCCCGCTCAGCCTGCATGTCCCGCAGAGGCGGTTGAAAAAAATTTTGGTTTTCTACTTGACATACCTCCGTTTCTCTGTTATAATAGCGTCTGCTGTTGGACAATCGCCATTTGCTGGTGTAGCTCAGTCGGTAGAGCAGCTGATTTGTAATCAGCAGGTCGGGGGTTCGAATCCGTCCACCAGCTCCAATTCAATATGGAGGAGTTCCCGAGTGGCCAAAGGGGGCAGACTGTAAATCTGTTGCGTTTCGCTTCGGTGGTTCGAATCCACCCTCCTCCACCAGAAAGCCGGTTTTCCCGTTCGGAAGGCCGGTTTTTTGCTGTCCATCTCTGCCCCTCCTCTGGCCTGGAATAAGAATTTCGCAGCTATAGAACTGTTGTTCTATAGCTGCGTTTAGAATACTCTTTCCCGGAGCAAATGTCAACCAGTCGAATCGAAAATTTGTTCTATATCAGACCGCTTTAATGGACTATACCAGCTGGAATGGCCCTCCGGTCTGCCTTGAACTGAGCGCAAAACAGCGCCCCGGCCGGAAGCCAGGGCGCTGTGTATGATTACGGCTCAGAAATATTTTTTCACGCCGTCAGGAGCCAGGGACGCGTCGTCGCTGATGGTGATGGTGAACTTGATGTTGTGCCGCTCGGCAAACTTGTTCAGCCAGTCCAGGAACTGCTCGGTCTCGTGACCGCACTCGCCGCCTACAATCTTGGTGAGGCTGTCGATGAAGATGTGGGTAATATCATAGTTCCCGGCGTACATGCCGCTGATAAAGCCCTTCAGGGCGGTATAATCGGCGATATCGTACTCGCTGGCTTCCACCAGGCGGATGTGGTAATGGATATCGAAGGTCAGCTTATTGCCTTTCTCAATGCAGACCACATTGCCGTGCTCGGTCTGGACAGCATTGTTGATCATCTCGATCACGTTCTTGGTCTTGCCGGAGCCCTTCTTGCCCATGATAACGCGAATCATGTGTATCACTCCTTATCATTTTGACATCGGGGGTGTACCCTCTGTTTATCTATACTCTACCATATCCGGGCATTTATTTCAACTAAAATAATTGTGAATTTTTGATGGACAGAAAACGGCCGGTGACGTTTCCGCCGCCGGCCGTGGTTAGATCTACTCGGAGTAGGGCTTGTCCGTTTCGATATACATTCCGCGTTCGGCGCTCCAGCCCACATAGAAGTTCAGAGCCTTGCCCAGGTCGCGGAGCTTGAAGTAATTAGAGCCGTTGATTTTATAGACCTCAGCCTCAATTTTCTGGCCGTCCACGTAGATGGCATCGTTGCTGGGGTCGGCGCTTTGGTTTCCGCCGGTGGCGGCCCCTGCCAGGTCGCCGGTCTGCTTGTCATAGCCCTGGCCGGTGGTGGCGGTGACGGCGTTCTTCGTGCCGTCGTAGCCCACGGCAAACTGCTTTTCGCTCTTGTTGAGCAGGGCGGCCACGTCACGGATTTTAAAGTAATTGCTGTCGCCGATTTTGTACACCGTGGGGTTGGCCGCCGTGCCGTTTACCTCCAGCTTGTCGTTGGTGGGGGAGGCGGTGGCGTTCCCAGCGGGCTGCTTGGGCTGTTCAGGTTGTACAGGGGCGGTGGAGTTGCCGAACGAGACAGAAAATCCATCGTGGTTGGCTATCTCGTCCCATAGTTCTTTAAATTCGTTAGTCATGGTAATGCCCTGTCCGACACTGATTGAGACTGTACTGACATTTTCTCCCTCAGTCGCCATATAAAATGCATGATAGCCAACGTCCGCATGCCCCTCTGTGAGCGTCCCCGCTCCGGTATAGCTGACTGCACCGTTTGGATGAGCGGTAATGGTAACGCCCTCGTAGGTATCCGTGTAGGTTTCCGTCGCGAAGGCGGGGACAGTCAGCCCCAGGCACATTGCCAGGGACAGTGCCAGAGATAGGATCTTCTTTTTCATGTAATTCTTCCTCTCTTTATTATTTTCTCAGCGGTTCGACCCCGGAAGGGGTCCTCGATGAGGAGATTGAGGACCCCACCCAAGGTATTTCCGCCGAGACAAACAAAAGCGGCGCAGGATCAAGGATCCCACACCGCATCTATCCAGACACAAACCCTCAAACCGGACTTGTAAACAAGTCGCAAATCCAGTATAATGAGGGTTGGCGCAGCAAAGCTGTTGTGTAGGAGGGTATGCTCCTGCATAGGGGTGTGGGGGAGGTCGAGTCCCCCACGCCTTGCCTTTATTTGCCTCGTGTTTCCATTGTAGCGCATCTTGGGAAATTACGCAAGCGATATTTTCAGAAAATAGGAAGAACGGAGGCCGTTTGGCCTCCGTTCGCTTGTTTGGATGGAATTTACAGCTTGGCCAGCAGTTCGGCCCGCAGGTCCTCGTAGCCGGGCTTGCCCAGCAGGGCGAACATGTTCTTCTTATAAGCCTCCACGCCGGGCTGGTTGAAGGGGTTGACCTCCAGCAGGTGGCCGGACAGGCCGCAAACGTACTCGAAGAAGTAGATCAGGTAGCCCACGCTCTTCTCGCTGATCTGGGGCAGCTCCAGCAGGACGTTGGGCACGCCGCCGTCCACGTGGGCCAGGATGGTCCCCCGCATGGCCTGCTCGGCCACGAAGGACAGGGGCTGGCCGGACAGGAAGTTCAGGCCGTCCACGTTGGCGGGGTCGTTGGGGATCTTGTACTCGCCGGCGGGAGCGAAGGAGACCACCGTCTCGAACATGACCCGCTCGCCGTCCTGGATATACTGGCCCATGGAGTGGAGGTCGGCGGTAAACTCCACGCTGGCGGGGAACAGGCCCTTGCCGTCCTTGCCCTCGCTCTCGCCGTAGAGCTGCTTCCACCACTCGGCAAAGAAGCGGAACCGGGGCTCGTAGCCGGCCAGGACCTCGATGGCCTTGCCCTTCTGATACAGGCCGTGGCGTGCGGCGGCGTACTGCCAGGCGGGGTTGTCCAGGCCGCCCTGGCCCAGCTCCTCCATGGCCTGGCGGGCGCCGGCCATCAGGGCGTCAATGTCAATGCCGGACACGGCGATGGGCAGCAGGCCCACGGCGGTGAGGACGGAGAACCGGCCGCCCACATCGTCAGGCACCACGAACTCCTCGTAACCCTCCGTGTCGGCCAGGCCCTTCAGAGCGCCCCGGGCCTTGTCAGTGGTGGCGTAGATGCGCTCCTTGGCCCCCTCCTTGCCGTACTTCTTCTCCAGCAGCTCCTTAAAGATGCGGAAGGAGACGGCGGGCTCAGTGGTGGTGCCCGACTTGGAGATGACGTTGACTGAGAAGTCCCGGTCACCGATGAGGTCGATGAGCTCCAGCAGGGCGTCGGTGGACAGGCCGTTGCCGGCGAAGAAGATGTCGGGGGTGTCCTTCTTCTTCAGGTTGTAGTTGTTGGACAGCAGCAGCTCGATGACCGCCCGCGCTCCCAGGTAGGAGCCGCCGATGCCGATGACCACCAGCACCTGGGACTGCTTCTGGATCTTCCTGGCCGCCGCCTGGATGCGGGCAAACTCCTCCTTGTCGTAGTCCCTAGGGAGGCAGACCCAGCCGGTGAAATCGCCGCCGGGGCCGGTGTGGGAGGCCAGCATGTCTGCCGCCTTGGCCAGCCGCTCCTGACGGGAGGTCAGGTAATCCTCGGGCAGAAATCCGCTCAGCTTGGAGAGATCAAGTTTTACCATGGAACATTCCTCCTGTGAAAGAATGGGATCGATGCTGTTACATTATACCACACTCCCTGGAACATTTCACCTGAATTTTTTATTTTCTCCTCCGCCGCAGATTTTTTTCGAAAATTCGAATTTTTTTGAAATACGCCCTTGACAATCCCTCCACTCTTGAGTATAATAATTTTTGCTGTTCGGACGATTAGCTCAGCTGGTAGAGCATCCGCTTGACGTGCGGGAGGTCACAGGTTCAAGTCCTGTATCGTCCACCATCTGTAATAAATCCGCTATCCCTTGTGCGGCAGGGGATAGCGGATTTTTCTTGCCCTCAATTCCAGCTAGGTTGGTCGTTGTTTGGTCGTTATTCGCCGTCCAGCAGAAGATTCAGCATATCCTCCAGCCTTTTATCCTGGGCTACAACGCCCACAATGCGGCCAGACACACGATAGTCAGAACACAGCTTCACAGCCTCCACGGCCCCGCATTCCGTGGGCTGCCGGTCAACCCAACAGACGCGCACGGCCTGGAGGTGGCCCTGGGCGTACTTCATAGCTTTTTCTGTCAGCGTCATGGCCCTTTGTTCCCCTTTCCTTACTTGGAATAGATACGCGCCATATCCCGCACATCATCCGGGGTAATTCCCAACGCCTCAGCTTCAGCGGCAAGCCCGGCTTCATCCAGCGCGGCCAACTCCGCCCCCAGCGCCCACAGGGACGCACTCAGAGGGTCAACCGGCGCGGCCTGTTCCATCTGCCGCCGCTGGAGGGCAGCGGACAGGGCCGCTATGCGGGTATCAATGCTGGGCATAGGGCACAACCTCCACTTCATTGCCGCACAATGCCGCATAGAGGGCGGCGGTGTCTACGCTGGGCTGGTGTTTGCCGTCATAGGGAACACGACGCACACCTTCTTGACAGGCAAGGATGGAAAAGCCATAAGCTGTTTCTGTGTGGCCGTCCTCATACTCAACGCATAGCCGGGGTATCTGGCCCTCTGGGCGGTTCTCCAACGCCACCAGCCGCTTCAAGATTGATTTATCCATGTTCGCCTCCCATCGCCGCCTCCAGCTCATCCAGACGGCTCAAAATGTCTGTTGTTTCGGTCAGCTTCATACTGTATTCAAGGACGCTCCGGGCCGCGCTGATCCGGGCCTGGGCATTCTCATCCGTGTCCTCCACGATCTCTCGCAGGGTGGACAGGGCGGGCGCTATGGCCTGCTGGGCCTGCCGGGTGGCCTCCTCCACCAGCCCCGCAAAAGCCCGCTTATACTCTATCTGAAATTCCGGATCCGCCAAATAACCCCGTAGCGTCTTGGAGGTAATTCCAGCCATAGCAGCGGCCTTTTCTCTGGTGGGGGAAGTCAACAGGGCCACCAGTGCCTTTTGCTTTTTGGGCGTCATTGTAGCCCTCCTTTTTTCGGTAAAAATCGGTAATTATTGATAAGGCGGGGCGCATGGACGATTGCCCACGCGCCCCATTGGGTCAGCCCTCGGCGGGCTGGGCCTGGTAGTAAATCGCCTTGACCTTGTTTTCCAGGACAAAAGCGTCATAGCAAATACGGCCCTCCACCAGCGCCCCGGAAATACCGGGCGGGTTTTGGTGAATGTTGAATGTCTCCAGCTTCACAGGGGCCACAGTGGCGCAGGGGTGGGCTACCATAAACCCAAAATCAGCGGGTAGACGGTTGGCGGGGATCTTCTGCACGTTCATGCCGTCCAGAATGGCAATTACACCACGCAAACGCAGATCATTGCCAATATCGGTTTCCATGACGATGTCCTTGCACTTCTTCATCAGGGCATAGACGGCCGGAGTAACTACCAGCACACGGCCCGTCTCCGGAGCCTCGGCATCATCCAAGGCCTGGGAGGCGGTGAGGATTTCGGTGTAGATGTTCTCGGGGGTCAGGGCTTTGGCGGCAGGTGTGTGCCCAGCGTTTGCGCACATGACGCCGTAGACGTAGGTGTCTACCTCGGGGATCACCACTTCCCGGTTCTGTCGGGCCAGCGCGGACGCCGCCGCCAACTGCTGGGCGGTCTCGTCCTCGTCCAGGGCATCAATAGCGAAGGTGAAGCTCCTGTCTCGCCGCAGGATCATCTCCTGGGTGGTGGCGCTCAGGCCCTCCACCGCACCGTATCGGCTCCAGTTCCCCTCGGCGGGGCCGCTGCGCCCGTAGTCGTTCATCTGGGAGGTGGTGATCTTGTAGACCTTCACAGAATGGGCACCGCTCCAGGAAAAGTCCTGGTTGGTCAGCAGGGATTTCTTGGATTCGGTGCTGAATTGTTCGTCGGTATAGGGCAGAAATTTGGTTGCCAATTCAATGGTATTTGCCATCATATCACTCCTAAAACATTAGATTTTAGGCGGCTTGAAAGCGTCGGCAATAGGGTTGCTCCTGCCATGGCTACCGGTCAGGGGCGCGGCTGTATCAACGATGATGGTGGGTCCGTCGTCCTCCATGCGCCGGAACAGTCCAACAAGCTGCTCCACGCTGGCCTTGAAGGTGTCCACGTCAGCCGTGGGCAGAATGTCCAGCAGTTCAGCAGGGTACTTTTTATCGAAAAGAAACTCCCGGCAATTCAACCGGGCTTCTTTGGCTTTCAATGCCGTCTCTCGTTCATCGGTGGCCTTATCCCGTTTGACACGGGCCAGCCGGTCACCGACAATGCGGTCAACGTCTGCTTGGGTGAACAGCTTTTCGCCCTGTCCCCCGCTGGCCTCCGGGGTGGGAGTGGTGGGCTGCTGCTCCGGATTCTGGTTGGTGTTGATGGTATCGCTCATGTTAAAACCTCCGTTTTACGCCTGGGTAGGCTGAATATATGAAAAAAGGCATGAGAACAGCGTCTTTTGCTGTTTCCCATGCCTTTTATTGGCTAACCCTTGCGGGCGGTACTCATGCCTTATTCACAATGACATTTTACCACAATGTGGGGGTGTGGTCAAGCCTTTTCCATTGAATTGCAAGGGGTTTCGGCCTTCTTAGTGGTCAAATAGAAGTGCTTAAATGGCGGGTGGCGGTCACTTTTGCGGACCTTTTCGATAGGCAATAACCCCTGGACAAAGCGGTTGATTAGATCGGCCTCCCGTTCCTCCTCCGGTAAGCAGGCAATGGTGATCTTCATTCTGCCCTCCTCCCCTCTGCTTTTCCGCCCGGTAACCCTTAGCCCGGCCATAGACAAAGGCGAAATTTGCGGCCTCTATGGGGGACATTCCCGACGCAATAGCGATAATCTCATTGATTGAAGCGTTATATCGTGTGGTATGGGGGACTTTGTACTTCTCGATGTACCGCCTCATTTTCTCAATCTCGATCATATTATTGCCCTCCTCTCCTCTTTGGGCAGTTCAATCTTTCCTGCTATGACGCCCCACAGATAATTGTCCCAGCACAGGGTACAATCCCCGGTGTCATCCTCTTGTTTCATGCACAGATAATGCTTACGATCCGGGGGGCACTGGTCATGCAAAATCATAAATGCACACCGCCGAAGATCACTTTCTTTTTTTGTCATCTGGCAAACCATACTTGAAATCCTCCTCAAACCGTGGTATCATCAGAGGTGGAAACAGCGTGGTCAACGTGTTCCACCTTGCCGTCCTCGGTGTTCGTAGCACCCTGGGCGGCTCTTTCTTTGTCCCGGCAGTCGCAGACCTCACCGGGGTCCAGGTTCGCCCCGCAGTGGGGGCAGGTGTGAAAATAACTCATTTTTCCTCCTTCCACTTTCTTCCGGTTAAGTCTTGTTAGGTCTAAAACCAAACTTTTATATAAGGGAACAAAAGAATTTGAAATATAAAAAGTTTGTTCACAGGCTTAACATGCCTTAACCCAAGTCACTAAACCCTTGCAGCACAAGGATTCCCGTATATGCCCGCAAGGTCCAGCCTTAACCCTAACCACGTCCGCTTGTTCTTCGGCGTGACCTTCTGATACCCCGCTTTCTCCATCGCGTCTGAAAAATCATTCTCTCGGTGGATGTATTCCCCGGCCTCAGTTGCCCACGATTTATACTCGGTGTACAGCTCACGGGCACCCACTCGGGCGTTCGGCTCCCTGATGCAGCGTTCGTCAATGAACCGCTCCAGCCAGTTTTCCCGGCTCCGGTATTCCTCGGTGGCCATAGCGACAGCGTCGGGGATGGTCAGCTTGAAGCCGTTCAGAGTGAAATTCACCGCCCCCTCGATGATCCAGGACAGGATAGCAGGACCAGCTTCTTCAATGAGGTAGTCGGAGAGATTTTGGACGGCGGTGTCCTCGGGAATCACCGCATGGAAGGGAATTACCGTCAGCCGCCGCCAGGTGCCGTTATCCATAGAGCCGACACGGGGCAGAAAGTTCGTAAACAGGATCAGCGTGTGGGACTGTGTGATATCCTCGGGGGCGCGGTATTTTTCCTCAATGGTCAGCTTGTCGGTGGAGGCCAGCTTTTTCAGGATGGAGCTGCTGAGCCGTTGGTGCTCCTCCAGCTCTGCAGCGATGACCAGCCGTTTGCCTCTCAGCGTGGCTAGGGAGGCCCCCCGGTTCTGCCGGTCGGTGGTCAGGGTGTTGGAGTCGATTGTTCCCGCATAGGCCCCCAGAACGCCGTACAGGGCGTTGAAGAAGGTACTTTTGCCATTGCGCCCGCTGCCGTTAGCTATCACAATCCCCTCATGGTACACATGGCCGATTGCGGCCATCCCGGCCACCTGCTGAAGAAAGCTCGCCAGTGAATCATCGCCGCAGGTGATTGTCTGGAGAAATTCGCTCCAGACCGCCGCTCCCTGGCTACCCGGAGAGACGTTGGTGATCCGGGTGCAATACTGGAAGGGGGCGTCTATGCTGTGGGGCCTGATCTCTCCGGTCTGGAGGTTCACCATGCCGCCGGGGGTGTTCAGTAGAAACGGGTCCGCATCCAGCTTGTCCGCAGCGATATGAAGGGGAGGCTGTGACAGCTTCAGCATACCGTTAATGTGGGAAACATTCCTTGACTTGGAAGCGTGGGCAAAATAGGCTTTTGCCTGTTTGACAGTCTCCTTTGCTCTTGCAAGCTGCTCCTTCGCACCCTCCTTATCCTGGGCCAGAGCAATCTTGGCGTCGGCCTCCGAGTGAAGGGCTATGTCAAGTTCAACGCCGCTTTCCATAATCATGTGCTCGGTCAGCTCAATGGCCTTCTCAACGGCTTTATGGTCGTTCTGCTCCCAGTGTGTACCGGTCCATGAAAGCCAGCCCAGCGCGTCGCAGAAGGCCAGGAGGCCGTTGTACTCGTCTACTAGGATTTTTGCGTTCCCGGCATCGGAGTAATCAGGGGGCTTCCAGGATAGAGTATCGCTCAATCGATACCGCCCCCATACAGATAATTCCACCGCCCCCATACAGATAATTCCACTTGGACCGCTCCTCCTGCTCCTCGCTGGCCCGCCGCCACAGTTCGTCCAGGGGGACGGTAACAGTCAGCTTGTCCGGCTTGCCGATGATGTTCAGCAGCTCATAGCCGTTGCGGTCAGCGAACCGCCCGATCAGCTCTTGGCTGGACTGGCCCACGATCTGAGCCGCCTGGAGCTGCGTTTTGTCCAGCGTGATGTACACGGTCACTTTCTCGCCGCTCTCCTGGTTCCTGAGCGCCGCACAGAACCGACGCAGATGGATAGTGATTTCAGGTTTTTTCATAATTTTCTCCTTTCAGATAGTCCAAGAGCCGGTCTACATCGACCAGCTTCTTCCTGCCAACAGGTACGTGGGGCACAGTGCCGGTCTTGATGAGTCCTCGAATAAAGCGCAGCGTTACCGCTGTGCCGGGGTCTGCGGCCTTGATGACGGCCAGCGCCCCCTCCGCCGTCCGCATTCTTGGTGTGGGCATGATTTACACCTCCTCTCCGATGATGTCCGCTACAGGGACCCCCAGGCCCGCCGCCAGCTTCCCAGCGGTCACAGGGGTACAAGTTCCCCGGCGTAACACTGTGCTGATGTTCTGCCGCGAGATACCGCAAAGTGCCGCCAGTGCCACATTGGTCAATCCGCGTTCAGCCTTAATTAGCTCTATCTTGGCCGTGCTAATGTTCATGGTTTCACCTCCTTTATCAAGACGCAGAAAACGAAAATCGTTTATAAATTCAATTATAAACGTTTTTCGCTTTTTGTCAATAGTATAATTGAATTTCGTTTATGCTGTGATATAATATAAACGAGGTGATTGCCGTGACGACCTGTGAAAGAATTGACAATATCTTAAAAACCCGCAATATGAGCCGCAGAAAACTTGCAATCCAAGCTGGTATTGCTCCGTCTTCATTACAATCTGCTATGGAACGTAATGGAAATTTATCGCTTGATATGTTATTTCCGATTTCAGATGTACTTGGTATGTCAGTTAGATATTTGTCCGATGGTGAAGAAGATTGGAATCCATCACAAGAAGAATTAGATGATATGGAAAGACATTTCTTGAATGCCCCCCATGAAAATGGGGCAAAATCTCGCGCCCATCTTTTAACAGTCATAGCTCTCGAAAAGCTAAATGACCACGGATGTGCTAAAGTAGCCAGTTACGCAAAGGACCTTTCCGAAATCCCCCGCTATCGCCGCCAGGAGTCCCCACAGCCGCCCCCACCGCCTGCGGAGGGTGCAGATACCACCCCGCCGTCGGACGGCTCAGAGGGGTCGCAGGAGGGCGGAGAGACGGGGTAACGAAACGTGAGGGCGTTATCGACGGCACCTCGGGAAACACGACCCACCCGGTGAAATGCCAGGGGCCGCAGGCGGAGGAACAGGAGGCGTCCGGCTGGTTTGCGCGTCCGAAATCCGGACGAACGCTATACGAAATTCGTACAGCGAAAAGGGGAGTCAAATTTCGTCCCCCTTGAGAATCAGATTTCGTCCCCACCAAAGGGTACGGCAATTCACCGTACCATTGCCCCGAAAAGTCGGGGGTATGGGTGAACAATCTTCACCGCGAGATATCGCCAAACCTGGCGGCATTGAGGAGAGCGCAAAATTGCGTCCAGCTCAGATTTGAGCCGAGCTGCCGGACCGGATAACGAATCATCAATTTGATGATTGGCCCAAATCTGGACCAACCTCCCCAAAATGGGGGGCGTTGAGGACAATCCAAAATTGGATAGTCATAAAAAGCCCCAGGCCAGGACGGCCCAGGGCATTGACAAAATCAAGATATGCGGTTATACTGAGAATAGAAAGGGCGCTGCCGGTAAGCGGTTGGCCCCCTATGGATTACAAAGAAGTAACCGCGTGGTTGGGAGCCGGGCGGTTACTTCTTTTTATTGGCCGCAATAAAGAGGCCGATAATGCCGATGATGACAAGTGAGTACTGAAACAGTTCACTGTATGTGACCATTGGGCAGCCCCCCTTTCGTGAGATCAGGAGGCAAGAAACTGCCCCCTGTCAAGAGAGCCAACCGCATACCGTTACAAGCAGCGCTGAAAGAAATTCTTTCCTGGTACCAGCATACCACACCATTCCCCAAAAAGCAATAAAAACCGCCCAGGCGCTTCCAACACCTGGACGGTCGAAGATGCACAAATACCACAGCGACCAACTATGACACAGTGCAGGAATATTATACCCTTTTTCCGCCGCTGTGTCAAATCAGAAAGGAGATTTTCACAGTGGCAACCTACACAAAGCGCAGCAATTCCTACCGGCTCCGGTCCTCCTGCGGTTACACTTCGGAGGGCAAGCAGGTGATGAAATCTAAGACCCGGACGCCAACGCCGGGTATGACAGAGCGGCAGATTGAGAAGGAGCTGACCCGGCAAATGGTTCTCTTTGATGAAGAATGCCGGGGCTCCTCTCTCACCGATGGCCATATCAAATTTGAAACCTTCGCAGGACAGTGGTTCAAGGAGTATGTGGAAAAAGCCCTGGGCAAGCGCACACAGGCCAATTACAGGCAGTTGGCTCCCAGAGTATACCAGAGTATCGGCCACCTGTACATGGACAAAATCACGCCCAGGCAGGTGCAGAAATTCATTAACAGTCTGAGTGAGCCGGGGGCAAACCAGTCCAGGCCAGACCAGGGCTTGTCCCCCAAGACCATCAAAAATCACCTGTCTTTTATCTCCGCTATATTTGCTTATGCGATCAAAATGGGAATGCTCCAGTATAATCCTTGCCGGGCTGTCACGCTGCCGCCCCTGGAAACAGGGAAGGAGAAGGTGTGCTATACTCTGGAGGAGGCCCAAGCATTCCTGGACGCCCTGGCCAATGCCCCGCTCCGCTGGCAGGTGTTTTTCTCTCTGGCCCTGTTCGGCGGCTTCCGGCGGGAGGAACTATGCGGCTTCGAGTTCGACGACTTCGACATGGAGCAGCACACCGTTTCTGTCCGCAGGGCCTCCCTTTACACGCCCCAGGACGGTATTATCACCGCCCCCACCAAAACCACCAAGAGCCGCCGGACGCTGAAGCTGCCCGCCTGGATCTTCGACTTGGTGAAGCAGCTCCGGGCGGAGCAGACCTTACACCGGCTGGCCCTGGGCGACCAGTGGCAGGAGTGTGGGCGTCTGTTCACCAAGCAGGACGGCTCTCCTATCGGCCTCCAACAGCCCTATCAATGGCTGGAGCGGTTTTGCAAGGAAAAGGGTCTGCCCTTCTATGGCATTCACCAATTCCGCCACCTGAACGCCTCGCTGCTGATCTACAACGGGGAGGATGTGCGCAGCGTGTCCACCGCCCTGGGCCACAGCCAGACCAGCACCACACTAAACATATACGCCCACACTTTCGAGACAGCCCAGGCCCGCGCCTGTGACGCTCTGGCCGAAGCTCTGCCAGTAAAGTTTGGCCGTCGCAGGGCGTGAAATCTGGTCTTTGTTTGGTCGTTATACAGGCGAAAAACAACGACCAACGATGGCACAGCATGAAATACATAACGCCAGAAATGCAGTGATACCAATGGTTACAGCGTTTCCCGGCGGACTGTGTAACGTGGGATTCTCTTTTCAAGTCCTGTATCATCCACCAATCAAAGCCCTAGGGCCGCAAGGCTTTAGGGCTTCTTTTTTCTCAATTTTTCGTTTTCGCTGTCTGTACATCGCTGTGTTTGGGCGCACTGCTCCCTCATTTCCATAAAATGTATTCCAACGTACAACGTTTCCCCTTTCCCCGCCAAGGGTGAAAGGAGGCATGAACATATGCCAAACAAATATACCGAAAACTTCCAGCTCTCCCAGTGGGAGAAAGCCGACAAGGTCCTGATGGAGGACTTCAACGCCGACAACGTGAAAATCGACGCCGCTCTTGCGGGAAAGGCGGACGCCTCGGCCCTGACCGCCCTGGACCGGAGGGTGGACGGCAAAGCGGACGCTGCCACGCTGGAGTCACTGGAGCAGACGGTGGCCGGGCACTCGGCGGATCTGGCCGGGAAGGGCAACTGCCGTATTTGGACCACCACCTACGTGGGGAGCGGCTACATAGGGGCCGGCTATGCCAACAGGGTCACCTTCCCCAAGCTTCCGGCGGTCGTTTTGATCGCCTCGCCCACGGGCGTGATGTCCATCTTCATGCCGGGACAGACCGCAGGTGTCTCCATTGGCGGCGGCAGCTCGGTTTTGACGGTCAGCTGGATCGGAACCACGCTCACCTGGTACAGCCAACAAAATGTCGGATCACAATTGAACATCAAGGATACCGTCTACCGCGTTGTCGCGCTGATGACCGCCTGAAGCAAAAGGGACCCCCGGGCCTTGCGGCCCGGGGGGTTTTGCTCAGGTCACAGACCCGATTGGGAGCGTTCAGCGCGGATTACCGCAGACCGGTAACGTCGATGTCGTACTTGACGCCACTGATGGTATAGGTCAGCTTGTCATAGTAGGTCAGAGCACCGTCGCTGGCATTACGTCTGAGAATCTGGTAGCGGCCGTTGTTCTGAACGACCATGATCTGCTTGGGATCACTGCCGACCTTAACAACCACGAAACCGAAGTTCTTGCCGACCAGATCGTAGAGCTTGCTGAAGCTGGTTCCATCGCCCTCCACGGTCCAGTTCTGGTTTTCCTCGTTGGCAAAAGCCTTCATAGCACTGGGGGACATGCCAGCGCCGTCTACCTTGGACACGGAGCCGCTCAGGGCGATGGTGCCCTTGACGTCAGTCTGGCCCTCCTCGGGAGAGTCGTCATAGTTGCTGTTGGGGGTGTAGGTCTCGCTCAGGTTCAGGGTGATGTAGGGAGCGAGATCCGTCATATCGTTGCTGATCTTCTCAGCCGTCGCAATGCTGGTGGGCTGGCCAACGGTGGGGCTCTTCACAGGCACGCTGGTGGTAGTCTCGGGAACGGGAATTGCCGTGTTGCCTTCCGTGCTGCCCACATTGGCAGCGGGACGGATCACCAGGTCGGAGGAGACATTGCCCTCAATCGCGGTATTGCTGGTCTCCAGCTCGAACTTGGAGTTGGCGCCCAGCTCAGCGCCGGCCTTGATGGTCAGGGTGGCGCCGGCGGCCACGGCAACCTTGGGTGTATCCAGCTTCCCGGTAACGGTCAGGGCGCTGGCGCCAGTGCTTATATTGACAATGGCACTGTTCTGGACCTCCCCAACCGTGGAAGTCTTAATGTTGCCTCCGGCCACGTTCTTCATCAGCAGAGTAGCGCCGGAATTCAGAGTCTTGATGTCAACATAGCCGTTGAGGGTGTAGCTGGCGCCGTCACCGACGGTAACGGTCACACCACTGGTCACAGCAACCTTAACGATCAGGGAGCTGATACTGTGGACGCCGGCGCTGATGGACAGGGTTCCAACCGTCACGGTGCCGCGAACGTCGATGGAGCCGCTGCCGTTCATGGTTCCGCCCACGGTCAGAGTGCTGTTAGCAGTCAGATTAGTGTTGACAGTGAGGTTGTTGGCAACGCTCACAGGCTGGCTGAATGTGGCAGTTGCACCGCCGATGGTCATGTTCCGGGCCTCAACGGGGAAGTTGACGTCCTGAACCAGGGTCAGGCGGGCATTGGGGGCCGAAGCGGCGTCGCCCACGATCAGCTTGCTGGTGGTGCGGCTGTCAGCGGCAATGACAATGTTATGGGAACCGTCATTGTTGAGGGTGTTGAAGTCGCCCAGAACAGTCAGGGTACGGTTGGCGGGGATAACCAGGACATTGTTGACAGCCAGGTCGTTGGGCAGCCAGGTGCCGTCGATGACCACGTCGCCCTTCTGCAGCAGCTCATTCACGCGGGCCAGAGTGCTGTACTGGCTGATGCGCTCGCCGTTGACGGTGGGTTGGTTGTAGTTGGGATCAGAGCTGTTTCTGGGAGTAAAGTCGTCAAAGAAGACCCACTCGGCAACGCCCTGGGCGTTGAGCACGGCCACCACGCGGCCGCTGAACTGCTTCACGCCGTTGGTGTTGTTGTTGGTATTGTGGTCGGCGTCCACCAGCATATTGAAGGCGGTGTGGACATCAATGCCGTCGGTCCACACATCTTTGTTATTGACGATCTGGTGGACAATGGCCTTGGCGCCGTTCACAAAGTCCAGACCGATGTCGGTATTGTTGCGGTCGTAGTGCAGGGTGTGACCGCTGCAGGACATGTCGATCATGTAGCGGCTGGAGCCGTCTCCGATCGGGCTGCCGATGATCTGCTGGGTGGGATTCAGCACGGAGCCGATGGTGATGTCATAGACCTCGTAGTCATCCAGCAGAGTGGTGGTCCAGTCGGTGGTGGCGTTGTAGTCGAAGTTGCTGTAGATCTCGTCCTTATCGTTCACGCCCTCGCCGTTGTCCAGATCCTTGATGGTGGTGACATAGCCGTCAGCATCCAGGACCAGCTCCTGCACAGTGCCGGGACGCAGAGTGTTCACGGTGCTGGTGAAGCGGCTCTTGATGGTCTTGGTGACCAGCTCGCCGTTCATGATGGCGTCGAAGGTCCAGTAGTGCGTGTCATCCTCGTGGCGCTCGCTCTTGACGCCGCTGCGGACGTAGGCGTAGTTGTCCACAATACCCTCAGCCTCGCCATAGACGATAGCGGCCACAATGAAGCCGTCCTCGTTGTAAACAGAGTGGGCCCAGCGGCCGGGCTGATAGACCAGGTTCACGTTCTGAACGCCGGTGTAGCGGCCGGTAACCTCAACAATGGCGTTGTTGGGCAGCCAGTCCACGTCGCCGTCATCCACAGTGATGTAGATGGAGGCGTCCTCACCATAGGAGCGGCCGGTGCCGATGCCGTTGGGGTTAGTAACCACCAGGCGGACATTCGTGCAGTTGATGGTCTTGTCCTCACCGCCGGCAGCGTTCTCATTCACGTCGCGGGTATAGTTGTCCACGGGAGACAGGGTGTACACATTGTCCTTCAGGGTGTACTTGTACCACATGTTCTCCTGGGGCTGGCCGTCATCATTGGGGTTGTGTACAGTCCAGCGGACATAGTCATAATCGGCTTCGTTAGCGTCCGTATAAGCAGAGTACTTGCGGACATTGTATGCTCTGATGTTGGAATCGGTGTCCTTCACATTGACATCAATAGCAGCCATGGTGCCGTCGGTAAAGATACCGGAGGCCTTGGCGGTGTTCACGGAGATATTGCTCTTGGGCCGGTCATAACCGGTGATAAAGACATACTGATCCTGGCCGGAGTACAGCTCGGCGCCGATGAAGTTGCCGTACTGGTCCAGATACAGGGTGTAGGTCTTGTCGACCATCAGGTCGGCATTGTAGTCGTACAGGGTGGTCTGCTTGTACCAGGCCTGACGGTTGTTCTTGTAGGAGTTGCCGTCAGCGGTGATGTCGGTAACACGGTCCCCGACTTCGTCGTAGTTGGTCACATCCTCATCCTTGTCACGGCTGAAAGCGGTCACCCTCACGTCGGAGATGATTTCAGGCGCAAAGACATTGACAATCAGTTTGTCCTGAACGTTAGCGCTGGCGTCGGCCCAGTTGACCAGGACCCAGTCGTCCTTCTTCAGGTTGGCAATGCCGGGCACGTCTTCCAGGTCAACGACCTTGGAGATGCCGCTGAACCCGTTGTAAACGTTCAGGGTGATGGTCTCGCTGCTCTCGTTGTAATCGGTGGTGGCCTTGGCCAGGTAGGTGTCGATGGACACGATGGTGATCTTATCCAGATCGTTGTCCAGATAGACCTCGGTCAGAACACCCCGGCCAGTGGTGGCGGCATTGCTGCGGCTGGTGTCGCGCAGGCCGCTGTTGTTGGAGCGGACCAGCTGAGTCTTCTGGATTTCAGTCGCATGGCCATTCAGATAGGAATCCAAATCGTTGTCACGGATGGTGGTCTGACCCAGCAGCTCATACAGCGTGCGGCCCTTGACCTCCTCGGTGTAGATGCCGCCATTGACAATCAGCTCCCACTTGGCGTAGGTGCCGATCTCAGCGCCATCGAACTTCCAAGTGCGGGAAGGACGGCCAAAGTCGTCCAGGTCATTGTTGTTCAGCTCCAGCTTGCCGTCGTACAGCCGCTCGCCCAGCTCCACGATCCAGCCGTCGTTCTGAGAGCCGACGGAGGTGGCCTGAGTGCGGCCAATCGCGGTCGCGAAGGTCTTGTTGCTGGTGACGCTGACGTAGTTGACCTTACCGGTGTACACAGTGCCGTCGGGAGTGGTCAGGTTGATGGTGTTGCCGTCAGGCTCCACAACCGCGCTCCGCAGGGCGTTCAGGACCATCTGAGCGATCTGATTACGGGTCATAGGCTCAGTGGCGCTGGAACCGACGTTGTCAAAGATGCCGATGGTGGTGCCCAGACGGACGGTGGAGACCTCAAAGCCGTCGGCATAGTCGTTCTGGTACTTGAAGTAGCCCAGAGCGCGCATCATCATGGACGCGGCTT
>CAJUAW010000042.1 GCA_910584605.1 uncultured Oscillospiraceae bacterium
ACATCAGCTGCTCCGCATGCCAGTTGTCTACAATTTTGATGTCCATAAGCGTTCCCGCTCAGTCCACCAGCACCACCCGGTCCCGGGCGGGGAAGTGGATGTGCAGGCCCAGCTTCCACAGATCGAAGTACCCCCGGAAGGGGTTTTCCCGCTGGGTGTCGAGCATGGGCCATTGGAGGTAATAGGACAGGTCATAGTCGCAGCTGATGTGGTACAGAGCTTCGGACAGCAGCCCGATATCCTCGCATCCCTTCCGGTATTGCAGGTCCTCCTGATACCACTCGGTCAGGTCGTCCAGGTCCACCGTCTGAATGCCCTCTCCCGTGATCCACACCTGACGGACCTGCTCCTCAAAGTCCCGGCCCTCCTGGCCGGAGAGGAACTGGATTTCAGCGTCCTCGTCCAGAGGCGGGTCCTCGTCAAATTCCTCCAAATAGATGCGGTTGATGGCCTTGACATAGGTCCGGGCGGCGTCGATGGCGGCCGGTTTGTTTTCCTCCGAAAACCGGGCGAAGAAGTAGGCGGCAAAAGCGGTCTGGCCGGTGGGGGTGGTGCTGGTTGCCGTGTCCCGGCTGGCCGCGTCAATCTCCAAAAGCCCCTGGAGCATATCCAGTCCTGGCTGGCCGTAGAGACTCAAAATGGGCCGCAGGCGCTCCAGATTGCCGCCCCGCAGGTCCTGAATCAGGAAGGGCGGCACCGCCTCCATCTCCAAATCGTACTCGTGCTCCTCAAAAACTTCCTTCAGCACCGGGTCCTGCTGGATGATTTCCGTCCAGCTGTCGGGCAGGTATTCCCGGCATTCCTCCAGCGTCATAAAAACAACCTCCTTCGGGTTAAAAGTAATAGTCCCGCCGCCAGCGGTCTCCGTGCAGACTGTCGCAGGACGCCTCGTCAATGTGCCACTCCTCCGCCTGGCGTTTGAGGACAAAGCGGTATTTTTGAAAATAGCCATAGTATTGGGCGCTGTGCCCGCCGCGTTTCGCATCCTCCACCAGATAGCGCACATCCGGGTCGGACAGGTCAAAGGGCACGCTGTCCTCGTCGGGGACCAGCTGCGCCACAGCCTTTCCGGCGCTTTTCATGGTGACAGACAGTGTGCAGCCAGTATTCACGCAGCTGAATGAGGAGGGAAAGTGATCCGCGTGGAGACAGTCCCGCCGCTGGGCAATCAGTTTTTGGGTGCAGTGTGGGTCCAGCAGGGCGGCGAAGCGGAGCTTCATCTCCTCTTTCCAGTCTTGGATGTCGGTAAATTCCCTACGCGCACCGTCCTTAAACTCGATCACCCGCCCCTTTTTGCACAGGCGGGTGTACTGTGCAAAACTCTTATTCTCCATGGCCGCCAGTTCCCGCAGCAGGGACGTCAGCGCCTGGGCGGCCTCCTCGGCCGCAGGGTGGAATTTCTCAGGGGTGTCAACAACTTGCATAGCGACCGAATTCATTTTTGACCGCTCCCTTCTCAAAAATAAAAACGCCTCTGTCCCTGTAAAGAGACAAAGGCGCAAACCTCTGCGGTACCACTCTTTTTGCCGGGGCGCAAAGGCCCGGCCGCTCAAGTCTGCCCGGTAACGGGGGCGTCCGGAGGGGCCTACTGTGGTTCAGCCCTCCGCTCCAAGGTGATGTTCGCCGCTCCCTCCCGTCCGCCTTTCACCAAACGGCGGCTCTCTTTGCGTCTCGGAGGCGGGGACTTATCCTTTTCCAAGCGTTTTGTGTATTCAGGACACTATCTTATCCGGTTTTTCAAGGGTTGTCAAGGGGGAAGCTGCACTTTTTCCACCATCCCACCTTGTGAACGGGGCGGGAGGGATTTCGTGAACAGCATCCCTCCACCGCCGGGCTGCCTCCAGCGCCCCCCTCTTTTTCACATGGGAGGCTGTGTGCGCTACCGGTCAATGTTCCGCAAAACTTTCTGAAACCACTCCGGGAGGGGGCACTCCAGCTCCACAAGCTCTCCAGTGGAGGGGTGGACAAACCGCAGCCGCCGGGCGTGAAGGCACTGCCCCGCCAGGCCGGGGACGGGCTTTTTGCTGCCGTAGACTGTGTCCCCCAGCAGGGGGTGGCCGACGGAGGCCAGATGGACCCGGATCTGATGGGTGCGGCCCGTCTCCAGGCGGCACTCCAGGTGGGTATGGCCGGGGTACCGGGCCAGGACGGACCAGTGGGTGATTGCCTCCCGGCCGTTTTTTCGTTCGATGGCCATTTTCTTCCGGTCCGCCGGGTGGCGGCCAATGGGAGCGTTCACTGTGCCGCAGTCCTCCTTGAAGCCTCCGACCGCCACCGCCTCATAGGTCCGGGCCAGACTGTGGTCCTGGAGCTGGGCGGCCAGAGCCAGGTGCGCCTTGTTGTTCTTGGCGGCGATGATGAGTCCGGAGGTGTCCCGGTCGATGCGGTGGACGATGCCGGGGCGCAGCTCGCCGTTGATCCCGGAGAGTGATTTTCCGCAGTGATATAACAGTGCGTTGACCAGAGTGCCGTCGGGATGGCCGGGGGCGGGGTGGACCACCAGTCCCGCCGGCTTGTTGACCACAATCACGTCGCCGTCCTCATAGACCACGTCCAGGGGGATATCCTGGGGGATCAGATCAATGGGCTCCGGATTGGGGAGGGCAACCTCCAGCCTCTGACCAGGGGCGGGCCGGTCGTTTTTCCGGACGGGCTTCCCCTCCGACGTGACCGCCCCCCGTTCCAGCAGCCTCTGGGCGGCGGAGCGGGTCAGATCAGGGACCAGCCGGGCCAGCAGGGCGTCCGCCCGCTCTCCCTCCCGGTCAGCGGTCAGCGTCAGCGCCGTCATGGGCGGCCTCCCCCTTGTTCTCCAACTTGTCCCACAGCAGAAGATAGTACAGCCCGGCGGAGATGCCCCCCACCACCACGCAGATGTCCGCTACGTTGAACACGGCGAAGTGCATGAACAACACGTTGAACATGTCCACCACAAAGCCCCGGAAGGCCCGGTCGATGAGGTTGCCCACCGCCCCCGCCAGCAGCAGGGTGAGGGGGAGCTTGCCCAGAGGGTGGCGGAAGAGGTTCATCCACAGGGCGGCCGCCAGCAGGATGGACATGACCAGCGACACCACCGCCAGCGCCCAGGTGTGCTCCGAAAAGATGGAGAAGGCCGCCCCGGTGTTGGTCACATAGGTCAGGTCCAGGATATAGGGGATAAAGGGGACGTGTTCCCCTAGAGGGATGCGGGTCATCACCAGATATTTCACCAGCTGGTCCACGGCGACGAGGACCGCGGCGATCAGTCCGTACATCATGAGGCTACTCCTTTTACAGTTGGTTTTTCCGCAGCGGCCGGATATCCGCTCCGAAAAATCCCAGAAATTCGTATTCCCCCTTCAAGCGGGACAGAATGGGGGGATCGTAACGCTGCTCCAGCTCCTCCAGAGACAGGTTGGTGGAGATGACGGTCTGCCTGCCCGCGACCAGCCGGGTGTTCACCAGTTCGTACAGGGAGGACTGGGTCAGCCGGGTGGTCATCTCCCGGCCCAGGTCGTCCAGGATGAGCAGGTCGCAGCTGAGGTAGCGCCGGGTCTCGTCCCGGGCGTCCAGGCCGTCGGCGCTGTCCCGGCGGAACCGGCGGGTCTCGAACTGCTCAAAGACGTTGACCGCAGTGTCGTACACCACCGAGAAGCCGTTTTCGGATACCGTGCGGGCGATGCAGGCGGACAGGAAGGTTTTGCCCAGCCCCGGCGGTCCGGACAGGAGCAGGTTTTTGGTGGAGGTGCGGCCGAATTTGGTGGCGTAGTTCCAGCACACGCTGCAGTTCATGTCCATGTTTTCCCGGGGGGATATCCCGTGCTGAGGATCGGGGGCCGGGCTGTAGTAGTCCATAGAAAAGGTGTCGAAGGACTGCTCCCCCAGGTCCAGCAGCTTGGACAGCTCCTTGATCTGCTCCTGGGCGCACAGCTGCTGCAGGCAGCGGCACATCCGCCCCCCCTGCCAGCCGCTGTCCCGGCACAGGGGACAGGCGGGCTTGCCGTCCAAAGAGTCCTCGGCCAGGCCCATGTCCGCCAGGAGGGCGGCCCGTTCCCGCTGGAGGCTCTGGTTCTCTTCCCGCACCGACCGGACCGCCTGGACCGGGTCGCCCCCCTGGCGGAGGGCGGCGGCCACCAGGCCGGCCATGGTGCCCTGGATGCGGCGGTCCAGCTGCTCCAGCTTGGGCTGCCGGGCGTAAACGTCCTGGCGCAGGCGCTCGGCCTGATCCCGGCGGCGGCGGTTCTGGTCCTCCAGCCGCTGGTTGGCCCGGCGCAGCACATTGGCGTCGTATGACATATCAGTTTCCCTCCTGTTTCAGCTGCTCCATCAGGCGGCGGGTGCGCTCCACGTTCTCCTTGGCCCGGCGCTCCTGCTCGGCGAAGGGCGGCGCGGCCTGGGCGCCGCCGGCCGTTCGGGCGGGACGGGGGCGCTGGTCCCCGGTGCGGATGGCGGCAGCGGTGTGCAGCCCCTTCTCGTGCCAGCGGCGCAGGATGCCGTTCATATAGCTCCAGTCCATGGACTGCTTTTTCAGCACCGTCCGCTCGTAGGCCATGCGGATGGCCTCGTCCTCAAAACCCATGCCGTCCCAGGCGGCGATGTAGTCCTTCTCCCGCTGGACCAGGGGGCGGGGGGAAATGTCCAGCAGGCGGAGCACCTCGGTCTCCCGGCCCCGGAGGCGGGTGAGCTTGGCGATGTGCTCCTCCGCCCGCTCCATGGTGTCGATCCCCCGGCGGGCCCAGGCGAAGCCCTCCTTCCGGATCTGGGAGAGGAAGGGCTTGCGCCCCGGACCGTATTTTTGGGCGATCTCCTCGGTGCACCAGCCCACCAGCATGAGGATGACCTCGGCGGGGAGGGCCAGATGGTCGTAGAGGGTGTACAGGTTCCTCAGATCGGAGGAGGACAGCCGCTTGCCTAGCCGCCGCTCCACCTCGCCCGCCAGGGCGGGGAAGGTGGAACCCTGGTCCGCCAGGGCCTGGGTGATGTCCTCGGTGGTGTACTCCGGGGGCGGAGCCTCCTGGACGGGGGATTCTGCCGGGGCGGGCAGCTCCGCCGGAGCCATGCCCTGGTCCTGCAGCTGGCCCAGGGCGCTCTGGAGGCGGGCGGGCGTCCACTTCAGCTGGTCCGCGCTCCGGTGGCGGAGCAGGTGGAGGTAGAGGAGGGCGGCGTCGCCGCTGTCCAGCTTCAGCAGGCGGTCCGCCGCCTGAGCGGTGATGGCCAATATCTCGCCGGGAAACAACCCCTGCTGCACGGGAACACCTCCTCCTGAAAATCTGTTCCCCTATTCTACAACAAAATCCCTTCCGCGTCCATCTTTTTTCAGGGGATGGGGAAAGAAGAAAAATTCATGAATATTTCGTTTTCAAACATGCCCAGCTGTGCTATAATGGACAACATAGATCAAGCTGGGAACATATGCCAAGAGAACGTGCGGGAGGGATCGAGACATGAGAAACAAGGTAGTCGTTACCATCGGCGGAAAGGACTACACCATGGTCGCGGCGGAGGATGAGGGCTATGTCCGCCGGTGCGCCGCGCTGGTGGACAAGCACCTGGCTGAGGTGTCCGGCGGGGGGAGGCTGTCCCAGGCGGACGCGGCGGTGCTGGCTGCCATGAACATTGCGGACCTGCTGATGAAGGAGCAAGAGACGTCGGAGAACCTGCGCCGCCAGGTGAAGGAGAACCTGGAGGAGGCCAACACCCTGAAGCTGGAGCTGTCCGAGGCCAAGCGGGAGATCTTCAAGCTGGGGACCAGAAAGTAAAAAGGAGGACCCGCTGATGATGGAGCTGCTCGCCCCCGCCGGGTCCATGGAGGCGGTGAAGGCCGCCGTCCAGAATGGAGCCGGCGCCGTTTATTTTGGATACGGAGACTTTAACGCCCGCCGCGGAGCCCGGAACTTTACCCGGGAGGAGGCCGCGGCGGCAGTTTCTTACTGCCATCTCCGGGGCTGCAAGGTGAACCTCACCCTGAACACCCTGCTCACCGACCGGGAGCTCCCCGCCGCCGCCGAGCTGGCCGCCCACGCCAGCAGCATCGGGGTGGACGCGGTCATCGTCCAGGACCTGGGGGTGGCGCGGATGCTGCGCCAGTCCGTCCCCGACCTGCCCATCCACGGCTCCACCCAGATGACCGTCCACTCTCTGGACGGGGTGAAGCTGTGCGCCGATCTGGGCATGAGCCGGGTGGTGCTGGGCCGGGAGCTGAGCCGGGAGCAGATCGCCTATATCTGCCAAAACGCCCCCATCGAGATCGAGGTCTTCGGCCACGGGGCCCTGTGCATGTGCTGGTCGGGGCAGTGCTTTTTCTCCTCGGTCATCGGGGGGCGCAGCGGCAACCGGGGGATGTGCGCCCAGCCCTGCCGCCTGAACTACGGCTGGGGCAGCAAGGCCGACGAGTACCCCCTCTCTCTGAAGGACCTGTCCCTGGCCGGGCACCTGAAGGCCCTGCAGCATATGGGAGTGGCCTGCCTCAAGCTGGAGGGCCGGATGAAGCGGCCTGAGTATGTGGCCATTGTCACCGGCATTTACGCCAGGGCGCTGCGGGAGGACCGGGAGCCCACGGCGGAGGAGATGGACATCCTGGCGCGGACCTTCTCCCGCCAGGGCTTTACCGACGGCTACTACATGGGCCAAAAGGGGCGGTCGATGTTCGGCACCCGCCAGGAGGAGAAGGAACCCAGGGAGCTGTACGCCCAGGCCCGGACCACCTATGAGAACAGCGCGGAGAACCGGAAGGAGCCGGTACGGATGTACGCCCTGATCCAGGCGGGCCGGCCCGCCCAGGCGGCAGCGGAGGACCAGGAGGGCCGGGTGGTCCATGTGGAAGGCCCCGTGCCCGAGGAGGCCCGGAATGTCCCCCTCACCCGGGAGAAGGTGGAAAGCCAGCTCTCCCGCACCGGGGGCACCCCCTTTCTGTGCGAGAAGGCTGCCGCCCGGGTGGAGGACAACCTGTCGCTTCCCCTGTCCGCCCTCAACGACCTGCGCCGCCGGGTGCTGGAGGAGCTGGTGAAGGAGCGGCAGCGGCCCCCCCAGCGGCGCAGGGAGAGCTTTCAGCCCGGCGTCCGGTACGAGAATCAGGCGGAGCCGCCGGTGTTTACCGTCTCCCTGCGGACGGCGTCCCAGCTCAGCGCCGAGCTGCTGAAGCTGAAGCCCGCCCTGCTCTACCTCCCCGCCGACGAGGGGGCGGCCCATCCCGAGGCCGTGAAGCGCTGCCGGCAGGCGGGGGTGCCGGTGGCCGCCGTGCTGCCCCGCATCTGTACCGACCGGGAGCTGCCCCAGCTGGAAAAGGAGTTGGCCGCCCTCCGGGAGCTGGGGGTGGAGGAGGCCCTGGCCGGTACCTGGGGGGCCGTCCGTCAGGCCCAGCGGATGGGCTTTGCCGTCCGGGGGGACTACGGCCTGGGGGTATACAACAGCCAGACCATGAAGGAGCTGAAGCGGCTGGGTCTCATCGGGGCCGCCGTCTCCTTTGAGATGAAATTCCCCCAGATCCGGGATATCTCAAAAACGGTCCCCACCGAGTTTATCGCCTACGGCCGCCTGCCCCTGATGATCACCGAGAACTGCATCATCCACAACCACGGCGGGCGGCACACCTGCGGCAACGTGAACCTGCTCACCGACCGGAAGGGGGAGCGGTTCCCCGTGGTGAAGGCCTGGGGGTGCCGCAACGAGATTCTCAACTCCAAGAAGCTGTTTTTGGCCGACAAGCAGAAGGACTGGCAGAAGCTGGGCCTGTGGGGGGCGCGGCTGATGTTCACCACCGAAAACGCTTTGGAGTGCGCCCAGGTGCTGGAGCGGTACATGAATCAGGGCAAATACCAGCCCAACGACTTTACCCGGGGGCTGTACTACCGGGATGTGGAGTGAGAAACCATGCGGCTTACATTCGGACCATTTATCCTGAATGTGGATGCGGAGCGAACCCAAGCCTATTATCACAGCCAGGAGCCTGGGATCGGCTGCAGCTGCTCCGGGTGCCGGAACTACGAGCGGGCGGCGGCGGCCTTTCCGGAAAAGCTCCAGGATTTTTTCCGCGCCCTGGGCATCGACCCCCAAAAACCGGCGGAGGTCTATGTGAATTACGCCCCAACGGATGAAACTCTGGCATACGGCGGCTTCTATCACCTGTGCGGAACCCTGCTTCAGGGGGAGGGCGGCTGGCACACTGTGGCGGAGGACTCCACCACCAGAACCAGCGTCTGGGATCCGGAGAGCTGTTACCTGGCGGCGGAGAATTTCCGCGTGGCCTTCACTGAGGACACCGCACTGGTAGCCCCGGACTTTCCCCGGCCCGTTTTGCAGCTGGAGATCAGCGCCGTTCTGCCCTGGCTGCTTGACGAAGAAAACGATTATCCCAGGTAAAGATAGAAAGGAGGCCCGGCTGTGCTCAGCCGTCAAACATTGTTCTGGCTCAGCCGGGTCTACGACCTGCCCGGCTCCGACGCCAGGTTTCTCCGGGCCGTCCGGGACAACTGCGCCTACCACATCAGGCACTGCCCGGAGTACCGGCTGATCTGTGAAGCGGAGGGCTTTTCCCCGGACTGTTTGCATACCATAGACGACCTGGCAAAGCTCCCCCTCCTGCCCACTCTGTTCTTCAAGCGGCATCATGTAAGCTCCATGCCGGAGTGGCGCGCCGCCATGAGGGTGACCTCCTCGGGCACCAGCGGCAGCTTCAGCCGGGTGGGCTTCGACTGGGGCTGTATTTTCGCGGAGATTCCCATGGTACTTCGGCTTGGATTCTGCCATAAGCTGGTGTCCCCCAGACCGGCCAACTACGTGATCCTGGGCTACAAGCCGGGGAAGCAGGACAAGATGGGGGTGGCCCGGACCATGTTCGGTCTGACCCACTTCGCCCCGCCCCTCAGCCGCTTCTACGCCCTGCGCTGGAAGGACGGCGGCTACGTCCCCGACCTGGAGGGGGCGGTGAGGCGGCTGGCCCGGTGCGCCCGCTCCCCCTTCCCGGCGCGGATTGTGGCATTCCCCTCCTACCTCTGGTTCGGTATGCAGCAGATGGAGGAGCTGGGGCTGTCGGTGCGCCTGCCCAGAGGCTCGAAGATCCTTCTGGCCGGGGGCTGGAAGCAGCACTACGCCCAGGAGGTGGACAAGCCCCGCCTTTATGCTCTGGCGGAGCGGGTGCTGGGGGTGAAGGAGGACCACATTCACGAGTTTTTCGGGGCGGTGGAGCACCCAGTCTTTTTCAATACCTGCAAAAAACACCACTTCCACATCCCGGCTTATTCCAGGGTCCTCATCCGGGATGTGCGCACCCTGGAGCCCCTGCCGGCGGGGGAGATCGGGCTGGTCAACCTGATTACCCCGCTGATCAACGCCACTCCGGTGACCAGCGTCATGACCGACGATTTGGGGTATCTCACCCCCGGCGGGGACTGCGGCTGCGGGCTGACCGCGCCCTTCCTCACTATTCTGGGCCGGGCGGGGCTGAACGACATCACCACCTGCGCGGCAGGAGCCGCCGAGCTGCTGGGAAAGGGGGACATGCCGTGATTTTTGCGGGCGGAAGACTGCTCCCGGATCAGGAGCTGAACCCCGTTCTGGGGCATCTGGCGGAGGAGGTAACACAGACACTTGGCGGCCCGCCGCTGGCGGCGGAAACCGTCCTGGACGCCCTGGACGCCCTGGGCCGTGAGCTGGACAGCGGGGCGCTGGACCCCCTCATTGCCCAGTACGCCCCGCCGGGGGCTCGGGAGGAGCTGGAGCGGGTCCGTCCCCAGATCAGCCGGGAGGCCCTGGAGGCCCGGCTGGAGCTGGAGCTGGGCGGCCTGAGCGGTCCCCGGCCCTTCGGCCGGGCGGAGGTCCGTCCCCTGGGGGTGCTGCTCCATGTGGCGCCGGGGAATATGGCGGGCCTGCCCGCCTTTACGGCGGCGGAGGGCCTGCTCACCGGCAACGTCAACCTGGTCAAGCTGCCCCGAGGGGACCGGGGGCTTACCCTGGCGGTGTTCCAAACGCTGACCGGGCTGGAACCCAGGCTGGCCCCTTACCTGTATGCCTTCGACCTGTCCTCCCAATACTCCGGACCCCTCAGGGCCCTGGCCGCTCTGGCGGACGGCGTTGTCACCTGGGGCGGGGACGGGGCGGTGTCCGCCCTGCGGGGGCTGGCCCCAACCGGCTGTAAGCTCATCGAGTGGGGCCACCGGCTCAGCTTTGCCTACCTGTCGGACTGGGCGGGGCTGGACCTGTCCGGGCTGGCGGAGCACATCGTCCGCACCGGCGGACTGCTGTGCTCTTCCTGTCAGGTGATTTTCCTTGACACGGAGTATTTGTCCCTGGCGGAACAGTTCTGCAAGCAATTCCTCCCGGTGTTGGAACAGGCCGCGGCCTCCCATTACACAACCTCCGGTCAGGCGGCCCAGGCCGCCCTTTATGCCAGGGAGACGGCATTGGAACAGATTGTGGACCGGGCCGGGTTCGAGGACCTGAATTTTCCCGGACAGAACTGCTCCCTCACGCTGCGCCGGGACATGAACCTGGAGCTGTCCCACCTCCACGGCAATGTGCTGGTGAAGCGCCTGCCCCGGAAGGAGATCGTCCCCATCCTGCGGCAGCAGAGGGGGCGGCTCCAGACGGCGGGGCTGCTGTGCCCCTCCGCGGAGCGGGAGGCGCTGACCGGCCTGCTGGCCCAGGCGGGGGTGAACCGGATCACCTCCCCCGCCCATATGTCAGACGCCTTCCCCGGCGAGGCCCACGACGGGGAGTACCCCCTGCGCCGGTACGTGCGGGTGGTGGACGTGGAAAATAATTTTTGAGGAGTTTACAATATGGACTTGAAAATCAAGGCAGTTTCCCCTAAAATCGGGAAAGAAATCCCTCTGCCCTTCTACGCCACCCCCGGCTCGGCGGCCATGGACCTCCACGCCTGCCTGGATGGGGCGGTGGCCATTCCCGCCGGAGGGCGGAGGACCATCCCCACCGGCATCGCCATCGCCCTGCCCTCGGCGGACTACGTGGCGCTGGTCTACGCCCGCAGCGGGCTGGGCATCAAGCACGGCGTGGCCCCCGCCAACTGCGTGGGGGTCATCGACAGTGATTACAGGGGTGAAATATTGGTGGGGCTTCAAAACTCCGGGGAATCAGAGTTCATCGTTCAGCCCGGCGACCGCATCGCCCAGCTGATGATCGCCCCGGTGATTCAGGCCAGCATCCAGATGGTGGACGAGCTGGACGATACCGCCCGGGGGACCGGGGGCTTCGGCTCCACGGGCAAATAGGAGGAAACCGCAATGTTTGGATTTTTCAAGAAAAAGGGCGAGGAGCCGGAGGAAAAGGCGCGGGAGCAACAACCGGCCCAAAACACCGGGAACAAGCAGTTCAAGGAGCTGGCCGCCCAGTTCCAGCAGGAGGAGCGGACCATTTTGGCGGTCACCGGAGCCAACGGCTTTGGCGGAGGCAAGACCAGAGGAGAAAAGCTGTGGACGGCTTCCGTCGGGCTGACCGCCTGGATGGAGGAGGACTCCCCCGACATTCACCGGGGGGAGTTTGTACTGTCCACCATCGCGGATGACAAGCTGCTGGAACACCTGCAGCGCAGGGTCAGGCCGGACTTTATCATCAAGTTCAAGGGCCGGGTGGCGGAGGACGGCAGACGCCTGCTGCTGCTGGACCTGCCTGAGCCCGCCTTTGACCCCGACCTGAAGGCCATTCTGGAGGAGCAGAAGAAGCCCGTCACCTTCTGGGAGGAGGGGCTGGGCACCTTCACCCTCAACCGTCAGGTGGACTGGTTCGAGACGGAGCTGGACTGGCTGGGGGCGGAGATTTCCTTGGTGTTCGACCAGGACGAGAACCGGGCGGACTGTGTGATGAACGCCAAAGCCCTGCTGGCCGATGCTGCCGGCTGGGACAGGCGGGTGCGGGAGTACGCCGCGGACGAGCTGCTGGAGCTTGCCAACGACTGGAGCCAGGACATGGACGAGGACGGCGGGGCCGTGGAGGTCACACGGGAGCAGTTCATGGAGCGCATGGAGCTGGAGTCCATTGAGGTCCGGGCGGACGGCTCCTTTCAGTTCTGGTTTGGGGACGGGGACCTGTTTTACGGCCACTCCATCTGGGTCTCCGGCGACCTGGAGAACGGCCCAAACGATGCCGCGATGGAGGGCTGACCCATGCGGGACAAGTGGAAGGCCCCCGAGTGGCTGGCCTGCCCGGAGATTCCCCAGTACTCCATCGGCTGGCGGATGGGCTACGGCGAGGACTACGGCTGCAAGCTGGGGGACTGGCTGCGAACCCTGTCTGACAAGGAGCGGGAGGAGTACGACCGCCTGTTTCCCCGCCCCGTCTTCTGGGACGACGTCTCTGTGATGGAGGACGACGAGGACCCGGACCCCTCCCTGCTGTACGACGGGGAGGAGTACTTCCTGCGCCACTGGCGGCCCAACGGTCAGCCGGCCTATGACCGGGAGGGGCTGGCGGCGGACATCGCCGCCGGAAAGCGGGTGAAGTGGGTCCACTTCTGGGGCCACACCCCGGAGAGGGACGGCCATATCACCGAGACTTGCCTGAGCCAGTGGTGGATGGCAGAGTTTCGGGTGGAGGCCCAGCCCTACTGCTGCATGGAACAGTACATGATGGCGGAGAAGGCCCGGCTGTTCGGGGACAAGGAGACGCTGGAGAAAATTCTGGACGCCACCGTCCAGGGGAAGATCAAGGCCCTGGGCCGGGAGGTCAGAAACTTTGACCAGGCCGAGTGGGATAAGTGCAAGTACACCATCGTTTTGACGGGGAATTTTCAAAAATTCCTGCAAAATCCCGAGCTGAAGGACTTTTTACTCCGCACCGGGGATAAAATCCTGGTGGAGGCCAGCCCCCGGGACCGGATCTGGGGCATCGGCATGGGCAAGGCCAACGAAAACGCGGAAAATCCCGCCGCCTGGCGGGGCCGGAATCTGCTGGGCTTTGCCCTGATGGAGGTCCGGGACGAGCTGCGCCGGGTGTGCGCCAACGAGGACAAAATCGACTGGAACCTGTAGAGCGTGACCACCGGGCACGCCGCAGTTTTTCGGCTTTTTTGATTCGTCACGCCGGGTCGTCGCGTCCTACAAACCCGGCCCCAGCGCCTCCAGCATCAGGCGGGCGCAGGCGCGGAAGCCCAGGGAAAATTCGGCCTCCCTGCCTGCGCCGTCAATCCGCTGGCGCAGGGCGGCAAAGCGGTCCAGAAAATCCGGCCCGTACTGCGCCTGAAGAATATCACACATCTTGAAGTATTCCTCCTTCGTTTTCTCCAGCTCCGGATCATCCGGGGCTTGCGGTCTGCTGAGATTAATGTATAATGTCTCAATAATGCTTTCCACTTCAATACCTCCAAATGAAGTACCCTTAAAAGGTACTGCATCCCGATTATAGTCCCTTTTTAAGGTACTGTCAAGAGGTGTAGCCTATGTTTTCAAAAGAACTTTTCGGCCAGCGCATCTTTGAATTGCGTACAAAGCATAATGAGACGCAAAAGGCGTTGGGATTACTGCTTGACGTGGGAAAAGGCCACATCAGTGAAATTGAGCGGGGAAACCGCACTACCTCCGCCGAGCGCATCGCCCTGATCTGCCAGCACTACAAGGTCTCCGCCGACTATCTGCTGGGTCTCACCGACGACCCGGAGCCGAAGTATGAGGTGAAGCCATGAAAATCATCCTGGCCTCCCAGTCCCCCCGGCGGAAGGAGCTGCTGGAGCGGATGGGGATCAGGGAGTTTGAGGTCATCCCCGCCCAGGGGGAGGAGGAGGTTTTAAAGACCCGCACCCTCACCCCTGAGCAGCTGGTGGAGCAGCTGTCCCGGCAGAAGTGCGCCGAGGTGGCCGCCGCCCACCCCGGCGCTCTGGTCATCGCCGCCGACACCATGGTGGCCGTCAACAACCGGGTGCTGGGCAAGCCCTGCAGCGAGGAGGACGCGGCCCGGATGCTGGCCGCTCTGTCCGGCCGGCTGCACTTTGTGTACACCGGGGTAACCGTGTCCCTGGACGAGAAGACGCTGACACAGCATGAGATGACCTCCGTCCGCTTCCGCACCCTGACCCAGGCGGACATCATCCGGTACATCGCCACCGGCGAGCCCATGGACAAGGCCGGGGCCTACGGCATCCAGGGCTACGGCTCGGTGTTGGTGGAGGGGATCTCTGGGGATTATTACAACGTGATGGGCCTGCCGGTGTGCCGGCTGGCCCGAATGCTGGCCCGGTTCGGGGTGAACCCTCTGGCCATGGCCGTGGAGAAGGAGCAAAGGTCGTGAAGGATTTTTTCCGGCAAAACGGGATACTGCTGCTGGTCATCGCCTTTCTGCTGTCCGTTCTCATAGGAGTGCTCTCCTTTGCGATGGGCGGCCAGGCCGACCCGCTGGCCAACCTGGTGAACACGGTGATCTCCCCGGTGCGGGGGGGCGTGTCCGCCGCCGCCGACTGGCTGGAGGGGGTGTACGGCTACGTCTTCCGCTATGGGGAGATGGAGCAGGAGCTCACCGACCTGCGGGCCCGGGTGCGGAAGCTGGAGGAGGAGGTGCGCCAAGGCGAGGAGGCCGTCCGGGAGAACGAGCAGCTCCGGGCTCTGTTGGACCTCACCGCCCGGCACCGCAGCTTCGTGCTGGAGGACGTCCGGGTCACCGCCCGGTTTACCTCCAACTGGGAGTCCAAGCTCACCCTGAGCAAGGGCAGCTCCGCCGGCATTGAGGCGGGGGACTGCGTCATCAGCGAGACGGGCGTTCTGGTGGGGATTGTGGATAAAGTGGGGGTCAACTGGTCCACCGTCTCCACCATTATCGACACCGACACCGAGATCGGCGGCATCGTCACCCGCACCTACTCCGCCGGAGTGCTGGAGGGGGACCTTTCCCTGATGAACCAGGGCAGGCTGAAGCTGAACTACCTGCCCGAGGGGGCCCAGCTGGTGTCCGGCGACGAGGTGCTCACCTCGGGCCGGGGGGACATGTTCCCCTCCGGGCTGATGGTGGGCCAGGTGGAGGGCGTCTTTACCGATCCCTCCGGCAAGACCCGCTACGCGGTGGTCCAGCCCGCAGTCGCCCTGGATACCCTCATCGAGGTGTTTGTCATCAAGGATTTTGATATCACGGAATAGGAGGCGCCGCCATGACCCGCCGGGATCTGGTTCACAAGTGGCTGATCTATACCCTGGGCCTGCTGCCCGTGTGGGTGCTTGACGCCTGCATCCTCCCCCGCTTTCCCCTATTCGGAACGGTGGCGCCCATGCTGCTGCCGCTGGCGGTGTCGTCGGTGGCGGTGCTGGAGGGGGCCTGCGCCGGCACCGGCTTCGGCATGGCGGTGGGCCTGCTGTGGGAGCTGGCCTACCCCGGCGGCTTCGGCGGGCTGGTCTTCTATCTGGCCCTGGCCGGGATGGCCATGGGCGCGGTGTCCCAGTACGCCCTGAGCCAGTCCTTTTTGGGCTGTCTGATCTGCTCCGCCGGGGTGCTGGGCTTGCTGGACTGCCTGCGGGTGGCCAGGATGCTGTTCATCAACGCGGCGAGCCTGTCCAGCCTGCTCCAGCTGGCGGTCCCGGAGTTCCTGTGGTCCCTGGTGTGGACCCCCCTGGTTTGGCTGCTGTTCCGGGCCATCTATGACCGGGTGGGCGGAACAAAGCTGGCATAAAAAGGAGAACCTATGGATTCCAAACAGTTTCACCGGCGGGTGTGGGCGATGGTGCTGCTGCTGGCCCTGATGGTCACCGGCATGGGCGCGGCCCTGTACGACCTGCAGATCAACAACGGGGACAGCTACTATCAGCAGACCCAGAAAAAGATCCCGGAGACCCAGACGGTCCAGGCCGCCCGGGGCCTGATCCTGGACCGGAACGGCCAGGTGCTGGTGTCCAACCAGGTGATTTATGAGGTCAGCCTGAACACAAAGCTGATGGGTGACGGGCGCAACGACGTGATCCTGGCCCTGCTCCAGGCCGCCCGGGCGGAGAGCGTGGTCTGGACGGACAGCCTGCCCATCTCCAAGACGCCCCCCTTTACCTTTACGGAGGGCAGCCAGCCCTACTACACCGTTCAGCTCCTGGAGGACGGCAGCGTGGAGCGGACCCTCACCCGGCTGGGGAAGCTGGCGGTGAAGATGAAGTGGATCGAGGACCCCACCAAGACCCGCGAGCCGGAGGAGGCCCCTGCCGCCCCCCAGGAGCCCAGCCTGACGGACCGGATCAAGTCCTTCTTCGGCATGGGCTCCAAGCGGACGGAGACCCCAAAGCTCCCCAAAACCCCCGAGCCTCTGCCCAACGCAGAGCAGCTGCTGGGCAGGATGTGCGCCAGCTTCGGCATCGCGGGCGAGGGGGCGGTGGACAAAAAGCAGGCCGAGAAAAACGGCGAGACCGTCCCCGATCTGAATATCGGCCGGATGTCCAAAACGGACGCCAGGGCCATGGCGGGAGTGCTCTATGAGCTGTACCTGCGCACCCAGGAGGTCTACATCGCCACCGAGTATGTCTTTGCCTCCGATGTGGACATTGACTTCATTTCCCGGGTGAAGGAGCTGGACCTGCCCGGCGTGGAGATCGAGGCCGCCACGGTGCGGCAGTACCATACCCAGTACGCCGCCCACCTGCTGGGCCGGGTGGCTCAGATGGATTCGAATGAGTGGCAGTATTACAAGACGGTGGATGAGAACGGCGACGGCGTGGGAGACTACCGGATGAGCGACGTGGTGGGCAAGGAGGGGGCCGAGCTGGCCTTCGAGAGCCTTCTTCGGGGCCGGCCGGGCACCCGGACGGTGGAGCGGAACACCAAGGGCAAGATCGTGGACGAGGCGTGGACCACCGCGCCGGAGCCGGGGGACAACGTGGTCCTCACCTTGGATATTGGCCTGCAGGCCTATGTGGAAAACCTGCTGGCCGACTCGGTCCCCAAGCTGCAGAGCGAGGAGACGGAGGGTGCCGCCTGCGTGGTGCTGGACGTGCAGACCGCCGAGGTGCTGGTGGCGGCCAACTACCCCACCTTTGACCTGACCAACTACGCCGCCGAGCTGCGGGAGAAGGCGGAGGACCCCCTCAAGCCCTTCCTGAACCGGTCTCTGAACGGTCTCTATCCCCCCGGCTCCACCTTCAAGATGATCACCGCCGTCGCCGGACTGGAAGAGGGGATCATCACCCCCGCCTCGAAGATCCGGGACGAGGGCCGGTACACCTACTGGACCGACGTCAACCCGCCCCAGTGCTGGATTTACCGCAGCAGCCGGGGCAACCATGGGCTGATTGATGTGACCCGGGCCATCGAGGTGTCCTGCAACTACTTTTTCTTTGAGGTGGGCCGTCTGCTGGGCATCGACCGGCTGGACGAGTACGCCGCCCGCTTCGGTCTGGGGGAGGCATCCGGCATCGAGCTGGGGGAGGCGACCGGCGTGGTGGCCGGCCCCGCCTACACCGAGAGCCACGGCGACACCTGGTATGAGGGCAGCATCACCTCGGTGGCCATCGGCCAGGAGAGTACCCAGGTCACCCCCATTCAGCTGGCCAACTATATCGCTACCCTGGTCAACGGCGGCACCCGCCGGGCCGCCCATATGCTGAAGGAGACCAAATCCAGCGATTTTTCCCAGGTTACCTACCAGTACGAGCCCCAGGTGCTGGACGAGATCGAGATCCAGCCCCAGAACCTGGAGGCGGTCAAGGCCGGGATGCTGAAAATGGCCCAGAGCAACCGGGCCTTCCAGGCCCTGCCCTTCCAGGCGGGGGCCAAGACAGGCTCCGCCCAGATCAGCGCCCAGACCGAGTCCAACGCCGTGTTTGTCTGCTTCGCCCCCTACGACGATCCGGAGATCGTGGTGGCCATGGCGGTGGAGCACGGCGGCAGCGGCAGCGAGCTGGCCAGCATGGCCGCCGAGGTGCTGAGCTACTACTTTTCCTCCAAGGAGACCCGGGAGGAGATCCCGGCGGAAAACACCCTGATCCGGTAACGGAGCTGCAGGCAGATCCCCTTTGGAAAAACCCTTACAACCATTGAAGGAGATGTATTAACCATGGCAGATTGCACACACGATTGTTCCAGCTGTTCCGCCGAGTGCGGCTCCCGGGACCTGAGAGTCCCGGCCAACTCCATGTCCAGCATCAAGCAGGTGATCGCAGTGGTCAGCGGAAAGGGCGGGGTGGGCAAGAGCACCGTCACCGCCTCCCTGGCGGCGGCGATGGCGAAAAGAGGCCGGAAGGTGGCCGTACTGGACGCCGACATCACCGGTCCCTCCATCCCTACCGCCTTTGGCATCCACCAGCGGGCCACCGGCTCCGACGCGGGCATCGACCCCGCCGTCACCGCCGGGGGGATCAAGCTCATGTCCCTGAACCTCCTCTCCGCCAACGAGACCGATCCCGTCATCTGGCGGGGGCCGGTGATCGCCGGGGTGGTCACCCAGTTCTGGCAGGAGGTGGTCTGGGGGGATATCGACTACATGTTTGTGGACATGCCTCCCGGCACCGGGGACGTGCCCCTCACCGTCTTCCAGTCCCTCCCTGTGGACGGGGTGGTCGTGGTCACCTCCCCCCAGGACCTGGTCTCCATGATCGTGGCCAAGGCGGTCAATATGGCCAAGATGATGGACATCCCCGTGCTGGGCCTGGTGGAGAACTACAGCTATTTCCAGTGCCCCGACTGCGGCAAGCGGCACGCCATCTTCGGCGAGAGCCAGATCGAGAAGGTGGCTGCCGGGCTGGAGGTCCCCGTGCTGGCCAAGCTGCCCATCGATCCCGCCCTGGCCGCCGCCTTTGACGCCGGGAAGATCGAGGACTTCCCCACCAACTATATGGCGGAGCTGGCCGGCCGGCTGGAAGGCTGAGCCGTCCAATATACTTGCCCGGAACGGTCGAAATTCGGCTGTTGCGGGCATTTTTTTCACACCTTTTGCGGCGCTCAACCAACGGTTGATTGCCAAGGTGCGGAGGATTCGGGTATGATAGGGGAAAGGAGGCGGTGAGATGGACGCGGTCAAAACAGGGGGGCTGATCGCCCAGGTGCGCAGGGAGAAGGAGCTGACCCAGCGGGACCTGGCGGAGCGGCTGCATGTGTCGGTCCAGGCGGTGAGCAAGTGGGAGCGGGGCCGGAGCTGCCCCGACATCGCCCTGCTGGAGCCGCTGGCCGGGGCGCTGGAGCTGACCGTCACCGAGCTGCTGTCCGGCCAGCGGGGGGAGGAGCCCGGAGAGGAGGCGGTGCGGGACTCGCTTCGCTTCGGGCTGTCCCAACTGGGGTCGAGGATCAAAACATGGCGGTGGCTGTTTGCGGCGGCAGCGGCGGTGCTGATCGCTGTTCTGGCCTGGCTGGGCTATACCTGGGTCCGAGACAACACCGAATGGCTGCCCCAGCGGGAGACGGTGGTTGCCTATATCAGCGGCTCTGACCGGGAACGGCAGATTGCCCAGGCCCTGGGAGTAACCGGGAACAGCCTGCACCTGTATGAGGTTGCCCTGGCCGACGACTTTACTGCCTGTACGGTTCAGGCGGAGCTGTGGACCCATGAGGAGGGCTTGGTTGACAGCTGGCCGCTTCTGGAGACCTCCTCTGACAGCCGGGCCCTGTACGGCCCCCGCCGGCAGCTTCTGGTGCTGAGCATAGAGGCCCGCCACGAGGCGTGGTCAGAGGCGGAACATCGCTGGACTAAAATTTGGTTTGACTATGGGGTCAACTTCGCTGGCGCTTCCATACAGGGCCGCCTGGATGAGATCTCCAGCCCCTATATTGGAAACGGTACGGCTTGGTCTCCCCCTCAGGGCGGAGTTGTGGACCGGGAGGAGGGCCTCACCCTGCTGACCCTGTCCATTGGCGGTCCCGGCGGCGGGGTCTATGCTGCAGGCGGCCTGCCCCCGGAGCATGAGAAGGCTGTCTATCTGGCGGTGCGGATGTACTGTGAATAAGCCAAAATTCCCCGGCCTCGGCCGGGGAATTTTTTCCGGGGAAACGGGACGAATCTCTTGAAAAAGCCCTCGCCATACGGTACAATATCCGGGACAAGTGAGGGGGAGGCTGGACATATGGACAAGCGGACACTGGATGACCTGGCCCCGGGGCAGAGCGGGACCATTCTGTCCATCGGCAACAAATCGGGGACGGTGAAGCGCCGTCTGGTGGATATGGGCCTCACCCCGGGTACCCAGGTGAAGGTGACCAAGATCGCACCCCTGGGTGACCCCATTGAGGTGACCCTGCGGGGGTATGAGCTGTCCCTGCGCAGGGAGGACGCCGCCCGGATCGTTCTGGGCCAGCCCGGTCCCCTGTCCACCGGCGCGGCCCGGTCGGCCATGACCCGGCACATCCCCGACCCGGAGACCGTCCGGCGCCAGCTCCGGGACCACGAGCACGAGCTGGAGGCCCATGCCGCCCGCTACGACCCCGCCGCCCATGATACCCGTCCCATGCGGGTGGCTCTGGCGGGCAATCCCAACTGCGGCAAAACAACCCTGTTCAACGCCCTGACCGGCTCCAACCAGTATGTGGGCAACTGGCCCGGCGTCACCGTAGAGAAAAAGGAGGGCGCCGCCCGCCTTGGGGACCGGATGGTGACGGTGGTGGACCTGCCCGGCATCTACTCCCTGTCCCCCTACTCTATGGAGGAGATCGTGGCCCGGGACTTCATCATCAATCAGGCCCCCGACTGCGTCATCGACATTGTGGACGCCACCAACCTGGAGCGGAACCTGTATCTCACCGTCCAGCTGCTGGAGCTGGAGCGGCCCACGGTGGTGGCCCTCAACTTTATGGACGAGGTGGCCCGGCGGGGGGACCGGATCGACACGGACCGGCTGGCCAAGGAGCTGGGGGTGCCGGTGGTGCCCATTACCGCCCGCACCGGCGAGGGCATCGAGGCGCTGCTGCATACCGCCCACCGGCAGATGCACCTGGGGGTGACGGTGGAGCCCGACGACCTCTACGACGACTACACCCACGATATCCACCACCGCATGGGCGAGCTGCTCCACGACTACGCCTACGCCGCCGGACTCCCCGCCCATTGGGCCGCCATCAAGCTGCTGGAGGGGGACTCCGTTGTGGAAGAGGCGTTAGAGCTTCCGGACGGGGTCCGGGACAAGCTGGCCGTCCTGGTGGCGGAGTATGAGAACTCCAGCGACCTGGGCGACCGGGAGACCCTCATCGCTGACAGCCGCTACCAGTACATTCAAAGGGTGGTGGAGGCGTCGGTGGTGCGGGGAGGCGCCCCCGGAGAGCTCACCTTCAGCGAGAAGATCGACCGGGTGGTCACCCACCGGGTGTGGGCGATCCCGCTGTTTCTGTGTACCATGCTGGTGATGTTTGTGGTCACCTTCGGCCCCTAGAT
>CAJUAW010000043.1 GCA_910584605.1 uncultured Oscillospiraceae bacterium
TGCAGGCTCTTGAAAAGCAGCTGGCCCAGGCTGACCCCGATACGGCCACCTTCAAGGTGCTGTTCACCAGCTGGCAGGAAACCTACGGGAAGATGATGGAGGCCCTGGAGCGGATCAAGACTACGGACAGCGACAAGGCCGGCAAATTGCAGGGAGCTATCCGAGCCGTGGTGGAGGGGATGGCTTGACCGAGATTCAGAACGGCATTTATGCCACCCCGACCAATGAATTGACCGCCCTGGCCCTGGAGGCTCGGAAACGTAAAATCAGCTACGGCCAGTTGGTCAGCATCACCACCGGCTATGAGCAGCAGCAGATTATTCGTCAGCACTGCATTGAGCGGGGAAAGAAGGGCGCTGCCCCGGAGAAGAAAGCCACCAAAACGAAGAAAAGGAGTTAAATATGTCAGTCAAAATCACACAATTTGAGGCGGAGAACGTCAAGCGCATCAAGGCGCTGACCCTCACCCCGGCGCCCTCGGGCCTGACGGTGATCGGGGGCCGGAACAACCAAGGGAAGACCTCCAGCCTGGACGCCATCCTGTGGGCGCTGGGAGGGGACCGGTACCGGCCCTCCCAGGCCCAGCGGGAGGGCTCGGTCCTCCCGCCCCGGCTCCGCCTGGAGCTGTCCAACGGCATCATTGTGGAGCGGGCGGGGAAGAACAGCGATTTGAAGGTGACGGACGCCTCCGGCCGCAAGGCGGGCCAGCAGCTGCTCAATTCCTTTGTGGAGCAGCTGGCCCTTGATATGCCCCGGTTTATGCAGTCCACCAGCAAGGAAAAGGCTACTACCCTCCTGCGGATCATTGGCCTGAAGGACCAGGTGGAGGCGCTGGAGCGGCAGGAGAAGGAGCTGTACGACCAGCGTCACGCCATCGGCCAGATCGCCGACCGGAAGGCCAAGTATGCCAGGGAGCTGCCCCGCTATGAGGGCGCGCCCGCCGAGCCGGTTTCCGCCTATGACCTGATCCAGCGCCAGCAGGACATCCTGGCCCGGAACGGGGAGAACCAGCGCAAGCGCCTGCGGGCCGCCCAGCTGGAGGCGGAGCGGGACCGCCTGGGCAAGGAGCTGGGCCTGCTGGAGGAGCGGTACAAGGCCCTCTGCGCCGACTGTGAGGTCGCCGCCAAAGACGCCCTGGACCTGCTGGACGAATCCACCGAGGAGCTGGAGGCCAGCATCCAGGAGATCGACGCCATCAACGTGAAGGTGCGCACCAACCAGGACAAGGCCCGGGCCGAGGAGGAGGCCGAGGCGTACAGCGGCCAGTACGACCAGCTGTCCGCCCGGCTGGAGCGCGTACGCCAGCAGAAGACCGATCTCCTGCAAGGCGCGAAACTGCCCCTCCCCGGCCTCTCCGTGGAGGATGGGGAATTGACCTATCAGGGCAAGCCCTGGGACTGCATGAGCGGCAGCGACCAGCTGAAGGTGTCCACCGCCATCGTCCGGGCGCTGAAGCCGGAGTGCGGCTTTGTACTCCTGGATAAGCTGGAACAGATGGACCTGGAGACCCTGCGGGAGTTCTCCGCCTGGATGGAGGCCGAGGGGTTGCAGGGGATCGCCACCCGGGTGTCCACTGGCGGGGAGTGCTCCATCATCATTGAGGACGGCTGCGCCAGAGACCCGGCGGTCCCCGCTCCGCCGTCTCCGCCCAAAACGCCCAAAACATGGAAAGCAGGTGAATTTTGATGCAGATCATTACAGGCGTACAGAAGACCGCCCTGAAGGTGGTGATCTACGGGCCGGAGGGGATCGGAAAATCCACCTTCGCCTCCCAGTTCCCCCGGCCGTTGTTCCTCGATACCGAAGGGAGTACCAGGCACATGGACGTGTCCCGAACCCCCCGGCCCACCTCCTGGGCCATGCTGATGGACCAGGTGGGGGCGGTGGAGAAGGACCCTGGCCTGTGCGGGACGCTGGTCCTGGACACAGCGGACTGGGCGGAGCAGCTGTGCTCCGCAGAGCTGTGCGCCAAGAATCAGAAGAGCAGCATTGAGGAGTTCGGCTACGGCAAGGGCTACACCTATCTGGGGGAGGAGTTCGGCCGGCTGCTGAACCGGCTGGAGGGGGTGGTAGACCGCGGGGTCAACGTGGTCATCACCGCCCATGCCAGGATGCGGAAGTTCGAGCAGCCCGACGAGATGGGGGCCTATGACCGGTGGGAGCTGAAGCTGTCCAAGCAGACGGCCCCCCTGGTGAAGGAGTGGGCCGACCTGGTCCTCTTCGCCAACTATAAGACCTACCCCGTCAAGACCAAGGAGGGCAAGGTGAAGGCTCAGGGGGGCAAGCGGGTGATGTACACCGCCCACCACCCCTGCTGGGACGCCAAGAACCGCCTGGGCCTGCCGGAGGAGCTGCCCTTCGAGTTTGAATCCATCCGGTCCTGTGTCCCTGGCGGAGGGGCGGAGGAGAAGGTCCCCGGCCCCCAGCCACCCCTTCCGGCGGCTCCCGCCCCGGAGCCGCAGCCGCAGCAGTGGCAGTCCGCTCCGGAGCCTCCCGGCCTGCCCGCCTACTTAAAGCCCCTCTACGACCTGATGAACGCCAACAACGTGTCCCCTGACGAGGTGGAGGCCGCCTGTGTGACTAAGGGGTACGCCCCCCAGGACCTGCCCCTCGACAGTTACCCGGAGGATTTCGTCACCGGCGTGCTGGTGGCCGCCTGGTCCCAGGTGTACGGCATGATCCTGGAGAACCGGCCCGTTCCGTTTTGATAAAGAAAGGAGAACAAAGCTATGAGCGATTTTACCGAGACCCTTCAGGGCCGCGCCCTGGACTGGGACGACGAAATTTCCAACGACGCCCCGGAATATGTTACCCTCCCCGAGGGGGAGTACGACTTCACCGTCACCGGCTTTGAGCGGGGCCGGTATCAGCCCGGTCCCAACGCCAAGCTGCCCCCCTGCAACATGGCCCAGCTGACCCTGGAGGTCCAGACCCCCGACGGCATGAGCGTCCCGGTGCGGGACCGGCTGTTCCTCCACTCCTCTACCGAGGGCTTCCTGTGCGAGTTTTTCACCTGCATCGGCCAGCGCCGCCACGGGGAGCGGGTGCGGATGAACTGGGGGGCAGTGCCAGGGGCCAAGGGCCGGGCCAGAGTGGGGGTGCGTTCCTACCAGAAGGACGGCGAGACCCGCACCATCAACGAGATCAAGAAGTACCTGGAGCCCAAGGAGTCCCCCGCTCCCGCCCCGGCCACCCCCGTTACCGGGAAGCAGACCGCCATATCCGGCTTCCAGGCGGGGAAATTCTGATGGAGCTGCGGCCCTATCAGCGGGCGGCGGAGGCCGCCGTTCTGGAGCAGTGGGACAGCGGGGCGCTGCGCACCCTGCTGGTCCTGCCCACCGGCTGCGGCAAGACGGTGGTGTTCTCCAAGGTCATTGAGGACCGGGTCCGGGCGGGGGACCGGTGTCTGATCCTGGCCCACCGGGGGGAGCTGCTGGACCAGGCGGCGGACAAGCTGAAGAGGACCACCGGTCTGGGCTGCGCCCTGGAGAAGGGGGAGAGCAGCTGCCTGGGCAGCTGGTACCGGGTGACGGCGGGCTCGGTCCAGAGCCTGATGCGGGAGAAACGGCTGGCCCGGTTCGCCCCGGACTATTTTCAGACCATCGTAGTGGACGAGGCCCACCATGTCCTGTCTGACAGCTACCAGCGGGTGCTGGACCACTTTCCCGGCGCCCGGGTGCTGGGGGTGACCGCCACCCCGGATCGGGGGGACATGCGGAATCTGGGGCAGTTTTTCCAGTCCCTGGCCTATGAGTATACCCTGCCCAAGGCCATCCGGGAGGGCTACCTGTGTCCCATCAAGGCGCTGACCATCCCCCTGAAGCTGGACCTGACCGGGGTGGGGGTTCAGGTGGGATTTCCGATCCGCCGACATCGACACCGCCCTGGACCCCTATCTGGAGCAGATCGCCCGGGAGATGGAGGAGTACTGCCGGGACCGGCGGACGGTGGTCTTCCTGCCCCTGGTGAAGACCTCGCAGAAGTTTCAAGCAATCCTCAGCGCCCGCGGCTTCCGGGCGGCGGAGGTCAACGGGACCAGCCAGGACCGGGGGGCAGTCCTCCGGGACTTTGAGGCGGGGCGGTACAACGTGCTGTGCAACTCCATGCTCCTCACCGAGGGGTGGGACTGTCCGCCGGTGGACTGCATTGTGGTGCTGCGGCCCACCAAGGTGCGCAGCCTGTACAGCCAGATGGTGGGCCGGGGCACCCGGCTCGCCTCTGGCAAGGACCACCTGCTGCTGCTGGACTTCCTGTGGCACACCGAGCGCCATGAGCTGTGCCACCCCGCCAGCCTGATCTGCGAGTCGGAGGAGGTGGCCAGGAGGATGACCGAAAACGTACAACTTGCGGGGACTCCCGTGGATATACAGGAGGCCATGGAGCAGGCGTCGGAGGACGTGGTGGCCCAGCGGGAGGAGGCCCTGGCCAAGCAGCTGGCCGAGCTGCGCCGGCGGAAGAAGCGGCTGGTGGACCCCCTCCAGTTCGAGATGTCCATCCAGGCGGAGGACCTGACCGGCTACCGGCCCTCCTTCGGCTGGGAGATGGGTCCGCCCAGCGACGCCCAGCGGACCGCTCTGGAGAGGCAGGGCATCCGCCCCGACCAGATCGAGAACGCGGGCAAGGCCAGACTGCTGCTGGACCGGCTGAACAGCCGCCGCACCGCCGGACTGACCACCCCAAAACAGATCCGCTTTCTGGAGGGGAAGGGCTTCCGGCATGTAGGCGCCTGGCAGTTTGACGCGGCCAAGCGCCTGATCGACCGGATCGCCGCCAACGATTGGCGGATACCGGCTGGCGTGGACCCGCGGACCTATGAGGGGGTATAACGATTGGAGCATGAGATCGACCTGAGGGAACTGCTGCCCTACATAGACCCAGCTCAGCTGTCCTACCAGCAGTGGCTGGAGGTGGGCATGGGTCTGCACGAGGCGGGTTATACCCCGGAGGACTGGGAGGACTGGAGCCGGAGGGATATGAAACGCTACCACCCCGGGGAGTGCGCCCGGAAGTGGAACACCTTCCACGGTGCGGATTCCCCCGTCACCGGAGGGACTTTGGTGAAAATGGCCATGGACCGGGGCTGGCGGCCCGCCGCCTCCGGCCACGAGCTGGGCTGGGAGGACGTCATCGGTCCCTCAGACGAGCTGGTGGTGGTGGACCGGGACTGGCTGGAGCTCCGGGAGGTACACACCCCCCGGAGCTGGGACCCGGCCCGGCAGCTCATCACCTACCTGGAGACCCTGTTCGAGGCGGGGGAGAATGTGGGCTACGTGGTGGAGACCTGGGAGAAGGACGGCAAATTCCTGCCCACCAGGGGCTGCTGGGACCGCACTGCCGGGGAGCTCATCGAGGCGCTGAGCCGCTGCGGGGGCGACCTGGGCTCCGTCCTGGGGGACTACGATCCCCAGGCGGGGGCCTGGATCCGGTTCAACCCCCTGGACGGCCAGGGCTGCAAAAACGAGAACGTCACCGACTTTCGCTACGCCCTGGTGGAGTCGGACTCCATGCCTGTGGAGGAGCAGAACGCCGCCCTCCGGGCGCTGGAGCTGCCCATCGCGGCCCTGGTCCACTCGGGCGGGAAGAGTCTCCACGCCATCGTCCGGGTGGAGGCGGGCAGTTATGAGGAATACCGCAAGCGGGTGGATTTCCTCTACGAGGTGTGCCGGAAAAACGGCCTGGACATCGACCGGCAGAACCGGAACCCCTCCCGGCTGTCCCGGATGCCGGGGGTAGAGCGGAAGGGGAACCGGCAGTTTCTGGTGGAGACGGACCTGGGAAAGCCCTCCTGGAACGAGTGGAAGGAGTGGATCGAGAGCGTAAACGACGACCTGCCCGACCCGGAGGGGGACCTGGAGACCGGCCTGCCCCAGCTGGCCCCCGCCCTCATCAAGGACGTGCTGCGGCAGGGCCACAAGATGCTGCTGGCCGGACCCAGCAAGGCGGGCAAGTCCTTTGCCCTGATCGAGCTGGCCATCGCCATTGCGGAGGGCCTGCCCTGGCTGGGCTTCCCCTGCGCCCAGGGGAAGGTGATGTACGTCAACCTGGAGCTGGACCGGGCCTCCTGCCTGCACCGCTTCCACGACGTGCGCCAGGCTATGGGGGCGCCCAGCCGGAACAGCGTGGATATCTGGAACCTGCGGGGCAAGTCGGTGCCCATGGACAAGCTGGCCCCCAAGCTGATCCGCCGGGCGGCAAAAAAGAACTACATCGCCATCATCCTCGACCCCATCTACAAGGTCATCACCGGCGACGAGAACAGCGCCGACCAAATGGCCCGGTTCTGCAACCAGTTCGACAAGGTGTGTACCGAGCTGGGCTGCGCCGTGATCTACTGCCACCACCACTCCAAGGGGCGGCAGGGGGACAAGCGGTCCATGGACCGGGCCAGCGGCTCGGGAGTCTTCGCCCGGGACCCGGACGCTTTGCTGGATATGATCGAGCTGACCGTCAGCGACGCTCTGCGGAAGCAGGAGACCAACAACGCGGTGGGCCGGACCTGCGCCCAGGCGCTGGCGGCGGCAGGGAAGCTGGAGGAGGCGGGCCAGGACGACCTGTGCAGCGAAGCGGCCGCCCTGGCCGCCTGTGAGACAGCCCTGGAGCCCCAGGCTTACCGGGACCTCCTGGACCGGGCGGAGGAGGCCAGGAGGTCCGTCCAGGCCCGCACAGCGTGGCGCATCGAGGGCACCCTGCGGGAGTTCCCCCGCTTTGCCCCCGTCAACGTCTGGTTCGACTACCCCATCCACAGAGAGGACGGGAACAGCGTCCTGGCCGACATCGACCCGGATGGGGAGGAACCAGGCTGGCGGCGGGCGATCGGAAAACGCAAGCCAAAAGCCGTCAAGGAAAAGGAGCGAAAGGAAGCCGTCGAGACCGCTTTTGAAGCCTGCGGGATCGAAGGAACGGTGACTGTAAGCGCCCTTGCGGAGTACATGGGCGTGACCGAAAAGACCGTCAGAAACCGGTTGAAAGAGCACGGCGGTTTCTGGATCGATGACAATGAGGTGGGGCAGAAGTGAGGGAAAATAACAGAAAATTTCCCTTCCCTGGGGAAGAAAAAAACGCAAAATTTCCTTTCCCTGACAGGGAAAAAAACGAAAATTTCCCTGTTTCCCTGGCAGGGAAAAAACGTAACATTCTGTTTTTTTCCCCAGGGAAGAAAAAGTACCCCCCTAAAGGGGGGTAAATAGATCATTTCCCTGCGGTCAACGGGGGAAGTAGTCGTGCGTCAGCTCACGCACGACGACTCCTTCCCCGGATCGTTGACAAAAATTTTTCTCAAGACAACACACTTTAGTGAGGTGAAGCGAATGGAATTTTTCATGCCCATGCTTCCGCCCACCGCCACCCACCAGGAGAAGCAGGTGCGGATGGTGAAGGGCAGGCCGGTGTTCTACGACCCGCCCCAGGTCCAGGCGGCCCGGTCCAAGCTGACCGCCCATCTGGCGGGGCACTGTCCGGCGGAGCCGCTGGAGGGGGCGGTGCGGCTGCTGGTGAAGTGGTGCTTCCCCAGAGGGGAGCATGCGGACGGCGAGTACCGGACCACCAAGCCCGACACCGACAACCTGCAGAAGCTCCTCAAGGACTGCATGACCGCTGTGGGCTTTTGGAAGGACGACGCCCAGGTGGCCTCGGAGATCTGCGAAAAGTTTTGGGCCGAGGTGCCGGGGATCTACGTCTGTGCGGAGGAATTGCACAGGAGAAAACAGGGAGAGCAAAAAAATATTTGACAAAACAAGTAGATATTGCTATGATAAAAACGAAATATAGTTTTAGAGATCAGGTAGACAGAAAAAGAGAGGACCAAATGGTCAGCTGCCAGTGTTTTTGGCAGCTGGCCTTTCATTTTGCGGAGAGGTGGCGATATGGCCCGTGGAAAGTTTGAATACTGGCTGACGGAAGACGGGCTGCTGCTGCTGGAGGGCTGGGCCAGGGAGGGGCTGACGGACGAGCAGCTGGCCGAAAAAATGGGCATCGGCGCACGGACGCTGTACGACTGGAAGCTCAAGTATCCGCAGATTTCGCAGGCCCTAAAAAAGGGCAAGGAGGTCGTGGACGTCCAGGTGGAGAACGCCCTGCTCAAGCGGGCTCTGGGCTACGAATTCCAGGAGGAGCGTGTGGAGCGGTCCGGTAAGGACGGGGTGAAGGTGGTGCAGACCATCAAGCACATCCCGGGCGATACCACCGCTCAGATTTTCTGGCTGAAGAACCGCCGGCCGGACCGGTACCGGGACAAGCCGGAGCCCGCCCCAGCTGACGGAGGAGGCGTTCAGATCATTGACGACCTGTAAGCTGTCCCAGCTGGTGTCCCCAGCCTTTTCCGAGGTGCACCGGGCCATCAAGGCGGGGGAGATCAGCGAGCTGGTGCTCAAGGGCGGGCGGGGCTCGGCCAAGTCCAGCTACCTCTCGGTGGAGCTGGTCCTCCAGCTGCTCCGGCACCCGGACTGCCACGCCGTAGCCCTGCGGAAGGTAGGCAACACCCTGCGCACGTCGGTGTACGCCCAGATCTGCTGGGCCATCGCGGAACTGGGGCTGTCCGACCGGTTCAAATGCACCGTCAGCCCCATGGAATGCACCTACCAGCCCACCGGCCAGAAGATCCTGTTCTTCGGCCTGGACGACCCCGGCAAGCTGAAGTCCATCAAGGTGCCCTTCGGCTACATCGGCCTGGCCTGGTTCGAGGAGCTGGACCAGTTCGACGGCCCGGAGCAGGTGCGGAACGTGGAGCAGTCCCTGTTTCGCGGCGGGCCCTACTCCTTCTGCTTCAAGAGCTTCAACCCGCCGGCCATGGCCCGGAACTGGGCCAACAAGTACGTGCTGGAGGCCAAGGCGGGCCGCCTGGTCCACCACAGCACCTACCTGACCACCCCGGAGGAATGGCTGGGCCCCCGGTTCCTGGCGGACGCGGAGCACCTGAAGCAGACCAACGAGACCGCCTACCGCCACGAGTACCTGGGGGAGGTGGTGGGCAGCGGCACGGCGGTGTTCGAAAATCTGCGGCTGGAGGCCATCTCCGACCGGCAGATCGCCGCCTTTGACTACCTGTACTGCGGCCAGGACTGGGGCTGGTACCCCGACCCCAACCACTTCGCCGCCTGCTCCTACGACAGCGGGGCCCGGACCCTGTACATCTACGAGGAGTTCCGGGGCTGGCGGCAGTCCAACGGGGCCTGGGCGGAGAAGCTCCGCCACCACATGGACGACCTGATCCTGGCCGACCCCGGCAGCGGGGGCGACCGGAACGCGGCCGACTTCCGGGCCTACGGGTTCCGGATGCGGGAGGCCCAAAAGGGGCCGGGGAGCGTGGCCTACGGGATCAAGTGGCTGCAATCGCTGGCGGCCATCGTCATCGACCCGGCCCGGTGCCCGGAGACGGCCAAAGAGTTCAGTGAGTACGAGTACGAGCGGGACCCCAAGACCGGCGAGGTGCTGGAGGGCTATCCCGACGCGGCCAACCACAGCATCGACGCGGTGCGCTATGCGATGGAGCCGGTGTGGAAACGACGGGGGAGGTAATCATGAGCAAAATCAAGACCTGGCTGCTGGAGCGGTTCCTGCCCGCCTGGGCCAAGGATACCGTCTATCAGGACAACAAGCGGCTGCTGGCCCAGCTGGAGGGGCAGCGGCAGGAGCTCCGGGAGCTCCACGCCTACATCGACGGCCTGGAGGCCGGGCTGCGGGCCCTGCGCCGGGTGGTCATCAAGAATGAGGTGCGGCCGTGAGCATTGTTTCCGCCCTGCGGGGGGCCTACAGCTGTGAGGACGCCTTCCAGGCCAGGGACTGCACCACCCAGCCCATGCGGGAGGCCGTCCGGGAGTGGTTCCGGCTGTACTACCACCGGGCGGCCAGCGAGGAGTCCGACCCCTGCCAGCAGATCGCCTATACCATCGTCCACAAGCTGACCAAGACCGCCTTCGGGGAGTACAAATCCGCCAGCGATGACGGCTTTGCCCAGGGGGCGCTGGAGGGGCTGGACCGGGTGAAGAAGAAGGCCATGCAGCTGGCCCTCATCGGCGGGGAGGCCTGGCTCAAGCCGGCGCCGGTGGGGGAGGGCTTCACCTTCTCGGTGGTGCGCCGGGACAACGTGCTGATCTTCGGCCGGGACAGCGAGGGCCGGCCGGTGGATATAGGCACGGCGGAGTGCACGGTGGAGGGCCGGTATCATGCCGCGCAGTCCTGGTACACCCTGCTGGAGCGGCGGACCCTGGGGGCGGATGGGCGGCTGACCATCCGCAACCTGCTCTACTGCTCCTCCATGCAGGGGAGCCTGGGCCAGCGGGTCCCCCTGGCCGCCCTGGCCCGGTACGAGGCCCTGCCCGAGGAGTACACCTTCCCGGAGCCCCTGGGCGGTCTGGGGCTGGCCCGGCTGATCACCCCTCTGGAAAACTGTGTGGACGGCTCCCCTGACGGAGTCAGCGTCTACGCCCCCGCCGTGGGTCTGATCCACAACATCGACCGCAACGAGGCTCTGCTCAACGGTGAGTTCGAGCGGGGGCAGTCCCGGATCATTGCCTCCGCCGACCTGCTCCGCAAGGGGCGGGACGGCCGCCGGAGGCTGACCGACAGATTGTTCGTGGGGATTGACGACGATCCGGAGACGGTGGGGCTGACCATCTTCTCCCCGGAGCTTCGGGAAAAATCCTTTTCGGCCCGGAAGCAGGAGTACCTGCGGACCGCCGAGAACATCATCGGCCTGAAGCGGGGGCTGCTCAGCGAGGTGGAGGCCGCCGAGCGCACCGCCACGGAGATCACCTCCAGCGCGGGGGACTACAATCTCAGCATCATTGACTTCCAGCAGATGTGGGAGAGCGCGGCCAAGGAGGCGGTCCGGCTGTGCGGGGTGCTGGGGCGGCTCTACAAGGTCCCCGGCGCCCACGGGGTCGATCCGGAGGCCGTCTCCATCGACTGGGGGAACGGCATCCTCTACGACGAGGACAAGACCTGGGCGGACTATCTGGACATGGTGGCCCGGGGGCTGCTGAAGCCGGAGATCGCCCTGGGCTGGCGGTTCGGGATGCCCGCCGAGACGGAGGCCGACCTGGCCGCCATCCGGGCCAAGTACATGCCGGAGCTGGACCGGCTGGCGGAGGGTGAATAATGCTCACCCCGGACCAGATCGCCGCCCTGGGGGACGCTGCGAGAAAGGTAACGGACCCCATCACCGAGTATCTGCTCCAGGATATCGCCCGGCGGGTGGCCGAGGCGGGCCAGCTGACCAGCACCGCCCAATACCAGGTATGGCGGCTGCAAAACCTGGGCCTGTCCCAAACGGAGATCGAAAAGCAGTTGCAGCAGCTGCTCCAAGCGTCTCAGGGGGAGATACGCCGCATCCTGTACCAGTCGGCCCAGTCGGGCTATGACCTGGACGTGCGCCGCTTCCCCACCGCAGCGGCCATCCCCTTTGCGGAGAACCTGGTTCTCCAGCAGATCGTGGCCGCCGCCGTGGAGCAGGCGGAGGCGGACTTCGCCAACCTGACCCAAACCCTGGGCATGGTAGACCCCTTCGGCAATGCGCTGCCCCTCCAGAAGGCGTACCGCTCCTGCACCGACTTCGCTTTTAAGCAGGTGGTCACCGGGGCGGCCAGCTACACCGAGGCTGTCCGGCAGGCCACCAGGAATCTGGCGGAGAAGGGCGTGCGGGTGATCGACTACGAGAGCGGGGTCCACACCTCCCTGGAGGCGGCGGTGCGGCGGAACATCCTGGGCGGTCTGGGGCTGATGCAGGAGCAGATCAGTCAGGCTGCCCACGACCAGCTGGGCTGCGACGGCTGGGAGATCACCGCCCACGCCAACAGCGCCCCCGACCACGAGCCCATCCAGGGGAAGCAGTACCCCGACCGGGCGTATGAGGCGCTGAACAGCTCCCTCCGCCGGCGCATCGGGACCCTGAACTGCGGCCACGCCGCCTTTCCCATTATCCTGGGGGTCAGCCAGCCCCAGTATTCCCACCAGGAACTGGAGCGGTTCCGAGCCGACAACGAGAAGGGAGTCACCGTGGAGGGCCGGCACTACACCGGGTATGAGGCCGCCCAGATGCAGCGGAAGCTGGAGCGTGCGATTCGGACGCAGAAGCGGCGGGTAATGGTGGACGAGGCCGCCGGGGACACGGAGAAGCTCGCCCAGGACAGAACCCGCCTGAACGTCCTCCACCAGCGTTACCGGGAGTTCTCCAAGTTCGCCGGGCTGCGGACCCAGTACGAGCGGACGGAGGTGGCGGGATTTGGGGAGAAGCCAACGCCGGTACTGGAACGGCTTAATTTTGCTCAGGGTACTGCGGAAGTGGACCGGTTGTCTGTCGAGCAGGAGGTTGCGCAAATACCGCAGCGGGCCCGAGAACTTGCGGAGCCATACATTTCCAAGGTCTTTGTGACCGAGGAAAATCGAAGCGGATACCGTCCAGCGACCGGAGAACTGTTTTTGAACCGCAACAGAGCACCAGGGACTGTGGCGCATGAATACGCCCACGCTCTGGAAACGGCCCTGAATATCTATGAGGACCCAGAGTTTTTGAAAATCCGGGCCAAGGGCTTTGAAAATTTGTCAAAGGCTGATATAATCATTGATAGTGAAAATTTCTCAAAAGAAATTTTACGTGTGCAGCATCCTAAATTGGTGAGTATATACCAGGGACGTCTTTATGAGCGTTATGGTCGCGGTATCTATGATGGGAAACAAGTGTATTTGGATGGTATGCGTGAATATTTTAGTGAAGGGTTTATGTTTTACGCGCATGCCCCAGATGTCTTGAAGCAAAAAGACCCCGACCTTTTTGATTATATCAGGAGGCTCTTAGAATGAAAACGAAGGAAGAGATTCTAAACGCTAAGAAGTCAAGTGATGTTTGGCGCTGGATTGTAGCAGCACCAAGTCCTTTGGATTCTGACCCTGATGTGCTCAAATATTTTGAAGAGTTGCGGGAGAAGGAATTGAGAGAGTACATTGGTCCTGATTATGACCCGGAAATGCACTATGACATTTCTAAGTGTAAAAAGGAGAAGGATCGTGATTAAAACCATCCATAACCGCCCGTGGTACTGCTGCCCCCACTGCGGGAAGGCGCTGTTCCCCGTCCGGGCGGACACCAAGATCCAGAACATGCCCTTCCGCTGCAAGGCGTGCAAGCACGACCTGGAAGTGAATATCGCGTAAGAGCCAAGAGCCTGTGAGCCAAGAGCCATGAACTACTCGAATTTTTTGAGTAGTTTGTGGCTCATTTATTTTTGCCAAAGGAAAGGAGCAAGCAATGAAACCGGAATTTTTGCAGAACTTCAAGGTGGGGGACGCGCCCCTGCCCAAGGAGGTCATCGACGCCATCCTGGCGGAGAACGGCCGGGACGTGGAGGAGGCCAAAAAGCCCTTTGCCGACTACGAGTCCATCAAGGCCCAGCTGGCTACCGCCACCGAGGGCCTGAAGGCCTTTGAGGGGGTGGACGTGAAGGACCTCCAGGGGCAGGTAGCCAAACTCACCAAGGACCTCTCCGAACAGGCGGAGGCCCACAAGCAGCAGCTGGCCGGCCTGGCCTTCGACGGAGTGCTGAAGGACGCCATCACCGCCGCCAAAGGACGGAACGTCAAGGCCATCCGGGCCCTGCTGGATGTGGACAAGCTGAAGGCGTCCAAGGACCAGACGGCCGACATCAAGGCCGCTCTGGAGGGGCTGAAGAAGGACAGCGGCTACCTCTTCGACACCGGGGAGACCCCGCCCCCCTACGCCGCCGGGACTGGGACGGGGGGCGGCCGCCCCGTTACTGGCCTGGACGCCATCCGCGCCGCCGCCGGCCTCACCGCCGGCGAGAAAAAATAAAGGAGATTTGAACTATGCCTAACGCAATTGAACTGGCCAAGCAATTCGTCCCCATCCTGGACGAGGTGTACAAGAACGCCTCCCTCACCGGCGACCTGGACGGCGCCGCCGAGCTGGCCCGCCAGGGGGCCAACGCCAACGAGCTCATCATTCCCATGCTGTCCATGCAGGGCCTGGGGGACTACTCCCGGAACAGCGGCTACGTGGACGGGGACGTGACCCTGACCAACGAGACCATCAAGTGCAACTTCGACCGGGGCCGCATGTTCACCGTGGACGCCATGGACGACCTGGAGACTGCCGGCATCGCCTTCGGCCGCCTGGCCGGGGAGTTCATCCGCACCAAGGTGGTGCCCGAGATCGACGCCTTCCGCTTCGCCTGCTACGCCGGCAAGCCGGGCATCAGCAAGGCGGGCGCGGCCACCCTGTCCACCGGCGAGGCGGTGCTCAAGGCTATCCGCGCCGCCAACGACAAGATGGACGAGGACGAGGTACCCCAGGAGGGGCGGTATCTGTACATCACCCCCACCCTGATGGGCATGATCCAGGACCTGGACACCACCAAGAGCCGGGAGGTGCTCCAAAACTTTGCCAAAACGGTGAAGGTACCCCAAACCCGGTTCTACACCGCCATCCAGCAGAAGTCAGGAAAGATGACCGGCGACGGCGAGGGGGCTGTGGACGAGACCGCCGGCGGCTATGGGAAGGCGGCTGACGCCAAGGAGATCAACTTCCTCATCATCCACAAGCCCGCCGTCATCCAGTTCCCCAAGCACGTGGCCCCCAAGATCATCTCTCCCGAGCAGAACCAGACCGCCGACGCCTACAAGTTCGGCTACCGCAACGTGGGCATTGCGGATATCTACCAGAACAAGCTGGCCGGGGTGTACCTGCACCATAAGGCCTGAGCTCCATGACCAGCTACGACTTTTACCAAAACACCTACCGGGGCAGCGCCATTCCGGAGGAGGAGTGGCCCGGCTATGAGGTCCGTGCCGCCGCCCAGCTGGCCCGGTACAAGCGGCTCTGCCGGGTGGACACCTCCCGGCCACGGTCGGGTGACATGGCCGTGTGCGCCATGGCGGAGGCTTTTTACAGCTTCGACCTGCTGGCCAACGGGGAGGGCGGCCCCATCCAGTCCGCCTCCATCGGCAGCGTGTCGGTGAGTTACGGCGGCCCGGCGGGCCAGTCCCTGGACCTGAGCCCCAGGGGCCGGGAGAAGGAGCTGTACCGCTGTGCGTCGCAGTACCTGGACATCTATCGGGGGTGCGGCTGATGGTCCGGATCAAGCGCCGGGCGGGTCCGGTGGACTACCGGCTGTGTGACCAGACGGTCACCCTCTACCACTGGGACGGAGAGGAGACGGTCACCCGGACGGTCATCGAGCGGGGTGCGTTCCTGGACTTCAAGAAGGTCCAGGACGTGTCCAAAACGGGCAGCCGGGAGGTCAACAGCTTTCTGCTGGTGATCCCCTGCTTGGAGAGCCCGGTGTCCGTGGGGGACAAGGTCCTGCTGGGCGAGGGACCGGAGCTGGCAGGCCGGTCGGACTGGTCTGCCCTGATCCCCGCCAAGGTTCCCGGCCTGGTGGTCGTGAAGTATGTGGACCCGAAATACTGGAAGGGCCGCATGGTCCATGTGGAGGCAGGAGGTTGACATGAACGTCGTAGGCCGCGTCCAGGTGGACATGAAGCCGGTAAAACAGATCATGAAGCGGCTGGGCATCGACGCCCGGGGGGACGTGCAGCGGTTCCACACCGCCAATGTAAAGCGCCGTATCCAGAAGTACATGCCCTACCGCACCGGGGCCACCATCAAGCTGATGATCGCCCAGAGCCCGGTGAACGAGCCCTTCCTCCACGTGAACGTCCCCTATGCCCGGATGCTCTACTACGGCAAGGTGATGGTGGACCCGGAGACGGGGATGGCGGGCTTTCTGACGCCCAACGGCTGGCGGTCCCGGCGGGGCGCGGCAAAGGTGGCCAGCGACCGGGACCTCCAGTACGACAAGACCAGGAACCCCAGAGCCGGGCCCTTCTGGGACCGCCGCCTGACCGCCGCAGAGGGGCAGCAGATGGCTACGGAGCTCCAGGACTATGTGCGAAGGAGGGGGAGCCCATGACCGCGCTGGAACAGATCACAGCCTTTGTCCGCAGCTATCCCAAGGCGGACATCCTGCAAACCTTCCAGGTGGACTACACCGATCAGATCCCCGCCAACGGGGGCATCTTCCCCTCCGGCCTGGAGGAGGTCAGCCGCAAAACGGACCTGCTGGGCAATGTGGCCGTCACCAACCAGTACAACTTCGGGCTGTACTACGTCTTCGAGAAGGCTCCCGGAGACAACGCCGGGGCGGCGGTCAACGCCGGGTGGGTGATGGACTTCCAGGAGTGGGTTCAGGAGCAGTCGGCCCTGGGCCTGGCCCCCGTCTTCGGGGACGTCCCCCGGCAGGAGAAACTCACCGCCCAGAACGGGGTACTCTACGACGCGGAGGACGAGGGGCTGGCCACCTATATGGTCCAGCTGTCCGTCCAATTCATCAAAATATTTCCAACCACAGCCCCGTGGTTTATGTGAGGAGGAGACCTATGAGCTACAAATTCAAAACCCCCGCCGGGCAGACGGTGGACCGGAAGCTCTACCTGGTGTGCGGCAACTTCGGCACCGCCGAGGCCCCCAGATGGGGCCGTCTGGGCAAGCGGGTGGAGGACAGCTCCGCCGAGCTGGACTGGAGCGAGGAGACCAAGCAGGACATTCTGGGGGACACCTATACCACCATGAAGACCCCCACCATCTCCCAGACCTTCGACCCCTGCGAGCTGGACAGCGGAGACGAGTACCAGCAGCATGTGTGGAACCTGGCCGTGGTGGACCAGGACGCCGCCGCCCTGTGCAATCAGGACCTGCTGCGCATCCATCTGTACGCCGTGGACGAGAGCGGCGCGGCCTTCGCCGAGCGGTATCCCAGCTCTATGGTGAAGCCCAGCGGCCTGGGGGGTGAGGGGGGCGGCTCCCTGACCATGCCCATCGACATCACCTTCGGCGGCGCCCGTGAGATTGGCGCCGCCTCCGTGACGGCGGATGGGACCATCACCTTTACGCCCAAAGGAACGGCAGGTGATATCTGATGAAGACATTGCAATTTGACACCGGTCTTGTTACCTATGACCTGAACGGCGCGGTCCAGGTAACCTTCAATCCCACGGACAGCGCCTTTGTGGAGCGGCTGTTCCACACCTTCGATGCCCTGGATCGGAAGCAGGACGCCTATAAGGCGGAGGTGGAGAAGGCCGCCGGCAGCCGAGAAATCTTTGACATTGCTCGCAGGCGGGACGAGGAGATGCGGGCTATGATCGATGAGGTCCTGGGCCAGCCTGTGTGCGGCGCTCTGTTTGGAGGGATGAACGTCTATGCCATGGCGGACGGCCTGCCTGTGTGGTGCAATCTGATGCTGGCTCTGATGGACGAGATAGACACCAGCTTCGCCCGAGAGCAAAAAGCCACCAATCCCCGCATCCAGAAGTACACCGCCAAATACCACCGATGAGTTCGCCGTGGCGGGAGCTGCTCCCCACCAGCCTGGAGGCAGGCGGCACAGAGTATGAGATACGTTCGGACTACCGGGCGATCCTGGATATCTGCGCTGCCCTGTCTGACCCAGAGCTGGACGATCAGGACCGGGCTTGCATATTGCTGGATATCCTGTATCCCAGCCTTGCAGATATGCCTTCGGAGGCCTATGAGGAGGCCATAGATCGAGGCCTGTGGTTTATCAACGGCGGAGTGCGGGAAGGCTCCGGCAAGGGCCCCAGGCTGGTGGACTGGGAGCAGGATTTTCCCTATATCGTGGCTCCGATTAACCGGGTCACAGGCCGGGAGATCCGAGCCGTTGAGTATATGCACTGGTGGACCTTCCTGGCCGCCTATTGCGAGATTGGGGACTGTACCTTTGCGCAGATCGTCCGCATCCGGGCCCGGATCGCCAAGGGGAAGAAGCTGGACAAGGGCGATCAGGAGTGGTACCGGAACAACCGGGCGCTGGTGGACATTTCTCAAAAGTACACAGAGCGGGAAACCGAGGCGCTGGGGGCCTGGCTGAAATAAGAGCTGCAAACGGTCCATTCTCATCTGAAACGGGGTGATTTCATGTCTGATGGGTCCATCACCTTCTCCACCGCCTTGGACAACAGGCAGTTGGAAAAGGAACTGGCAGCGTTGAAGAAAAAAATCACAAAAAAAGAACAGGATATTTCCGTGCTGAGGACCAAACTGGCGAGCGGGAAGAAAAAGAGCGCCTTCGATGCCGCAGAGCTGGATGCGGAGAAAGCCAAGCTCCAGGAGATCAAGGACCGGCTGGCGGATATCCGTGCCATGTCAAAGGACAAGGGCCTCAATCCGGAGCGCCGGGAGGAGGCTAAGGCCCTGATCCCCTCCGTAGAGGAGGAACTGAGGGACCAGCGGACCAGGGTAAACGGCCTCCAAACAGCTTGGAACAAGACGGAGGACGCCGTGGACCGCTACACAGCCCAGCTGGCTGAGGCGGAGGGAGCTCTGGAGCGGCAGAAGGGGGAGGCCGGGATGCTCCAGCAGCAGATACACCAGGCGGAGCAGGCACGCAGAGCTGAGCTGGAGTCCGCCCAGGTGGTGGACCAGCGGATTGTGGACCTGAACCGGGAGCTGGTGCGGCTGAAGGAATGCCAGGCCCAGCTGGCCGCGGCGGGACTGGGGCTTGGGCACCAGGAGTATGACGAAATTGCGAAAGGTATCGCATCGGCCAGCGAGGAGCTGAAGGAGTACCAGAAAAATCTGCAGGGTGTCCAGGAGACGCCAGTGCAGATGGGAAAGGCTGCCCAGAAGGCTGCCAGGTACACAGACAATTTTGGGCGGAGGTTGAAGGGTATTTTGGCCTCTGCGTTTGTATTCAATATTCTGTCCTCTGGGCTTAGGACATTCCTGGGCTGGATGGGCAAGTCCGTCAAAAGCAACGCCCAGGCCCGACAATCCATCGCTAAGCTCAAGGGCGCTCTTCTCACCCTGGCCCAGCCCTTGGTAGAGGTCATCATCCCGGCGTTTACACTTTTTGTGAACATACTGGCAAAAGCAGTATCTCTGCTTGCGCAGCTGGTATCTTCCCTGTTCGGCAAGACCTTAAAGCAGGCCAGTGACAGTGCCAAGGCGCTCTACGAGGAGGCGGACGCCCTTGGTGCGGTCGGGAGCGCAGCGGAGGACGCGGCAGGCCATCTGGCAGGGTTTGACGAGATCAACACCATTGGTTCTGGAAGCGGCGGCGGAGGAGGCTCTGGCAGCGACACGATAGCTCCGGACTTCAGCGGGCTGATCGCCGGGGAGCTGAGCAAAATACAGGCGATCGTTGGCAGCGCCCTTTTGGCGATTGGTGCGATCCTTACCTTTTCCGGCGCGAACATCCCGCTGGGCATTGCGCTGATGGCAGCGGGGGCAGCGCTTCTTGCTCCTGTCATCTATGAAAATTGGAGCGCAATTGAAGAAGCGTTGAAGGGACCGATTGGAGCTGTGACTGCTTTGGTTAGTGTCGCGCTGCTGGCGTTGGGGGCAATTCTCGCGTTTTCCGGCGTCAACATACCGCTTGGAATTGCTTTAATGGCGGTTGGTGCACTCGGACTCGCGGCAGTCGTAGCCGTAAATTGGGAATCCTTGTCGGAAGTGCTGCAAGGCCCGATTGGCCTACTTACGGCGGTTGTGAGCGGGGCTTTGTTAGTGCTGGGAGCGCTCCTGGCGTTTTCCGGTGCGAATGTCCCATTGGGCATTGCACTTATGGCAATTGGGGCGCTTGGATTGGCCACAGTCGTAGCCGTAAACTGGGAATCGCTGTCGGAGGTTCTGCAAGGCCCAATTGGGACGCTTACGGCGGTTGTGAGCGGGGCTTCCCTCGCGCTTGGCGCTCTCCTTGCGTTTTCCGGGGTAAATGTCCCTCTTGGTATTGCGCTTATGGCAATCGGTGCGGTTGGACTGGTGGCAGTGGCTGCGGCCAACTGGAGTACCATTGAGGAATTACTTCGCGGCCCAATCGGTTCTGTGACCGGACTTGTGAGCGCCGCCTCGCTGGCGCTTGGCGCAATCCTTGCCTTTTCCGGTGTAAACCTTCCGCTGGGTTTGGCTCTCATGGCAATCGGTGCGGTCGGGCTTGCGACATACGCAGCAGCCAATTGGGATACAGTCTCCGAGTATCTGGACGGCCCGGTAGGCGCTGTGACCGGGACAATCAGCGCGGCGTTGCTGGTGCTGGGCGCTGTCCTGCTGTTTTCCGGGGCAAATATCCCCCTCGGGCTTGGGCTTCTGTCTGTTGGCGCAGTTGGGCTTGCAACCTCCCTAGCGGCTAATTGGGAGACCATTCAAAATGAACTGCAAGGCCCTGTTGGAACGATTACCGCCCTTGTTAGCAGCGCATTCCTGACGCTTGGCGCAGTTTTGCTCTTTTCCGGCGCTGCTATTCCGCTTGGGCTTGGCCTCATGGCAGCGGGCGCGGTCGGGCTTGCGGTTTCCATCGCCGCCAACTGGAACACCATTACGGACGCTACTGGAAATACAATTCTTGCCATAACTGCAATTGTAAGCGCCGCACTGCTTGTGCTTGGCGTTGTGCTCTTTTTCACCGGAGCAGCAGCTCCGCTTGGACTAGGACTTCTTGCGCTGGGTGCGGTTGGCCTGGCCGCATCCATAGCCCCCAATTGGAACTTTATTCTTGAGGCAGTACAAAAGGCGTGGTCTGATTTAAAGACATGGTGGAACGCCAATGTCGCCAAGTATTTTACCCTGGACTACTGGGCCGATTTGGGAAAAGGTATGATCGACGGTCTGCTCTCCGGT
>CAJUAW010000044.1 GCA_910584605.1 uncultured Oscillospiraceae bacterium
GTTCTTCTCCGTCATGAGCCACGATATGCGCACCCCGCTGAACATCATTATCGGCATGACAGGGCTGGCCCTTCAGGACGACTGCAGCCGGGAAAAGATGGTGGGCTATCTGAACAAGATCGGCGCCGCCAGCCAGCAGCTGCTGGCCTTGATCAACGATATTTTGGAGATTTCCCGCCTGGAACAGGGGAATGTCTCCATAGAGATCAAGCCCTTCGACCTGGTCCAGACTCTGGAGACCTACCTCGCCCCCTTCCAGACCCAGGCCAGGGAGCAGAACAAAACCTTCCAGCTGTCCATCGACATCCAAAACCGGATGATTAAGGGTGACCCCGCCCGGCTGGGCCAGATTATCAACAATCTGGTGTCCAACTCCATGAAGTTCACCCAGTCGGGCGACAGCCTGACGGTCACCCTGCGCCAGATGGACGAGGGCAAGCGGAACAATTACCTCTTCCTGGTGGAGGACACCGGGTCCGGCATGTCGGCCGACTTCCTGCCCAAGCTCTTTGACCCCTACGAGCGGGAGGTCCGCTTTGGGGCCAAGGAGGTCACGGGCACCGGACTGGGTATGCCCATCGTAAAAAACCTGGTCACCCGCATGGGCGGCCAGATCGCCGTAAGCAGCACGCTGGGCAAGGGAACCACCTTCTCGGTCACCATCCCCTTTGACGCCAGCGAGACTCCTTCCCCTGAATCTGAGCACGAGCCGGCAGAGGTGACCCCGCTGAAGGACCGGCAGATCCTGCTGGCAGAGGACAATCTCCTGAACATGGAGATCGCCACCGAGCTACTGAAAATGCGGGGAGCCGAGGTAACCCCCGCGGAAGACGGGCAGAAGGCACTGGAGGCATTTCGAGCTTCTCCGCCTTTCTTTTTCAACGCCGTCCTCATGGATATGCAGATGCCCAACATGGACGGCTGCGAAGCCACCCAGGCCATCCGGGCTCTGGACCGTCCCGACGCCAAGATGGTGCCCATTATCGCGCTGACCGCCAACGCATTTGCGGAGGATATCACCCGCACCACCCAGGCTGGCATGGACGCCCATCTGGCCAAGCCCATCAACATTGAGCAGCTATGCCTCACACTGACCAAACTGATGTCTGTGCGCGACCGCGCCCAGAACAAGAAACCACCCAAAGGGGAGTGAACGCTATGGCCCCAAAGAAAGAACAGCATTATACTATCCTGATCGCTGACGACACCCAATTTAACCGCGACTTCCTCCGCGCCATACTGGAGGACACCTACGAGATCATTGAGGCGGTGGATGGCATACAGGCAGTGACCATCCTCCAGCAGAAGGATCAGGAGATCTCCCTGCTCCTGCTGGACCTCAACATGCCAAATATGGACGGCTTCGGCGTGCTGGACGCCATGAACAAGTACGGCTGGATCGACAGCGTCCCCGTCATCATGATCACGGCAGAGGAGGGGCCCGGCCTGCTCAAGCGGGCCTATGACCTTGGCGTCACCGATTACCTCAAGCGGGACACCGATGTGGAAACGGTGCGCCGCCGCGCCAGCAACACCATTATGCTCTACGCCAAGCAGCGCCGCCTGCAGAGCATGGTGAACGAGCAGATCTACCAGAAGGAAAAGGTCAACAACCTGATGATCTCCATCCTCAGCCACATTGTGGAGTTCCGCAATGAGGAAAGCGGCCTGCATGTCCTCCACATCCAGACCATGACGGAGATTCTGCTGAAAAGCCTGATGCGCAAAACCAACAAATACAAGCTGGATCGGGAGACCATCAACCTGATCAGCAACGCCTCCACCCTCCACGACGTGGGTAAGATCTGCATCCCCAGCGAGATCCTCAACAAGCCGGGCAAGTTCACCGACGAGGAGTTCGCCATTATGAAGCAGCACTCCCAGATGGGCGCGGACATGATGAAGGGCGTCCCCTTCCAGGACGAGCCGCTGGTAAAGTACGCCTACGAGATCTGCCGCTGGCACCACGAACGCTATGACGGCAGGGGATACCCGGACCGGCTGGTGGGAGAGGACATCCCCATCTCTGCCCAGGTAGTCTCCCTGGCCGATGTGTACGACGCTCTAACCAGCGTCCGGGTCTATAAGCCGGCCCACTCCCACGAGAAGGCCCTGTCCATGATCCTCAACGGCGAGTGCGGCTCCTTCCAGCCGCTGCTCCTGGAGTGTCTGGTGGAAAGCAGCGACATCATTCAGCGGGAGATGGCGGTGGATACCATCACCCGGGGGGACCAGCGCGTTATGGAGAATACTGCGGCGGAGCTGGTCCAGTACGAGGACTTGTCCGTCACCGACCGCACCCTGCGCATCCTGGAGCAGGAGCGGACCATCCATCACTTCTTCACCTCCATATCCCCGCATATGCTGTTTGAGTATACTTCAAATCCCTCGATGCTTACCCTCTCCCCCGTCGCAGTCAAGCGCCTGGACCTGGAGGACACCATTGTGGACCCCTATCACAGCCCACAGATCCAGGATCTGGTCAACCTGGACACGCTGGCGGAGCTGGCGCAGAAGCTGCAGGACACCACTCCCGACCAGCCCGTGGTGGAGTTTGACTGTCATGTCCGGCTGGACGGCCAAATCAAGCCCGTCCATCTGATCTGCAGAGCTCTGTGGACCTCGGAGGAACCCCCTGAATACACCGGTGCCATCGGCAAGATGGTGGAACGCGAGGAAATAAAGGAGGAAGCGCAATGACCATGCAAGAGTGCTACACCGCCCTGGAGGGTGATTACCAGGACGTATTGGGCCGCCTGTACAGCGAGGCGCTGGTGCAGCGGTTCGTGGGAAAGTTTCTGTCCGACCAGTCTTTTCAGCTTTTGGAGAGCTCTCTGAAGGCGGAGAACTATGAGGAGGCCTTCCGGGCGGCCCACACCCTGAAGGGAGTCACCCAGAACCTCAGCTTTACCAAGCTGTACCACTCCAGCCACGCCATCACCGAGGCCCTGAGGGCAAAGGATTATGACCTGGCCAAGGAGCTGTTCACTCAGGTGGAGGCGGATTACCAGCAGACTGCGGCCGCGATCCAGCAGTATCAAGGCGCCTGAGCCTCTCAACATGATCATCCAAGGGAGCTGTCCGTTCGGGCAGCTCCCTTTTTGCGGACACCGCCGGCGTAGGGACCTCTGAGACCACCGGAGACAACGCGGCCAACACCACCACCGACACCACTTGGAGCTCAGAAACCGTGATCCCTGTCCTGAACAAGCCGGACCCCAAGGCGGGTGAGCCGGGGGCCTGTCCACCTGCACCGGGGGGCTGCGCCATCCGCTGGAGGGTCCGAGCGGCGCGGCCCGGGCAGATATCCACACAGCCTTGAGAGGACGTCCCCCCTTTTGTTTTTCTTGCATTTGGAGCGGACTTGGGATATGATGGTAGCAGAACATTTATGAACAAAGGAGGCCCGATCATGCGGGACGGTTTTATCAAAGCGGCGGCGGGAACGCCAAAGATCCGGGTGGCGGACTGTGAATACAACGCGGAGCAGATCATTGCCCTGATGAAGGAGGCGGCGGAGCAGGGGGTAAAGGTGCTGGCCCTGCCCGAGCTGTGCGTCACCGGCTACACCTGCGGCGACCTGTTTTTGCAGGACGCCCTTCTTCAGGGCGCAGAGGACGCCCTGAGCCGTATTCTGGAGGAGACCTCCACCCTGGACATGCTCACCGCTGTGGGCCTGCCGGTGCGGTGCCAGAATGAGCTGTATAATTGTGCTGCGGTCATCTCAAAGGGCAGGATATTGGGGCTGGTCCCTAAACATCACATTCCCAATTACGGAGAATTTTACGAGGCACGATGGTTCACCTCTGGAGAGGGACTGGATTCATCGGTAACGCTGTGCGGCCAATATCCAGACCTCTATTCCAGCCAGCTGTTTGTATGTGAAGAGATGCCAAATTTGACGGTAGGAGTGGAGCTTTGCGAGGATCTTTGGGCTGTAATGCCCCCATCCACCCATTTGGCGGCTCTGGGCGCAACTGTTATTTTGAATCTGTCCGCCTCCGACGAGGTAGCTGGCAAATCCGCCTACCGCCGTCAGTTGGTGGCGGGACAGTCCGCCCGTCTGGTGTGTGGCTACGTCTATGCCGACGCCGGAGAGGGAGAGTCCACCACCGATCTGGTCTTTGCCGGGCACAACATGATTGCTGAAAACGGGGCTTTGCTGGCAGAAAAGCGTTTTGACACTGGCCTGACCGTCAGCGAGATTGACGTAGACAGGCTGGCGTTTGAGCGGCGGAAAATGAACACCTATGACACTCAAACCACCAACTGGGTACGCGCAACCTTTTCCCTGCGTGCAGAGAAGACAAAGCTCACCCGGCCCATCGGAAAGAACCCCTTCGTCCCCGAGGACCACGGAGACCGGCAGGCGCGGTGCGAGGAGATTTTCACCATCGCCGCCCTGGGGCTGAAAAAGCGTCTGGAGCACACCCGGGCCTCCTGCGCGGTAGTGGGGCTGTCCGGCGGGCTGGACTCCACCCTGGCCCTGCTCATCACCGCCCGGGCCTTCGATATGCTGGGCCGTCCCCGGAGTGACATCCTGGCCGTTACCATGCCCTGCTTCGGTACCACCAGCCGGACCAAGTCCAACGCCCAGGTGCTGGCCGAGCGCATCGGGGCGGACTTCCGCACGGTGGACATTGGCGAGGCGGTGCGGGTCCACTTCCGGGACATCGGCCAGTCCATGGACGACCTGTCCGTCACCTTCGAGAACGGCCAGGCCCGGGAGCGGACTCAGGTGCTGATGGACCTGGCCAACCAGCGGGGCGGGCTGGTCATCGGTACCGGGGATCTGTCCGAGCTGGCCCTGGGCTGGGCCACCTACAACGGCGACCACATGTCCATGTACGGGGTAAATGGCTCCATTCCCAAGACCCTGGTACGCCACCTCACCGCCTACGCGGCGGAGGAGGCCCAGGAGGCCGACCCCCAGCTGGCCGCCGTCCTCCGGGACATCCTGGACACCCCCGTCTCCCCCGAGCTGCTCCCCCCCAAGGAGGGGGAGATCGCCCAGCGCACCGAGGACCTGGTGGGTCCCTACGAGCTCCACGACTTTTTCCTGTACTACGCCATCCGCTGGGGCTTCTCCCCCCGGAAGGTGTTCCGTCTGGCCCTGGCCGCCCTGGAGGAGGACTACGGCCGGGAGACCATCCTCAAGTGGCTGAAGAACTTCTACCGCCGCTTCTTTGCCCAGCAGTTCAAACGCTCCTGCCTCCCCGACGGCCCCAAGGTGGGCACCCTGGCCCTCTCTCCCCGGGGGGACTGGCGGATGCCCTCGGACGCGGTGAATACGCTGTGGATGAAGGAGCTGGAAGACCTTGAATCCCAACTGGAGATTTGATATAATGGAGTTATAAAAGAAAAGGAGGTTTCAGGCAATGACAGAAGCAGAACGCCAGGACACGCGAAAGGCAATGGCCCTTGACCTGTGCCACATCATTGATGAAAACCCTACGCAGGAAAGCTACACGCCGGAGGAAGTGAAGAAATTGATCACCGTGTACGTTTTCTCCGCAGGTCAGAAGTAACAAAAGCAATATAACTTGGAAAGGCCCCGCCGCCGGCGGGGCCTTTCTCTGAATTATTGAAACAGTTCCCATATTTTGCAGCGGAATGCCAGTGACAGCTTATAAGCGTCATCTACCACCATTTCCTTGGGCAAAATATTTTGTTCAAGCTGCTCCAGCATGTTCAGTGGTACGCCGCTTTGCGCGGCCAATTCCTCTAAGGTCAGGTGCTGTTGTTTCCGAAGCACTCTGATATGATTGAAAAATTTCTGCTTGTTTTCTTCTGTGCTCATAGAATTTTTCACCTCAAGACTATTTTACAACAAAACACTCTGCTTTCGGGAATTTAAAACAAATTGTTGTAACAAATGTTGAAATAGGACCCTAAATCTGATACAATAGTTTTATAATAGGAAAGGAGGCAAATAAGATGTCAACTGAACGGGAAATTTTAGTGGCGCAGAAGGCCGCCATGTTTGACCTGATCCAAATTCTCAAGCAGCAGCCGGACAAAACCTATACAGTAGATGAGCTTGAGGCTCTTATCGTCGCCTATATCAAAGGAGCGGAACAAATATAGGAAAAGGCCCCGCCGGCTGGCGGGGCCTTCTTGCGCTTATTCGGCTGTGGCAGGGACGGCTTCCTCAGCAGGCGGCTGGGCGGGGGGCTCTCCCTTTTTCTTTTTCCGGGAGAAAATGTGGCTCAAATCGTCGATAACGGAGTAGTAAACCGGGGTAAACAGCAGGGTGACAATAGTGGAAACAACCATGCCGGAGATCATGGTGATGCTCATATCGCTCATCATCTCCGCCGCCCCCTCGGCCATGCCCAGTGCCATGGGCACCAGGGCCAGAACAGTGGTCAGGGTGGTCATCAGCACGGGGCGGATGCGAAGGGGGCAGGCGTGGAGGATGGCGTCCACCCGGCTTTCCCCCTGCTCCCGGCGCTGGCGGATGTAGTCCACCAGGATGATGGAGGCGTTGACCACCGTACCAGCCAGCATGATCAGGGCCACCAGGGAGATCATGGACAGGTCCCGCCCGGTGAGAGGCAGGGCAAACAGGGCTCCGGTAAAGGCCACCGGCAGGATCATCATCACAATGACCGGCATGAGGAAGGACTCAAACTGAGAGGCCAGCACGAAGTAGACCAGACCCAGGGCCACGATCAGGGCCAGCAGCAGATCGCTGAAGCTCTCCATCATGTCCTCATAAGCGCCGGAAATCTCGGCGGTGTAGCCGTCCGGGAGGGTGTAGCCCTCCAGAATCCGGTTGATTTCCCGGGTGATAGCGGTGGTATCGCCGCTGATGGTGTCGCCGGTGACCGAGATCTGCCGGGACTGGTTGACCCGGATGATGCTCTGGGGGGCCAGCTCGATGTCCACATGGGCCACAGCGGACAGGGGCACCGTCCCGCCGAAGGCGGATGGGATGGCCATGGACTTCAGGGCGTCCAGGCTGGCGGCGGAGCGGCCGTCCCCCCGGACCACCACGTCCAGCTCCTTGTTGTCAATGGTGACCGCAGTGGCGGTGGAGCCGGACAGCTCCGACCGAATGGCGGCGCCCACCGAGGCGGCGGTGAGACCGTACTGGGAGGCGGCCTCCCGGTCCATGGTGACGGTGACCTGCTCCACCTCCTTGGCCTCGGAGGTGCCCACATCCACCGCGTCGGGCAGCTGGGCAATCTGACCGGCCAGATCGCTGGCGATCATCACCAGGGTCTCATAGTCGTTCCCGGTGATGTCCACGCTGATGTCTGCGCCGCTGCCCATCATGGCGGTCATGTCGGAGGAGGAGACGGTGATCTCACACCCGGCGATATCCCGGGTCAGCTCCCGCATGACCTGGGCCACGTCGTTGCTGCTGCGGCTCCGGTCCTCCTTGTCCACCAGCACCAGTCCCACGGTAGAGGACTCGGGATTGGACAGGTGATAGACCGACTCCAGCTCCGGCACGTTCTCCATGGCGATGTCCACCACCCGGTCGGCAATGGCGGCGGTGGTCTCCACCTCGGTGCCCACCGGACTGCTGATGGAAATCTGGAGCATACCCTGGTCCATATCGGGCATCAGCACCATTTTGGTGTTCATGCAGGCGGCGATAAAGACGGCCACCAGGGCCACAGAGGCCAGCATTCCAACCCACAGGTGGCGGACAAAGTAGCCCAGCACCTTGGTGTACAGCTCATTCAGCCGCTGGCCCAGGCCCGCCCTGCCCTCGGCATGCTTCCTGGCCTTTTTCTCCGCCTTTTCCAGGGCGCGCTGGTGGACCTTCTTCTCATCCAGCAGGAAGTAGCACAGCAGAGGGACCAAGGTCACCGCAATCACCAGAGAGCCCAGAATCAGGAAGGAGATCGTCAGGCAGAAATCGTCAAAGAGCATGCCCGCCATCCCCCCGGTGAGGCCCAGGGGCAGAAAGACGGCCACCGTGGTGAGGGTGGAGGCGGTGAGAGAGGTGAAAACCTCCGCCGTCCCCTCCACACAGGACTCCATCCGGCTGTGGCCCTCGGCGGAGTAGCGGTAGATATTCTCCAGCACTACGATGGAGTTGTCCACGATCATGCCCACGCCCATGGCGATGCCCCCCAGGGACATCATGTTCAGGGTGAGGTGGAACACGTTCATGAGTACGAACACCGTCAGGATACACACGGGCATGGACACGGCGATGGTAGCGGTGGCCCCCCACCGGCGCAGGAAGAGAAAGACCACCACGGCGGCCAGCACTACGCCCATTTCGATGTTCTGCACGGCGGCATTCACCGCCATGTTGATGTAGTCGGAGGCGGTGTACAGCACGGTGTAGACCACCGCGCCGTTGCGCTCCTGGAGCTTGGCCATCTCGGCCACCACTGCGTCGGCGGTGGCCACCTCGTTGGCCCCCGACTGCTTGGACACCTGGAGCACCACACAGGCGGTGCCGTCGGTCTTGGCGATGGCCTCCGGGTCGCCGGTCTCCAGAAAAACATTGGCCACCTCAGACAGGCGGACCGTCCCTCCAGTCTGGAGGGGGATGATCAGGTTGGCCACATCCTCCACAGTCTGGAACTTGGCGTCGGTGGTGACGGTGAGGGTCTGGGTACCGTTTTTCATATCGCCGCCGGGGTAGAGCAGGTTGTCCGCCGCCAGCATCTGGGCAATATAGGAGTTGGACAGCCCCAGGCCGGCCGCCCGGGTTGGGTCCACCTCCACGGCGATCTGCTGCTCCACGCCGCCGGAGACGGTCACCTGGGCCACGCCGTCAATGCGCTCCAAGGCGGGGGAGACGGTATCCTCCGCCATGGCCTGGACCGAGGCCAGGTCCTCCCCCTGGAGGGCGATCATGGCGGAGGGCATCAGGTCACCGATGTTGATGTTGACGATGATGGGGTCCACCGCCCCATCGGGGAGGGACAGCCGGTCAAACTGCTCCCGCAGCTTGGTGGCGGCGATATCCAGATCGGTGCCCTCCACATAGGTGATCTGGAGCTGGCTCACCCCGTTGGAGGAGGTGGAACTCACCCCGTCCACCCCGGACACCGACATGATGGCCGATTCCAGGGGCCGGGTAACCAGCTCCTCCATATCGCTGGGGGTGGCGCCGTTGTAGTAGCACAGGACCAGCGCGGCCGGGGCCTCCATATCGGGCAGGAGGGCCAGCTGCAGCTGGGTGGTAAAGACCAACCCGAAGATGGAGATCATGATGACCGCCATCAGCGTTGTGACCTTGTGCCCGATGCAGAATCTCGCGATCTTATTCACCGGCCTCAGTCCTCCCCAGTCACGATGCGCACCGCGTCGCCGTCCGACAGATAGGCCTGCCCCACCGTCACCAGCATGTCGCCGGCTCCCAGGCCGGAGGTCACCTCGGTGACGCCGCTGCCCGTCAAGCCGGTGCCGATGGCCGCATAGCGGGCGGTGCCGCGGCCTTCCACGATGCCGTCCACCACAAAGACATACTGAGCGCCGTTGCTGGTGAGGATGGCCTCCGTCGGGATGACAACGGTGTCGGCAGAGGTGTCGGTGCGGAAGGAGACATCGGCAAACATGCCGGACATCAGGCCCTCCACATCCTCCAGGATGGAGATGGTCACATTATACAGCTTGGTCTGCATGCTGGCGGTGTTCTCAATCTTCTTGATGGAGCCCACCAGCTGCTTACCCAGGGCGCTGATGGACACGTCCACCTCATCCCCCTCGGCCAGCTTGGGCACCAGGGCCTCCGAGACGGAGACCGACACCTCCAGCTGGTCCACGCCGTCAATGACCGCCACCGGCGCGGAGGGGGTGACATAGCTGCCCTCCGCCGCGTTCAGGGCGATGATGGTGCCCGAGATGGGGGCGATCACATTGCCCTGGCTGTCCACATTCTCCAGCACGGCAGACAGCTGCTCCACATTGGACTTGTAGCTCTGCATCCCCGCCTCCAGCTGGGCCAGGGTGGCGGTGCGCTGGGCCTGGGCGGACTGGAGGGACAGCTCCGCCTGGTCCACCTCCAGCTGGGAGGCGGCGCCGATCTCAAACAGGGCCTGCAGGTCGCTGACATTCTTCTCCGCCAGGGCGATCTGCTTGTCGAAGATAGCGGCCTGGTCCTGGTAGCTCTGGACGGCGGAGTTGTAGCTGATACTGGCCGCGCTGTAGGAGGACAGGGTGCTGGCCATATCCAGCGTGCACAGGGTCTGTCCGGCGGTGACCGAATCCCCCACCTCCACAAAAAGAGCAGTACACTGGGTCTGGGCCGCCACAAAGACAGACTCCTGCCCGTCGGTGACCACCCGGCCGGACACCTTGTTCTCGGTGGAGATGGTATCCACCGTCACCTCCTGGACCTGGACCGCTACACCGGCGGCGGGACTGTCCTGGGAGCTGCTCTCCCCTCCTCCGGACTGGCAGGCGGTCAGGCTCAGGGCCAGGGCGGCGGCCAGCGCGAGGGAAAAAATTCGCTTTTGCTTCATCAGTCGGCCTCCTTTAGTTCATGATTCCGTAGTCCACGGCCCAGCGGTAGGTGTTATAGGCGGACAACAGATCGTTTTCCGCGCCTGCGACCTTCTCCTGGGCCTCCTTCAGCTTGTCCTCCGCCTCCAAGAGGCTGTTTTGGGACAGGTTCCCCTGGCTGTACTTCAGCTGGGACACGGCGTAGTTGTCCTGCTCCACGGCCAGGGCAGTCTTATAAGCGTCCAGGATCTGCCTGTAGTCCTGGACCTTCAGATACAGATTCCGCAGGTTCAGCTCAAAGCTCTGCACCGTGTTGTCATAGGTGTACTTCGCCGTGTAGTAGGTGTGCCGCGCCTGCTGATAGGAGCGTTTCTCCCCATTGTAGGTCTGAGCAAAGTCGCCGCCGTGGTCGTTGTACTCCTTCCGGGCATCCTTGTAGGTCTCGGTGGCCTGATACAGGTCCCAGCTGTTCTCCTTCGCGGTCTCCAGGTCCTGCTCCAGGTCCATGCGGTCCAGGTCCGCCTGGGTGACCTTGGGCAGGGGACCCAGGGCTATGGTCCCGGTGATATCCGCTCCCAGTAGCAGCTCCAGCTGGCCCTTATACGTGTTCAGGTTCATCCGCAGGGTGGACAGTCCGCTGTCCAGCGCCGACCGGCCCGCCTGCGCCTGCTTCAGGGTCAGAGAGGAGATATGCCCCAGCTCATAGCGCAGGTCCAGCTCGGTGAGCTGACGGTCCAGGGCAGCCAGCTGGCGCTCCAGGCCGTTCTCCTGCAGCTCCATGGCGGCCAGGGCGATATAGGTCGTCTCCCCGGCCATGATGATCTGATTTTGCAGGCTCTTCAGCTGGCGGACGGTGTCGGCGTTGTCCTCCTGCATGTCCCCCTCCTTAATGGCGTCGAACTGCTTCCGGACGGCGTCGTAGGCCTGGTCCATCTGGTCGTAGGCGCTGTGGTACTCATAGTCGCTCATGTACCCGGACATCATCACCATGCTCCACTGGGCCTTGGCGATCTCGTTAAGCTGAAGGCGCATGTCCTCCTTCAGCTTGTCATAGTCGATTTCCTCCAGCATATCGATGCTCTCCTGAAGGGCCAGCACCTGCAGATTGCCCTCGTGCATCCGGCGGTTCACGTTGGCGAAGGAGATGGACCCCACCGGGTCCGGTATGTATTCCTCCGCCGGGGGTTCCTCAGAGGCGCCCTCCTCCCCCTCCTTCGGTCCTTCGGTTTCGGCCTCCTCCGGCTCCGCGGACGGCTCCTCCTCCGGCTGGGTCTGGGACTCTTCTGCCTGCAGGGCGGGAACATCGGGCTCGGACGGGTCTTCCTCCGCCGCCAGGACCGTAACGCCCAGCAGAGACAGGGCCAGGGCCGCCGCAGCCAGCAGGGCCAGGGTCCGTTGTTTCATATGGCCACCTCCTTATAATTCTCCGCCGCCCCGCCGTAGCGGAGCAGCTCCATTCGTATCTGCAGCGTCTCCCGCATCTGAGTCAGCCGGGAGGGGTCCCACAGGGACTCCGCCACTGCAAAGGCCAGCACTGCGCAGGCCAGGTGGAAGACATGGTCGGCATATTCCCGGTCCGGCTGCCGCAGCTTATTGACGTTGATCACATCCCACAGCAGCTCCGGCAGAAAGGCGCAGGGCGTGGAACCGCCGATAAAGCTCTGTATATCAATGCCCTTGTTCATCCGCAGTATGCCGATGAACAGGGTCAGCATGGGGTCAGTCCCGCCCTGCACGCTCATAAACCGGTCATAGGCCAGCAGGGGAAAGGCAAATATGTCCCCCTCCGCCTCGATCAGGATGTCTCGCAGGAGAGCAATAAAATACTCCCGCATATCCTCTAGCAAATAGTGGATCAGATCCTCCTTGTCCTCAAAATACTGGTAGAAGCTGCCCCGGGGAATGTGGGCGGCGGCGATGATGCGGTTGATGGACACCTCGCTGAAGCGCACCTGGGACACCTCTGCCCAGCAGGCTTCGATCAGCCTGGCCCGTTTTTCCTCCGGCAATCGGAAAAAGGTACTGGTCGGCATGAGCTCCCTCCTCTATGACAGGTTGTCGCATTATGACAGGCTGTCATGCATTATACTCTGGCCTGCACAGCCTGTCAAGGCGGGAATTGTGAAGCTTTTGTTAAAATGCCGCAGGCAGGAACGGGCAGTTTTTCCTCTTGACGAACCACCCGGCAAACGGTATGATTTGAGGAGAGAAATAAGGAGGGGTACCGATGACCTATCAGGAGATTTTAGAGGCCGCCCGCACCTGCAGCGGCCCATACTGCAAAGCCTGCCCGGTGTGCAACGGCCGGGCCTGCAAAAACACCATGCCCGGTCCGGGGGCCAAGGGCACCGGCACGGTGGCCGCCCGAAACTACGACGCCTGGCAGGACATATGCCTGAACATGGATACCATCTGCGAAAACGGCCCGGTGGACACCCGCTTCACCCTGTTCGGCCAGACCTACAGCCTGCCGGTCTTTGCCGGACCGGTGGGGGCGGTGAAGCTCCACTACGGCGACCGCCTCACCGACCAGGGCTACAACGAAATCCTGGTCCCCGCCTGCGTCCAGGCGGGCATCGCCGCCTTCACCGGCGACGGCGCTGACCCCACTGTCTTTGCCGCCGCCGCTAAGGCCATCGGCGCCAACGGCGGAAAGGGCATCCCCACCGTCAAGCCCTGGGATCGGGACACCCTCTTCGCCAAGCTGGACCAGGCCAAGGAGTCGGGCGCCCAGATGTTCGCCATGGATATCGACGCCGCCGGCCTGCCCTTCCTCAAGGGGCTCAATCCCCCCGCCGGGTCCAAGACGGCGGCGGAGCTGCGGGAGATCATCGAGTACGCCGGGGTGCCCTTCATCCTGAAGGGCGTCATGACCGTCAAGGGTGCCAAGAAGGCCCTGGAGGCCGGAGCGGCGGGCATTGTGGTGTCCAACCACGGCGGGCGCGTTCAGGACGGCGTCCCCGCCACCGCCGAGGTCCTGCCCGCCATTGCGGACGCTGTCAAAGGCCAGATGGTGATCATGGTGGACGGCGGCATCCGCTCCGGTGTGGACGTGTGCAAGGCCCTGGCCCTGGGGGCTGACGCCTGCATCCTGGCCCGGCCCTATGTCACCGCCGTCTACGGCGGCGGGATGGAAGGGGTCAAGGTCCTCACCGATCAGCTCAAGGCCGAGCTGGCCGACACCATGGCCATGTGCGGGGTCCACTCCCTGTCGGAGATTTCACGGGATATGATTTTTTAATGGAAGGGCCGCCTGCGGGCGGCCTTTCTTCTTTTTGACCGCAACAATTCTCCTGTTTGAAACGTCTATATAGACAAAAGGAGGTGATCCCCATGTCCCAGAGATCCAACCGGCCGGTGGATTGGGAAGCGCTTGTCACACAGAACGAGACCCGCCTGTACCGGGCGGCTCTGGCCATCCTGGGCGATCCCCAGGAGGCGGAGGACGCCGTTCAGGACGCCTTTCTCCGCTATCTGGAAAAGGCCCCGGACAATCTGGAGCACCCCGGCGCATGGCTGATGCGGGTGCTGGTCAACGGCTGCCGGAGCCGCCTGCGTCTGGCCTGGCGGCGGGTGGGCCCTCTGCCGGAAACCCTGCCCGCCCCTGGCCCGGAGGAGCGCGAGGAGCTGGAGGAGCTGTTTTCCCTGCCGCCGGAGGACCGGGCCGTCATCCACCTGCACTACTACGAGGGCTGCTCCACCGATGAGATCGCCCAAATGCTGGGCTGCCGTCCGGGGACGGTCCGCTCCCGCCTGTCCCGGGCCAGAGGCAGGCTGCGGAAGCTGATCGAAGCAAATTAGACGCGACAAAAAGGAGTTTCTTTATGAAATATTACAATTCGTATTTTGACCGGCAGGAGCTTTCTTCTGCTGCCCACGAAACGCTGCTCCATCTGGAGGTACGCAAAAAAGCCTCCAGCCCCGTGTGGATGCGCATCGGGGCCTTAGCTGCCTGCACCGCCTTGATTGTGGCGGCGGGCGTATGGAAGCTGTCCCCGGCCCCTGCTCCCGCTCCGGCACAGTCCGGCAGTCAGATCACACTGGACAACGTCCCGACCGCAGAGGACCAGCCGCTTCAGACCGATGTCAGCCAGCCGGGCGACTGGGAAACCAGCTTTGTGGTCAGCAACTCTGGAATGAAAGGAAAACTGGCCTTTCCCATGATCCCGGGCATCGAGTATCCAGACCAGACAGAAAGCCCTGACATGGCTCTCTCCCGGGCCTATATGCCGGGGGCCTTCACGGTGGACCTGGCAAAGGAGGACATCCAGACCATCTTCTGGGGGCCAGAGGGCAAGCCCCAGGCGGACCACCCCAAGACGGAGCAGGGGGACCTGCCCTGGATGCTGTTCTGGGACGGCTATACCATCCACGCCAACGCCCTGTACGACGGCCAGGGCCAGCTTGCCGAGCTGACCATTTTTGGGGAAAAGGGCCGGGCCAGCTTTGAGCTGGAGCTGTGCCCAGGAGACTTGCCCTTCACCTGCTCCGTCGACCTGAGTCGCGAGGACCAACTCAGCGAGTTCAACGGAGTGGAGGTCGCCGGCTGGAGCCAGGTCTACGACCGGGACGGCGACGGCCAGGACGACTATATCTGCGGCAGTGAGTTTATGTCCAAAAACGACATCGGTGTCCGGTTTGTTAACCGGAACAGCCTGATGAGGGCGGAATATGAGCAGGATGGAAACATGGACCTGGGCGGGGCCCAGACCTTCAACGCCCTGTTTGTCCGTCAGGCCCTGACCGACGGCGGCGGGCTGTACCTGGACCATCTGATGATCAACGAAGCGATCCCCGCCTGGCGGGAGGAGACCTTCGACACCCTGGCCCAGGCCCGGCAGGAGGCGGACTTCGCCCCCTATCTGCCCACAGCGGAACCCTCCGGCTACGGGGAATTTTATGGCCGCCTCAGCTATCAGGAGGGCGCCCAAAATATGCTCTTTGTGCGCTGGAACCAGGGGTATGACAATGTGGAGGTGGCTGTGTACCGGGGCGAAAACCACTCCTATAATCTGGCGGACCCCGCCCGGCCAGAGACCTACGATCTGAGGCTCTACCCCATCCCCTGGTGCGACAGCGTGCCCCAGGAATATTGGGACACGGTGAACGCCCCCGCCTTCCGGGCGGAGGACATGTCTCTGGAGCTGGTGGAGGCCCGTGGCAGGGAGCACGACACCGGCGGGATGACCTACTCCTTCGAGGTGCTCCACCCGGACGGCACCGTGGTCTCCTACCGCTGTGACGCTCTGTCCGCCCGGCAGGTGTGGGAGCTGGTGGAGGAAACCCTGTAACGGAACCGGTACTTCTGCCCGTCCCGCCGGGCGGGCAGTAGCGTTGACATAATTCTTAATTATATCAACTATAAGCCGTTCTTGAGAAAATCACACCTCGTATTCTTAGAGCCACAAGCGTTTTAAGGTTTTTACTTTTTCTCCCAAATCCCTGTGCAACAAAAAAAGACATACAAAAAGACATACGCCCTTCAAAAAACGAGGCTGGACAGGTCAACCCTGTCCAGCCTTTTTCAGTGCTTCACGGTAAATCTGACTGGCCCGTTTCATGCTCTCCTGGTTTGCGTGGGTGTACATCTGCAAGGTGAATGCTTTGTTGCTGTGGCCAAGCTTCTCAGACACGCTGGCTACATCGGCTCCGCTGGTGATCGCTATCGAGGCAAACGTGTGGCGAAGCTTGTGGGGGTGAAAATGGGGAATGTCGTACCTGGAAGACAGCTTGTCCATGTACCAGTTAAGTTCGTTGGGCAGCAATGGGGCCGAGCTTCCCTCTTGGGTGAAGACATAGGAACTGATAACCTTGCTGGCCTGTTCAGTTCGGAGCAACTTCAGGAGGGTCAATACATCGGGGTCCACATCTATTGTCCGTGTCCTGCTGGTCTTGGGGATATCCAGGTAAACGCCCTTGTCTGGAGTATAGCAGAGATTTCCGGCTATGGTGATTGTGTTCTTTTTAAAGTCCACATCTTTCCACTGGAGGCCCAGGCATTCTCCGCGCCTGATGCCGGTATCTATCAGCAGCATAAGCACAGCACGCCATTTTAACGGCTCCTGATCCAATGCGGAAAGTATTTTCTGTACCTCCTCGGGGGTGTACGCCTCTACGTCTGATCGCTGAACCTCTCCTTTTCGGGGCTTTGGGCGCACTACCTTATCCATGGGGTTTCGGGTTATCACATCAGCCATGTAAGCCATTTTAAACAAGGAGTTCAAAATACTATAGACCATAATACAGGTCGAGTGCGCTTTCCCCTTCGATTGCATCGACAGCAGCAGTGCGGATATATGGGCCTGGGTCACATCGGGAAGTTTCAGATCACCAATTGCGGGGTATATCCAGCGTTCCAGGTTGCCCTGATAAGTATACCGGCTGTTTTCGCTCATGGTGACTGTCTTAGTGGGCATAAAGACAGCTTCTACATACTGATGGATCGTCATAATCTTCGCCGCTTCCCGCTGCACCTCTTGTTCCAGCTCCTTTTGCTCCGCCCGGCTGATAATCTCCCCGGCCTGGACCTTTCGCTCAAACTCCGCAGCGTACTTCTTCAGCTCCCGCTCCACATAGCGAGGACTCCATGATTCTTCCGGATACCAGCGAGTAGAAAGTGGGGCGGTCCCACGGCCCCGGCTGGCCCGGATGAGGTAAAACTCTTTACCCGCCTTTGTGATCATTTTCTTGATGGATGGCATTTGGTAGTCCCTCTTTTCTTTCCTCATAAGGTGTTTCGCAATGAGTAAATAAATGCAACAAACTGCCGAAATCCTGTAGTATTTTATATTCGAGATACCCTGTATATTCAAATAGGTTTATAGCACGATAGCCGATCGAATCTGACATATCAGGTTCCCTCCATGTACGGGAAACGTCCTTTTTCTTCATCAAATCACGGCCAGCGTCTTTCATATTCGTAATATCATTTGCCATCCAGTAAAATATATCATTTCCGAGCATAAAATTTATAAACAGAAACATTGTAGAATCTAATTCAGAGTGGAGCTGATTTGTATAAACTGTATGCAAAAGCCTCACCGCCATTTCAGAAAGCCCTGTGTATTCACACATAGATTTGACATTTAAGTCCAAACCTTGTACGTTAGATATTCCAACTAAGTAATCAGCAGAAACATTAAAAAATTCAGATATTTTTTTTAGTGTATTTACATCTGGGAAACTCTGTCCTGTGGTATATAGACTTACCGTTTGTGGGCGCATTTTGATAGCGTCCGCAAGCGTTTTTTGAGTAACCATGTTTTCTTCCATAAGCTCTCGCAATCTTGTAGGAAAAGTATATTTTTCGGTTACATGTGTAGGTTCTTTTTTTCTTGGCATGGCAACTCCCTCCAAACCGCAAGATAACGGTTCTGTTGTTTTTTGTGCAGAGCAGAACGAAATTGTTGACTTCGTGTTTGTCTGATGATATCATAAGCCTACCAGCAGAATCGCAGTTTGTCAAGACAAAAACAACAGTTTTGAACGGGGGGGAATGAATGATGAATGAGGTTGCTAGAGCAACACGCCGGGAGTATCAGCGGGCGTGGAGACGGAAAAACAAAGACAAGGTAAGGGCCATAAACGAACGGTATTGGCTCAAACGGGCAGAAAAGCAACTTGCCGCCCAGGCCCAGGCGGAAGCGGAAGGAGGTAAAGCGGAATGAGGTCAACTCCGTTTGCGACGATCACAGAAACGGCCCGGCTTACGGGGGTATCCACTTACCTGCTGAGGAAGCGGTGCCGGGAGCGGTCTATACCTTGCCTGCCCCTGGGGGATGACCCGGAGCGGCCAACCAAGTATTTGGTTGATGTTGAGGGCCTTGTGGCCCAACTCAGGGCGGAGGCCGCCCAGGTCGTGACCGTGGCCCCGCTCCAGGAGCGGGAGAGGGGGGCGCTGGATGGTTAAAATTTTGACAAAAACGGCGGACGATTACCTCCAGTCCAAAAAGCTGATAAAAGCTATGGGGATGGTCTGCACGAACAAGGCGGAAATTGAGGCAGTCAGCGATTCCGTGGAAGTCCTGACCTTCGCTGTTGCCCGGCTGGACAATCCCCCTTTGCGCCGGGCACAGCTGGAAGACCGGCACGGACAGCCTGTTTTTTGCACGACTCCGTGGGGTGCAACAGCGGGCGGGCTGGTGGACGTGAACCGGGAGGTCGTTTGGATTTTGGGGCAGGATGGCGTTACTGCGTCCCCGTGGTTCTACGGTGGTTGCACGGGTAAGTATTATGCGTGGCCTCAAAACGAAGCGGATTTGCGCTTGTCTTCTGATGAGCTGGAAGCATTGCGGGACAGCGTTTTTAGGTGAATACATCAAGGCGGGGCGGGCAACCGTCCCGCTTGACCATAAGCAAGGAGAGAAATATGCGCTACGAAGTGAAAACCACAACAGCGGGGCCGGTGAAGGAAATTCTAATATATCCTCACGTCGAGAGGAAAGATAGCGCAGAGACAAGGGCGAAAAAGGAAGCGCTGAGCAATGCGGCGAAGCAGGCGCAAAACCGCAGGGCGGCGAGCCGGGCGGCGTATTTGCTGGCTGTCACCAACTTCTTTCCCTGGGACTATCACACAACATTGACCTGCGATAATGACCACCAATTTATGAACCGGGGCGAAACGCTGGAGGGAATGAGGAAATTCGTCCGGGTCTTGCGAAAGCAGCGGCGGCGTCGGGGGAAAGACCTACGGTATATTTACGTTATTGAATGCTTGCACGGCCTGGGCCGCTACCACGTCCATGTCTTTATAAACAGCACTGGTGACCGGGCCAGGGATGAGGAGGAGATACGTTCCCTGTGGGAGTACGGTTCAATCGTTCATGTGGAGACAATCGGGTCAAGGGGATTCAAGGAGCTGGCGGAATATGTCACCAAGGAACGGCCTCCTGTGGGGGCCCGCAGCTTCATTGCCAGTCAAAATTTAAAACGGCCCGTGGAGGAGAGGCGGGTTATTGACAAGCTGGATATGGGGCTGTTGGACGCCCCGGAGGGATATATCGAACTGGAGCGAAAGAGTGAAACGAATTTGTGGGGGTCCTTCTTCTTTGTCCGACACGAGCGGCGGTATCGCTGGCTGGAAGAGGAAGATAAGCGGCCCGGCTTGTACGCAGGTGCCGACAAGATCATATCAAGGACGGCTCTGTAATGGCATTTAGGGCAGTGGGCACGAGACGTGTCCATGACCACTTGAAATGAATGCCTATCTTCTGGACAGGGCGGAGAAAATAGGGGAAAGCCCTTGCGGATGTAGCCCTTCCGGTTGTATACTGGGTTTGCAGCAGCGCCACCCCCCGCCTCGGAAAATGCCAAATCCCGCTTCGGCGCGTATCGGGTGGGTCCAGGACAAGGGAGAAAACCTCGTGTCCGCGCGCTGCCGTGACGCACATGTGCGTTGGGGCGGCTTTGTCATGCCCAAAAACAGGTTGCAAAACAGCCCAAAACACAGTGGGAATGGGTGAAAATGGAAGGCCAAACTGCCGGGATGCTTTGGCGCAGGGGTGTGCGCTCTCTGCGGCGGGCGGGTACTATCTCTCTGCGTCCGGCCAGCAGGCCACCTGACGGCCTCCTGTGGCCGGTCCTGGTCCATCCAGCAGGGATACCTCCCCCTGTAGCGGGAAAGGGCCGGGACAGCCTTACAGCCATCCCGGCCCCGCTGCCGGTATCCTGATCTAGTGTGTCAGCTCTGCAAGGAGCCGTGCCGCCTCCAGCAGTTCCGCCGGTGTAGCGTCCGGGTTCTCTGTCACCCGCTGCAGGGCCAGCCGGGCGGCCCGCTTAGACGATACACGTTCCTCGCTCAGGGCCGCCTGTGCGGCTAGATTGCGCTCCCGTGTTGCCTGAGCCTTTTTGTGGGACTCATCTATTAAGCTCTTCCTCCCTTTGCTGCTCCAATAGCTCACCTACAAGGTGGTTGATTTTCTGTTTGTTTTCAGGTGTAAGCAGTGCATACATTTCTTCTGTCGTAAGGTTGCCCATCAGCAACTACCCCCCTCATTCAGGAAATTTGCGTTGATATAGTCGATGACCTCCTGATAAGCTGGCTTGCGCTCTGGAGATGTCGTAATGGCACGCTGGAGTGATTGGATTGCTTTCTGGTAGTCTTCAGTGGTGTACCCGTCCAATACACTGGGACAGTCATGATCCATGTGGAGAAGGACAGAGATAGCAAGAAAACTACCGTCATTCCGAGCCTGGGCCTCTCTTATAAGTTCGATAAAC
>CAJUAW010000045.1 GCA_910584605.1 uncultured Oscillospiraceae bacterium
ATTTTGGAATCCATTCTGGGAGAACTCCCCCTTGATGGAGTAGCCCGGACCGCCCATGCCGGTGCCCTGGGGACAGCCGCCCTGGATCATAAAGCCGGGGATGCAGCGGTGGAAGATCAGGCCGTCGTAAAAGCCCTTCTGGATCAGGGAAATGAAGTTGTTCACGCTGTTGGGAGCCGTCTCGGGGTAGAGCTCCGCCTTCATGACGGAGCCGTTTTCCATCTCAATGGTGACGATGGGATGTTTGGTATCAGGCATGGCTTCCTTTCCTTCCTCATGCTCCCTGATCGGAGCACAGCTTGATTTTGTGACTGGTCAGGAACTTCATCCACTGGGGGGCGAAGTCCTCTCTGGGGCTGAATTTGATCACGGGCCTGCCCCGCTTGTCGTATAACACGTAGCACTCATCCGAGTGCTGAAGGCGGCAGCAGTCCATCTCCTCCAGGGGGAGCTCCCGGCGGCCCAGTCCCCGGTACACCCAAACCTGTTCGCCATCCACGGTCAGGAACGGCGGAAACAGCTGGCCCGTTCCCACCGCGCAGACCCAGGGGGCGGCAATGGAGAGAAGCGCCATGCCAAGCACGATGGTCAGGTTCCGTTCTATGTGGGCGCTGCTGGCCATCGCCGTAACGGGTACGCCCGCCAGGAGCAGCACCAGCCCGAGTCCAAACCCCAGGCCGATCCACGTCCCCACGGGGATGGTGCGCCGGAGCTGAAGGGTAAACCGGAGGCTGGGAACTGTCCCTGCAGGGCGGACGATCTCCAGCGGCTGGCCGTCCGGGTGGTAGAAGGGCACCCCCTGATCCAGCAGATACTGGAGAAAGACTGCGCCGTTTTTCTCCATACGGGCAAAGCTGCACAGCGTTTTGCCCTGGGCGTCCAGCAGGAGGTTTTCGAAGCTCCGGCCCTTGGGACGGTGGACGATCAGGCGTGCGGCCTCGTGAACAGAAAAGGTCCGGCTCTTCCCCAGGGGAGGCTCCACCCGAATGACGGCCCTCTGGATATGAATGACCCGTCCGCCGCCGCCTTCGTTGACACAGAAGGCGTCTGGAACGGTCAGTCCGGGACTGGAAAAGGCGTGGGTCATCGGCTCCTGGTCTTCATGGCCCGGTCCATCTCCCGCTTGGCGTCACGCCGGGCGGCGGATTCCCGCTTGTCGTAGAGCTTTTTGCCCTTGGCCAGGCCGATTTCCAGCTTGACCCGGGGGCCCTTGAAGTAGAGGGACAGGGGGATCAGGGAGTAGCCGTCCCGCTTGATCTTTGCGAACAGGCGGAGAATCTCCCGCTTGTGCATGAGCAGGCGGCGGGTACGGCGGGGGTCCTTGTTAAAGATGTTGCCCTTCTCGTAGGGGCTGATGTGCATGCCAAGGACGGAAATTTCCCCGTCCTTGATCAGGCAGAAGGAATCCTTCAGGTTCACGTTGCCCAGCCGGATGGATTTCACCTCGGTGCCCGCCAGCTCGATGCCGGTCTCATACTTCTCCTCAATGAAGTAGTCGTGGTAGGCTTTGCTGTTTTTGGCGACGATTTTGACTGCCTCGCCCATAGCGGACACCTCCTCTCTCGAAGGGAGTATATCAATATACCATGGCGCGCACAAAAAATCAAGAGGAAAAAATGGAATATTTTGTCCCAAAACTGGGAGCTCAAACCGCCCAGAGCTTGGGTACTTTGCTGAAAAAATCCCCTTTGTCCTCCCAGATCAGCAGCAGACTGCCCTGCTTCACCGACACAGAAGCCTCCTGGCCCAGGAACTGGTTGCTCACCCCCAGGGGGAAGCTGCCGGTGAGGGTATACCCATTCAGAGGGTACTTCAGCCCTGTCAGGTCCACTCCCTCCGCCCTGCCGCTGTTGCAGAGGACGGACAGATAGCCGGTCATAGACGGCGGGAAGGTGACAGACATGCCGTCCCGGATGCAGGTGGCGGCGGTCTTTTCCCCCGCCAGGAAGCCCTGACCGCCCTGACAGGCCAACCAGTCCAGCAGTTGGAGGTTGCCCAAGGTGTGCTCCAGCCGTCCGCCCACGCCCCCCAGCAGGACGAAGCGGCGGTAGCCCAGCTCCAGCCCCTTGCGCAGGGCGAAGACCATGTCGGTGTCGTCCTTTTCCGCCGGGAGCTGGATCACATTGGGGTGGTTGGGCCGGTGGCCCAGGGAATCGAAGTCCCCCACCGCCAGGTCGGGCCGCACCCCGTAGGCCACCAGGGAATCGAACCCCCGGTCGGCGGCGATGACGTAGTCCCCCTGGACGGGGTAGGGCCGCAGGTCCGGTGTGAGGGACATGGCCCCCACGATGTAGCAGATGTTTCGGTTCACCCCGCGCCACTCCTTTGGTCGTTCTTGCTTCCATTATATACAAAAACGCGCCCCTTTGCAAGGGCAAATCCCTATTGACTTTCCCATCGGGACAGCTTAAAATAGCCGGTATTGAATTTGTTTTCGGGAGGCGGACACCATGCTCCACTACTTTGACAACGCCGCCACCACGCCGGTGCGGCCCGAAGCCGTTCAGGCGGCGGTGGAGGCCATGACCCAGGGCTGGGGGAACCCCTCCTCCCAGTACGCCTTTGGCCGCCAGGCGGCCGGCCGGGTGAAGGGCTGGCGGGCGGACACGGCTGCGGCCCTGGGCTGCCGGCCGGAGGAGGTTTTCTTCACCTCCTGCGGCTCGGAGAGCGACAACTGGGCCATCCGCGGGGCGCTGGAGCTGAACCGCCGCCAGGGGAAACACATCGTTACCACCGCCATCGAGCACGCCGCTGTGCTGGAACCCCTCAAGGCGCTGGAGAGACAGGGGTATGAGGTGACCTGTCTCCAGCCCGACCGCTGGGGGGAGCTGGACCCCGCCCAGCTGTCCGCCGCCCTCCGCCCGGACACGGTGCTGGTATCCATGATGTTGGTAAACAACGAGCTGGGTACCGTCCTCCCCGTGAAGGAGGCGGCCCGGGCCATCAGGGCGGCGGGCTGTCCCGCCCTGCTCCACTGCGACGCGGTCCAGGGCTTTTTAAAGGTGCCCTTCACCCCCAAGGAGCTGGGGGTGGACCTGCTGTCGGTGAGCGGCCACAAGATCCACGCCCCCAAGGGGGTGGGGGCGCTGTACGTCCGGAGCGGGCTGAAGCTGCCCCCCCTCATCCGGGGCGGGGGACAGGAGGGCGGCCTGCGCTCCGGCACCGAGGCCACCGCTCAGATTGCCGCCTTCGCCGCCGCCGCCCGGCTGGGGGCCGCCTCCATGGAGGCGGATACCGCCCGCATGGCGGAGCTGAGAGCCTGCACCGTGGAGCGGCTGGCCCGGGAGGTCCCGGAGGCCCAGGTCCTCACCCGCGGGGGCGCGCCCCACATTCTGCCCATCACCCTGCCCGGCTACAAGAGCGAGGTGGTGGTCCGCTTCCTCAGCGACCAGGGGGTGTGTCTGTCCTCCGGCTCCGCCTGCCACCGGGGGAAGCCCAGCCATGTCTTTGCCGCCCTCAAGCTGTCCAGGCCGCAGCTGGATGGGGTGCTGCGGATCAGCTTTTCCTGTGACACCACCCGGGAGGATGTGGACGCCCTGATCAAGGGGCTGCGGGCGGCCAAAGAGCAGCTGTTTCCCACATTATCATAATCGTACAAAGGAGCCATTTCCCATGTTTGCGTTCATGAAGCAGAAGCCCGGTTTTTACCGGCAGGTGATTTTGCTGTCCCTGCCCATCGTGCTGCAAAACCTCATCACCAGCGCCTTGGGCATGGCGGATACCTTTATGGTGGGCATGCTGGGGGAGGCCCCCATGGCGGCGGTGACCCTGGCCAACATTCCTCTGTTCGCGGTGCAGATGTTCATCTTCGGGGTGCAGAGCGGGTCCTCCGTCCTCATCAGCCAGTACTGGGGCAGGCAGGAGATGGAGTCCATCAACCGGGTGCTGGGGGTGGCCCTGTGGGTGGCGCTGGGGGTGTCCTCCCTGTGCGCGGCGGTGCTGCTGGTGTGTCCGGTGGAGTTTTTGTCCCTCTTCGGCAACGAGCCCGAGGTCATTGCTCTGGCCGCTCAATACGGGTCCATCGCCGGGGTCTCCTACGTGTGCAGCGCCTTTACCATGATGTATGTAGCCGCCTACCGCAGCATGGAGCGGCCCCAGCTGGGCATGTACATCCTGGGCGCGTCCATGACGGTGAACACCTTCCTCAACTGGGTGCTGATCTTTGGCAACCTGGGCGCTCCCGCCATGGGGGTGCGGGGGGCGGCGATGGCCACCCTCACCGCCCGGCTGCTGGAGGTGGCCATCGTGGTCCTGCACATGATGAAAAACCGCTTTTTCCAGGTGCGGCTGGGGCTGCTGGTCCGGCCCGGGCTGGACATGACCCGCCGCTTCCTGAAATACGGCGGGCTGGTGGTGTGCAACGAGACCATGTGGGGGCTGGGAACCTCCATGTTCCCCACCATCATGGGCCACATGGCGGGCAGCACCGAGCTGCTGGCCGCCTACACCATCGCCGGCAACGTGGAGAAGATTGTGATGGTGGCCTCCTTCGGCCTGTCCACCACAGCCGCCATCATCATCGGCCGGGAGATCGGCGCGGGCCGGCAGGACAAGCTCCTGGACGTGGGCAAGGCGCTGAACGCCCTGGCAGTGGGGGAGGGTTTGGTGCTGGGCGGGACGCTGCTGGCCTTCGTCCTGTTTGCTGCCCCCCTCTGGGTGTATCCCCTGTTCAAGCTGTCCCACGGGGCGGCGGCGGTGGCCTCCATGATGATGACCATGATGGCGCTGGCCATGCCGCTGAAGGATTTCAACACGGTGAATATTGTAGGGGTGCTCCGGGGGGGCGGGGATGTGAAGGCGGCCACTCTCATCGACACCGGTCCCCTGTGGCTGGTGGCCATCCCCTACGCCGCCCTGTGTGGTCTGGTGGTGAAAACCTCCGTGTTCTGGGTCTATCTGGCCTTTCCCCTGGAACAGGCGGTCAAGTTCTTCGTGGGCATTGGCCGCCTGCGCTCCGGAAAGTGGGTCCGGGACCTGACGCGGGCATAAAAATAGTCCCTTTTACCTGTTGTGTTGCCGGCTTATAACTCTGTAGATTTCACTAAATTATGTGTTGATGCTTGGAAGTGGCTGTGATAAAACATGTATGATAATCGGATTTTGGAGGATGATTATGAATTATACAACGATTGATTTGAATGAATGGAGAAGAGGGAATCTTTTCCAGTTCTATATTGATAAAATGCGAATAGTTATGAGTTTGACTGTCGATATTGACGTGACAAACCTAAAAGGGTATTCTAAGAAAAATAAGATTGCCTTTTATCCTTTGATGTTGTGGGTGGTGTCTAAAGTAATCAATTCCCACGATGAATTCAAATACAGCTGGAACACGGATGGCCGCCTGATTAAGTGGGACTATGTTTCTCCGTCTTATACTGATTTTCATAATGAAGATGAAAACTTCACCAAAATGGTTACTGAATATTCAGATGACCTTTTAGAGTTCTATGGCAGAGTTATAGCCGACAGAGAACGATATAAAAATGACCGCGCTGTTTTGAATAATCAACCGCTGAATTTCTTCGATGTTTCCTGTCTGCCATGGGTAAGATATAAACACTTTGATGTTCATGTTTTTGATGAGGGGAAATTCCTTGCCCCTGTGGTAACATGGGGCAAATATGAGCAGATGGGTGACAAATTGATGATGCCCCTTTCGATGAACATTCATCATGCAGTTGCAGATGGATTCCATCTGTCGAGATTTTTTAATGAAGTGCAAGAATTGATATATGCTTTGAAATAAACTCCAGTTTGTTGGACAGTTATTTATCACGGATAACTGCCCTCTTGGATATTTTGACAAAGAATATGAGGAAGCAGGCATCAGAAACACAAAAGGTAAAAGAGACTAAAAATAAGGAGGCGATTCCCATGAAAGTCATCGTTCTGATGGAAAACACCGCCCTGGAGGGCTGCGGCCTCACCCCGGAGCATGGGCTGTCCCTATACATCGAATACCGGGGCCGCAAGCTGTTGCTGGACGCCGGCTCCTCGGGAAAATTCGCGGACAACGCCCAGGCCCTGGGGGTGGACCTGACCGCCGTGGAGCTGGCCGCCCTGTCCCACGGCCACTATGACCACGCCGACGGCCTGCGCCGGTTCTTCCAGGTCAATGACAGGGCCAAGGTGTACGCCCGTCCCGGAGCGGCGGGACCTTACTTCTCCATGAGGACGGACGGCCCCTGCTTTATCGGCGTTCATCGGGAGGTCTTTGCTCAGTCCGGGGACCGCTTTGTGTCTGTAGAGGGCCTGTATCCTCTGATGGAGGGAGCCTGGCTGGCGCCGGACCCCGTCCAGGCCCCGGACGGCTCCGGCCGGTCCGACGGCCTGCTCTTTAAGCGGGGGGAGGACGATTTTATCCCGGACGACTTCCGCCATGAGCAGTCCCTGGTGCTGGAGGGGGAGAAGGGGCTGGTGGTCTTTAACTCGTGCAGCCACAGTGGGATCGTCCCCATCGTCCGGGAGGTGCTGGACCAGCTGCCCGGGAAACAGGTGTACGCCGTGGTGGGCGGCTTCCATATGGCCGCCAAGGGACAGGGGGCGCTGAACTGTACCCCCGAGTATGTGTTCCAGGTGGCCGGCGCCCTGAAGGAGCTGGGCGTGGAGGAACTCCACACCGGCCACTGCACCGGAGAAACCGCCCTGGCCCTTCTGCGGGAGCGCTTCGGTCCTCACTGCCACGCCCTGGCGACGGGGCAGGTGCTGAATTTTTAAAAAACGGTTGCAAAGAGCCTGAATTTGCGGTATAATGAACACATAATTTATAATGGGAGGTAGCTGTATGGGCCAGACTGACAAGCAATTCAACGGTTTTCTGCGCATGGTTATCAGGGATTTAAAAGAAGGTCTTGCAGAGGATGACCCGGCAAAGCTGCGTGAGAAGATTGAGATTCTTTTAGTTGACTTGCAATCTACGTTGGAAGACTAATGGAACAAAACTGACCGCCTGTCCATTCCGGCAGGCGGTCAGCTTTCTTTTTCACGTTCGGTGATATAGTTTATAAGGATCGTCTCAACCATATTGACAAGGCTTCGATTTTCCATTTGGCCATATGTTCTGATTTTTTCGGCCACTTCCTCGTTCAGACGAAACGTGTAAGTTTTCTTTTCGATTCCCATACGATCACCTTCTGAATAAATTGTATCGTACTACAACAAATTATTCAAATAATCCATTGCAATCGAATGCATTTTAATGTATTCTATAATATGGAGGTGATCAATATGGAAGACTACAAGGAAATGTACGAGACCATGGTCCGGGCCAGCGAGAAAGCAATGAATCTCTTAATTGATGCTCAGCGGAAATGTGAGGAGATGTATCTTGCGGCGGAGGAAGAAGAGAAGAATTAGCACAACCCCGGCTGTTCTGCAAGGAATGGCCGGGGCTGATTTGTTTATAATAAATTCATAAAGAGGCTATTGACAATTTTGGAGGGGAGTGGTACATTATCTTTAGCACTCGGGGAATATGAGTGCTAAACCAATGAAATCGAAAGGCGGTGAGTGCCGTGGCACTGTCAGACCGGAAAAAGCGCATACTCCGCGCCATTGTCGAGACCTACATCGCCACCGCCGAGCCGGTGGGCTCCAAGGCGGTGGCCCAGCTGGCCGGGCTGGACGTATCCACCGCCACCATCCGCAACGAGATGGCCGACCTCACCGAACAGGGCTACCTGGAGCAGCCCCACACCTCCGCCGGACGGGTGCCCTCCGCCGCCGGTTACCGGCTCTACGTCAACGAGCTGATGGACCGGCAGCAGCTCACCATCCAGGAGACCCAGCGCATCAACGACGCCCTCAACCTGAAGATGGAGGAGCTGGACCGGGTAATCGACCGGGCGGGCAAGGTGCTCTCCCAGCTCAGCGACTACCCCGTGTTCACCATGGCCGCCGCCAAGGAGCGGGTCACCGTCAAGCGGTTCGACCTGCTGATGGTGGAGGAAAACGCCTTTATCGCCGTGGTCATGACCGACAGCAGCGTGGTGAAGAACAAGCTGATTCACATTCCCGACGGCCTGTCCGACCCCCAGCTGCAAATGCTGTCCGCCGTGCTGAACTCCTCCTTCGTGGGCCTGTCCCGGGAGGAGATGGAGGATACCTTGGACAAGATGGAGACCCATACCGCGCCGGGGGCCTTTCAGCTCATCGCCCTGGTGGTGGAGTTCGCCATGGAGGTGCTGTCCGGCCAGCGGGAGCAGAAGTTCCGCACCGCCGGCATCACCCATCTGCTGGAGCACCCGGAGTACCGCAGCCTGGACAAGGCCAAGCCCCTGATGGCCTACCTCAGCGAGGACACCGACGAGCCCCGCCTGCCCGCCACCCTGGACACCGGCAAGAATATGAACATCCTCATCGGGCCGGAAAACGTGAGCGACGCTTTGAAGGACACCAGCGTGGTCATGGCCAGCTACGACATCGGGGACAACATGCGGGGGGTGATCGGGGTGGTGGGTCCCACCCGCATGGACTACGCCAAGGTCACCGCCCGGCTGTCCTATTTCGCCGACAGCCTGACCCGCATGTTCGGCAAGGAGCTGCCCGCCCCGGAGGATTCCGAAGAATAATCGAGACTGCGAAGGAGCATGAATCGTGAGTAAAAGTAAGAAGAAAGAGACGCAAGAGGTCCCCGCCCAGGAGATGCCCGCGGAGGAGGTCCTGGAGGAGCGGACCGAGCCGGAGGAGGCCCTCCCGGAGGAGCCCCAGACCGGCGGCCCCGGCGAGGAGCCGGAAGGGACGGAGGAGACTCCCGTCGTGGAGCAGATGGTGTCCAAGGACCAGTTTCTCCGCCTGGCCGCCGAGTATGACAACTACCGCAAGCGCACCGCCAAGGAGAAGGAGAGCCTGTGGACCGACGCAAAAGCGGATACCGTTCAGGCCTTTCTCCCCGTCTACGACAACCTGGAGCGGGCCCTCAAGCAGGACACCGCCGACGAGGCATTCAAAAAGGGCGTGGAGATGACCATGAACCAGCTGAAGGAGGTCTTCGCCAGGCTGGGGGTCACCGAGATCGAGGCCCAGGGCCAGCCCTTCGACCCCAACCTCCATAACGCCGTCATGCACATCGAGGACGAGAATCTGGGGGAGAATACCATCGCCCAGGTCTTCCAGGCCGGCTTCATGCTGGGGGACAAAGTCATCCGGTTCGCCATGGTACAGGTGGCCAATTAGCGTGTGCCGTTTGAGAGAAGGAGGTCAGACCGGCATGTGTAAACCCTGTAAAAACGTTCAATTCACCCTGATGCTCAGCGCCGGGCTGCTGGTCTGGCTGTCCGCCCTGCTGGGCGTGGGAGCCATGCTCCTGCATTGAATCTGTTAACACCAATCTTTCATATATTTAGGAGGAAAACATCATGGGAAAAATTATTGGCATCGATTTAGGTACGACTAACAGCTGCGTAGCGGTGATGGAGGGCGGCGACGCCGTAGTCATCGCCAACGCCGAGGGCAACCGCACCACCCCCTCCGTCGTGGCCTTCTCCAAGGACGGCGAGCGCATGGTGGGCCAGGTGGCCAAGCGTCAGGCCATCACCAACCCAGACCGGACCATCAGCTCTATCAAGCGGGAGATGGGCTCCGACTACCGGGTGGAGGTAGACGGCAAGAAGTACACCCCCCAGGAAATTTCGGCTATGATTCTCCAGAAGCTGAAGGCGGACGCCGAGGGCTATCTGGGCCAGCCCGTCACCGAGGCGGTGATCACCGTCCCCGCCTACTTCACCGACGCCCAGCGCCAGGCCACCAAGGACGCGGGAAAAATCGCCGGTCTGGAGGTCAAGCGTATCATCAACGAGCCCACCGCCGCGGCTCTGGCCTACGGCGTGGACAAGGAAGAGGCCCAGAAGATCATGGTCTACGACCTGGGCGGCGGCACCTTCGACGTGTCCATCCTGGACATTGACGACGGCGTCATCGAGGTTCTCGCCACCGCCGGCAACAACCGTCTGGGCGGCGACGACTTTGACAAGTGCGTCATGGACTGGATGGTGGCCGAGTTCAAAAAAGCCGAGAGCGTGGACCTGTCCGGCGACAAGGTGGCCATGCAGCGCCTGAAGGAGGCCGCCGAGAAGGCCAAGATCGAGCTGTCCGGCGTGACCACCACCGCCATCAACCTGCCCTATATCACCGCCGACGCCACCGGCCCCAAGCACCTGGACCTGACCCTGTCCCGGGCCAAGTTCAACGAGCTGACCCACCATCTGGTGGAGGCCACCATGGGTCCCGTCCGTCAGGCTATGGGGGACGCCAAGCTCTCCGCCGGCGATCTGCACAAGGTCCTGCTGGTGGGCGGCTCCAGCCGCATCCCCGCAGTCCAGGACGCGGTGAAGAACATCACCGGCCGGGACGGCTTTAAGGGCATCAACCCCGACGAGTGCGTGGCTATGGGCGCGGCTCTCCAGGGCGGCGTGTTCACCGGCGACGTAAAGGACCTGCTGCTGCTGGACGTCACCCCCCTGTCCCTGGGTATCGAGACCGCCGGCGGCGTCATGACCAAGATCATCGACCGCAACACCACCATCCCCGCCCACGGCAGCCAGGTGTTCACCACCTACTCCGACAACCAGACCTCCGTGGAGGTCAAGGTGCTTCAGGGCGAGCGGGAGATGGCCCAGTACAACAAGCAGCTGGGCGTGTTCATGCTGGACGGCATCCTGCCTGCCCGCCGGGGCGACCCCAAGATCGAGGTTACCTTCGACATCGACGCCAACGGCATCGTGAACGTGTCCGCCAAGGACCAGGGCACCGGCCGGGAGCAGCACATCACCATTACCTCCTCCACCAACATGAGCAAGGAGGAGATCGACAAGGCCATGCGGGAGGCGGAGCAGTTCGCCGCCGAGGATAAGAAGGCCCGGGAGGCCGCCGACATCCGCAACGCCGGCGACCAGACCGCCTATCAGGTGGAGAAGACCCTGGGCGAGGTGGGCGACAAGATTCCCGCCGAGGATAAGGCCAAGGTCCAGGCCGCTTTGGACCACCTGAAGGAGACCCTGAAGGGGGCCGACATCAACGCCATCAAGGACGCCACCGAGGCCGTCAACAAGGAGTTTGCCGAGGTGGGCTCCAAGATCTATGGTCAGGCCGGTCCCGGCCCCGATATGGGCGGCGGCTTTGCCGGAGGTTCTCAGCCCGGCGGTCAGGCGGGGCCCGATGTGGTGGACGCCGACTATGAGGTCATCGACGACGACCAGAAGTAAAACAGAATATTCTGAGGAAGGAGCTGAGCGGACGGGTGAGGACCCTGTTCCGCTCGCCTTCCATGTCAAGAGGTGAAACATATGGCGGAAGAAAAACGCGACTATTACGAGGTCCTGGGTCTGAGCAAAGGGGCTTCGGAGGAAGAACTGAAAAAGGCCTACCGCAAGCTGGCCAAGAAGTACCACCCTGACGTAAACCCCGGCGACAAGGACGCCGAGGCCAAGTTCAAGGAGATCAACGAGGCCTACGGCATCCTCTCTGACCCGGAGAAAAAGACCCGGTACGACCAGTTCGGCTTTGCCGGGGTGGACCCCAGCTACGGCGGGGGCGGGGGCATGGGCTTCGACATGGGGGATATCGACCTGGGCGACATTTTCGGCTCCTTCTTCGGCGGAGGCTTTGGAGGCTTCGGCGGGGGCGGCTCCCGGCGGAACGGGCCCCAGAAGGGGGAGAGCCTGCGGGTCAATCTGGCCCTCAGCTTTGAGGAGGCGGCCTTCGGCTGCACCAAGGAGATCGAGCTGAGCCGCACCGAGACCTGCGAGGAGTGCAAGGGCTCGGGCTGCGCGGCGGGCACCACCGCCGAGACCTGTCCCGACTGCCGGGGAGCAGGCCAGGTGCGCATCCAGCGGGGGGCGGGGGGCTTTGCCTTCTCCACCACCACCGCCTGCCAGAAGTGCCGGGGGACGGGAAAGATCATCCACACCCCCTGCAAGACCTGCGGCGGCGCAGGCAGTGTGCGCAAGAAGCGGCGGGTGTCGGTGACCATCCCGGCGGGCATTGACGACGGTCAGGCCGTTTCCATACGGGGCCAGGGCAACGCCGGGGCCAACGGCGGCCCTGCCGGAGACCTGCTGGTGCGGGTGCAGATCAAGCCCCACCCCCAGTTCCAGCGGGACGGGGTCACCGTGCTTTACGAGCACCCGGTCACCTTCTATCAGGCGGCCATGGGGGCCGAGCTGGAAATCCCCACCATCGACGGCAAGGTGAAATACAGCCTCCCCGCCGGTACCCAGACGGGCACCACCTTCCGTCTGCGGGGCAAGGGCATCCCCGAGCTGCGCAGCAGCCGCCGGGGGGACCAGTACGTCACCATAAAGGTCCAGGTGCCCACCTCCCTGAACAGCGAGCAGAAGGCGGCCCTCAACGCCTTCGGCGCGGCCATGGGGGAGGAGGTCCAGGAGAGCGGGCTGAAGGGCTTTTTTGACAAGAAAAAGAAGAAAAAGTAAAAAAGTCCCGGTCTTTTCCAAGACCGGGACTTTTTTATGGAGAAATGTCCTCCCAGGACAGAATCCTGGTACACACCTGCTCCAGGAGAGGGCGGTCATGGCTGACCACCAGCAGGCCCAGGTTCCGCTCCTCCGCCTGGGCCAGGAGGAACCGCCACAGCCGGGCCTGGGTGACCAGGTCCAGCATGGCCGACGCCTCGTCGCACAGCAGGAATTTCAGCTCCGGCCCCAGAGCCCGGACCACGCAGATGCGCTGGAGCTCTCCGCCGGACAGCTCCATGGGGTATCGCTCCAGCCAGCCAGGCTGAATTCCAAGGCCCTCCGCCGCGGCGGGGTCCACCGGACCGGCCTCATACAGGGTAGTCCCCAGGCGGAGGAGGGGGTCCACCGCCTCCTCCGGGTGCTGCCACAGCAGTTGGACAGGGCAGAAGCCCTGGGAGGGGAGGGGCGCGCCGTCCAGCAGCACCTGGCCCCGCTTGGGCCGCTCCCACCCGGCCAGCAGCTTGCACAGGGTGGTTTTTCCCCGTCCGCTGGGGGCGGACAGCCCCACCCGCTCCCCGGAGCGCAGGGTGAGGCTTACCCGCTCCACCGCCGCCCCGCCCCGCTGGCGGGGATAGCGGAAGGTGAGGTCCTTGGCTTCCAGGATCATATCCGCACTCCTTTCCAAAAAGCCTCCCTTCGCAAAGGGCGGTGGTATTTGCGCAGCAAATGCCGGAGGTTTTTCCCGGGCTGTTCGGAGCCCCCCGGGAAAACGCCGTTACGCTTCAAACCCGTTCCGGGGCATGGCCCGCCACAGGGCGCGGGTGTAGGGGTGGGCCAGCCCCTCCCCGGTCTGGAAGCGGGCGGCGGGGAGCTCCTCCACCGTGCGGCCCTGGTTGAGGACCACCAGTCTGCTGGCCGCGGTGATGGCCAGCTCCAGGTCGTGGGTGATGAGCAGCACCCCCGCCCCCTGGCCGGCCAGCTCCCGGAAGCGGTCCAGGACCCGCCGCGCCGCCGGAGGGTCCAGGCCGGGGGTGGGCTCGTCGGCCACAATGAGCCGGGGGGCCTCGGCCACCGCCGAGGCGGCGAGCACCCTCCGGGCCATCCCGCCCGACAGCTCAAAGGGGTACAGCTCCTCCACCTCGGGCCCCAGGCCGCAGCGGTCCAGGGCCTCCCGGCAGCGGGCGCGGACGGAAGGGTTCCGCTGTCCCCGGCGGAGCTGGGGCCCCACCTTCATCATGGGGTCCAGCCAGGTCACCCCCTGAGGGATGAGGGCAATCTCCCGGCCCCGGAGGGCCTCCGCCCGCGCCTGGGTGAGGGGCGCGCCGCCGTAGCGGAGGATTCCGGACACCCGGGCGTTTCGGGGGAGAAGGTGGAGGATGGCGTGGGCCAGCAGGCTCTTGCCCGAGCCACTGGCCCCTACCACTGCCGTCACCTGGCCCGCCTCCAGGGAGAGGGACAGGTCCCGGATGGGGTTCAGCTCCACCCGGGACAGCCCCCGGCCATAGCGGGTGAAGGAGATGGACAGATGTTCCACAGTCAAAAGCGGTTCCATAGAGCCTCCTATTCCTGAGCGGTGGCCGGGGCCAGCAGCAGACGCAGCCGCTCCCCCATCCAGGCGAAGAGCAGCACCACCCCCACCAGGGCCAGTCCGGGGAACAGGGCCAGCCACCACCGCCCGGTGGTGAGGTAGGCCATGCTCTCCTCCAGAATTACCCCGATGGCGGGCTGGTCCGGAGACAGGCCGAAGCCCAAAAAGGTAACGCTGGCCTCGTGGAGGATCGCGTGGGGGAACTGAAGAATCAGGCCGGTCAAAAACTGGGGCAGCAGGTGGGGGAGCAGATGGTTGAGGAGTTTTCTTCGCGAAACCCCCAGCCGCCGGGCCATCCGGAGCCAGGGTGCGCTCTTCAGGGCCAGCAGCTCCCCCCGCATCAGTCGGGCCAGAGAGGTCCAGTGGGTGAGGGCCACCCCCGCCGTCACCCCCCAGAAGCCCCGCCCGCAGGCCAGGGAGATGAGGAGGATGAGCAGGATGTGGGGGACCCCCATCACCAGGTCGATGAGCCAGCCAACGGCCCCGTCAACCCAGCCGCCCAGCAGGGCGGAGGCCGTCCCCAGGGTCAGGGCCAGGACGGCGCTGACGCAGGCGGTCAGCGCTCCCACCCGGATGGACAGGGACAGCCCAGCCAGGGTGCGTTTCAGCATGTCCCGGCCCATCCAGTCGGTGCCGAAGGGGAAAGCGGGGCAGGGAGGGAGGTTTTTGCGGGAGAAGTCGGCGGCGAAGGCCGTCTCCGGCAGGGAGGCCCCGGCGAGGGCGGCGGCGGCCAGCAACAGGCAGGCGGCGGCCAGCAGGAGCAGGGTGGTCCTCCGGCGGTTGTTCATGTCCTGGCCGCCCCCCTTCGGATGCGGGGATCGAGTACCCCGTAGAGCAGATCAGCGATGAGGTTTCCAGAGAAGACCAGGGCGGCGGTGACGACGGTGATGCCCAGCAGCAGGGGCGCGTCGCCCCCCAGCCCGGCGGCCACCGCCGCCTGTCCCAGTCCGGGGTATGAGAAGACCTGCTCCACCAGCACCGAGCCTCCGATGACCTCTCCAATGGAGGCGAATTGGAGGGTGAGGGCGGGCAGGGCCACGTTGCGGGGCACATGGCGCAGGACGATGTGCCCCTCCCCTCTGGCCCGGGCGAAGAGGATGTAGTCGCTGTCCATTACGTCCGCCGTCTTCTCCCTGGTGTGGAGGGCGATGCTGGACGCGCCGGTGACAGACAGGGTGAGGGCGGGCAGGAGGGCGTGGCGCAGCCGCTGGCCCAGGGTGACGGCGGCGGCCTCCGCCCCGATGGGGACGGAAAAGCCCACCGGCAGCACCCGCAGCCACACGGAGAAGACCATCATCAACAGCAGCCCCAGCCAGAAGGAGGGGGTGCTGGACAGGGTCAGGCACAGTCCCCGCACCAGCTGGTCTGGCCAGCGGCCCCGATTGGCCCCGGCCAGAATGCCCAGCGAAAGCCCCAGCGCCCCAGACAGCAGCCAGGCGGCCAACAGCAGCCACAGGGAGCTGGCCAGCCGCTGGCCGATGGCCTCCGCCACCGGCTGGCGGTAGAGGAGGGAGAGGCCCAGCTCCCCCCGGAGCGCGTCCCGGAGCCAGCTGAGATACCGCTCCGCCGCCGGCGTATCCACCCCCCAGTATTCCCGCAGCCGGGCGAGCTGCTCCGGGGACAGGCTCCCCAGCGCCGCCTGGCCCAGGTTGGTCTGGAGGGGATCCAAAGGGGAGGCGTCCATCAGCAGAAAGGCGGCCAGGCTCACCCCCAGCAGGAGGAGGGCCATGCGGATCAGCTTTTGGGCGGTAAATTGCAGTCGGTGTCTCATGTCCAGCTCCATTGATCGATGTTGTTGACGATGGACCACCCATGGCCGTGGGGGTGGAGCTTCTGCTCTGCCACCGCCAGGCCCTCCCGGACCCAGTACAGATGGTCCACGTTTACCAGCCACACCCAGGGCGCATCCTGGGCGATCTCCGCCTGGGCCTCTTGCCACAGGGCATAGGATTCCTCCAGGCCGGGACAGGCCAGGGCCGCGTCCATCAGTTCGTCCGCGCTCTGGTTGGCGTAGGGGGAGTACAGGGCGCTGTCCGAGCCGGGGGCGGTGTGGTAGATGTTGTACAGCTCCATGGGGGTGTGGGCCCCCCAGCCCCAGACCAGGGGGTTGGACAGGGCGTCGTCATAGGCGGTGTCCCAGCCCACCCCCCTGATATCCGTCTCAATGCCCAGCTCTCGGAGCTGGTTGGCCAGCTCGGCGGCGATTCCCTGGCGAACCGAGTCCCCAGCGGCGTAGTGGACGGTGAGGGCCGCCCGGACCCCGTTCTTCTCCCGGACCCCGTCCGGCCCGGGAAGCCAGCCCGCCTGATCCAGTAAGGCCCTTGCCTGTTCCGGGTCATCCGATGCCTCGGCGGTGGCGCTGTACCACCAGGGCAGGCCGTCGCACACGCTGTAAGCGGGGGTACCGTATCCATTGAGAACGTGGTCAATGATGGCCTGCCGGTCCACCCCCAGATTGATAGCGTGACGGACCAGGGGGTCGGCGGTAAAAGCGTTGTTCCAGGCGGGCAGGTTGATCCCCCGGTTGTCTACCGTTTTCACAGACAGCAGAGAGTAGCCGTCCACGCTCTGGTCGGAGTAGACGGCGGAGGTGTAAGCCAGGTCGGCCTGGCCCGCCTGGACGGCCAGAAAGGCGGCGTCCTCCTCCATGAACAGGATGACCACCCGCTCCATCCGGGGCGGTTCACCGTAGTAATCCGGGTTGGCCTCCAGAATGACCTGCTGGCCCCGGTCCCACTGTTTCAGGATATACCGCCCCGAGCCGACCGGGCTGGAGCCGTAGACGGCGGGGTCGTAGGCGTGCTCCGGGAGGATGCCGGTGATGGCCATGGTGTAGGGCCAGATGGAGAAGGGGCGGGTCATGTGGAAGACCACGGTGGTCTCGTCCACCGCCTCGGCGTAGTCCAGCATGGTGAAGTCGTTCACCGAGCTGGTGCTTTTCACCGTGTTGTAGGTGAAGGCCGCGTCGGCGGCGGTGAGGGGTTCTCCGTCGGTGAATGCTGCGTCGTCCCGGAGGGTGACCGTCCAGGTCAGGCCGTCCTCACTGGCCTCCATGGAGGCGGCCAGGTCGTAGCCGATGGTCAGGTCGGGGTTGGTCACCGTCAGGGTGGACTGGATCAGCGGCTCGTGGACGTGCTCCCCCGCTCCCCAGCCGAAGGCGGGATCAAAGCCGGCCTCCGGCTCGGAGGTGGGGGGCATGACCACGGTGACCGAGGAGCTGTCCCGGGGAGCGGGGGCCTCCGGCCCCTGACAGCCAGCCAGCAGGGCCAGGGCCAGGAGGAGCGGGAAGAAATTCCGTCGCATATCAGCCCTCCAGCTGCCGCAGGGCGGCCTGAAATACGGTCTGGTAGGGCAGGCCGTTCTCCCGGGCCAGGGCGGCCACGTCCTCGAACTCCGGTTTGGCATGGGTGACGCCGAAGCCCTTGGCGATTTTCACCCCCACCGGCCCCCACTGGGTTTGGACCTGCCGGATGTCGGGCTTGAGGTACAGCTTCTGCGACAGGCGGGAGCGCAGGCCGTTGGTGGTGGTGTGGAGAAAAATCTGACGGACCAGCTCCTGCTCATGGTCGGGCTTGCACAGCACGGTGAGTACCCAGCCGGGCCGTCCCTTCTTCATGGTGCCGGGGGTGGTGTACACGTCCAGCGCGCCCCCCTCCAGCAGCCGGGCACACGCGAAGGCCAGGGCCTCGGGGGTCATGTCGTCAACATTGCACACCAGTTCCGTTATTTCCCCGTTGGCCCCCTCCTGGCTCTCTCCCAGGAAGGCGCGGAGGCAGTTGGCCTGCTGGGGAAACTCCTTGGTACCCACTCCATAGCCGGTTTTCTCCGTGGTCATAAGGGGCATGGGACCAAAGCTCTGGACGAAGGTTTTCAGAAGGGCGGCCCCAGTGGGGGTGCACAGCTCCCCCTGGACCGCTCCGCCGTAGACGGGCACTCCCTTCAGCAGGGCGGCGGTGGCGGGAGCGGGGACGGGCATGATCCCGTGGGCGCAGCGCACCGTCCCGCTGCCCACGTGGACGGGGGAGGCGGTCACACAGTCCACGTCCAGCAGGTGGAGGGCATAGCACACCCCGGTCACGTCGGCCACCGCGTCCAGCGCCCCCACTTCGTGGTAGTGGACGTCCCCCACTGCGCAGCCGTGGGCCTGGGCCTCTGCCTGGGCGATGGCGGCGTAGACGCTGCGGGCCTGGTCCTTCACCGCCTGGGGCAGGGGCAGCCCGTCGATGAGTTCCGCAATGTGCCCCGGTGTGGCGTGGTCGTGATGGTGCTCATGGTCGTGCTCATGGTCGTGACCGTGCTCGTGGTCATGTTCATGGTGGTGGTCATGCTCGTGCTCCTCGCGGCCGTGGACCGTTACCTGCATGTGAGTGCCCGCGATGCCGCCGGTTTTGGCGGGGACAGGGGCCACCTCCATCCCGGGCAGGCCCAGGTGGTTCATTGTGCGGAGAAATTCCTCCCGCTGGTCCTGGTCCAGCAGCTCGTACAGCGCGGCCATGAGCATATCCCCTGCCGCCCCCATCTTGCATTCCAGATAAAGCGTCTTCATTGTAAACCCTCCATTTGATTGATCCTGCTGGCCAGATACCCGGCCCCGAAGCCGTTGTCGATATTGACCACGCTGCACCCGGAGGCGCAGGAATTCAGCATGGCCAGCAGGGCGGACAGTCCGCCGAAGCTGGCCCCGTAGCCCACGCTGGTAGGTACGGCAATGACGGGGCAGTCCACCAGTCCGCCGATGACCGAGGCCAGCGCCCCCTCCATCCCGGCCACGGCAATGACGCACCGGGCGGACATCAGCGGTTCCAGATTGGCCAGCAGCCTGTGCAGTCCTGCCACACCCACGTCGTACAGCCGGGTGACCCGGTTGCTCAGCACCTCAGCGGTGAGGGCGGCCTCCTCGGCCACGGGCATGTCGCTGGTGCCGCCGGTGGCCACCACGATGCTGCCCAACTCCCGCCGCTCCCCGGGGAACGCGACGGCCAGCCGGGGAAGGGGGCGGTAGTCCAGGGGGACGGACTGTCCCACCTGCTCCGCCGCCTCCGGGCTCAGCCGGGTGATGAGAACGTTTTTGCACCCCCGCGCGCCCATAGCGGCGGCGATGCCGGCGATCTGCTCCGGGGTCTTGCCCGCGCCGTAAATGACCTCCGCCGCCCCCTGGCGGATTCCCCGGTGAAGGTCCACCTTGGCGTAGCCCAGGTCCTGGAAGGGCTCCTGCTTCAGCTGGAGCAGGGCCTCCTCCGGGGGGATGGTCCCCTCCGCCACCTGGCGCAGGAGCTGTAACATGTCGTGCCGGTTGTCCATAGATACCTCCTTAGTCGATAGGGGCCCTGGGGCGCAGGTCCAGGGTGATCTGGGAAAACAGGGGTTCCAGGGCGGACAGAAGCTCCGCCCGCCGCTCCGGAAGCAGGGAAAACTGCTCCTCTACAAGCTGGAGCCTGCACCCCTCCGCCGCCAGCCGCAGGCGGAAGTCCCGGAAGCCCAGGGCGGCCAGGGCCGCCTCCCCTGTTTCGACGCGCTCCAGATCCTCCGGGGTGATGGTCCGCCCGGTGGGGACCCGGGTGGCCAGGCAGGCGTAGGAGGGCTTGTCCCAGGTGAACAGCCCCGCCTGCCGGGACAGGACCCGGATGCGCTCCTTGGTCAGCCCGCACTCCCGCAGAGGGGAGCGGACCTCCAGCTCCCGCAAGGCCCGCATGCCGGGGCGGTCCCCGGCGTCGTCCGAGGCGTTGGTGCCGTCCAGCAGCAGGGAAAAGCCATCGAAAGCCGCCCGCTCCTTTAACAGGGAAAACAGACGTTTCTTGCAGTGGTAGCACCGGTCGGGCGGGTTGGCGGCCACGGTCCCATCGGAGAGGATGTCGTAGTCCAGGACCACCAGCTCCACACCTGCTTGCCCGCACAGGCGGCGGGCGTCCTCCAGCTCAAACTGGGGCTGGAAGGGGGTTTTGACAAAATAGGGCTGTACCTCCGTCCCTGCCTGGACCCCCGCCCACAGCAGATAGGCGGAATCCACCCCGCCGGAAAAAGCCAGCGCCGTCCGGGGGTTTGTTTGAAAAAAAGCGTCCAGTGTCACAGCCGGTCCCTCCTTAAATACGAAAAAAGGCATACCGGTACGGTATGCCTTCTGGCAGCGCCCGGCCTTCTGCGCCGGACGAATGGGTTCTTGTTTTGATTGTGTGGGTGCCTGGGGCCTTCTGGCCCGTCTGCGGCTTCCTGCCGCCCGTCCAGTATAGCAGAACGCCCCAGCCGCTGTCAAGAGCGGTTCGGTTCAAACTGCGCTGGCCCCTGCGGGAGAGGGCTGCAAAAAAGAAATGAAAAAATTCTCAAAAAGTGTTGACAGCTGGAAGAGAATGTGGTATTATCTCTCTTGCACTGAGCGAGTGCCACACGCGCGAGTGGTGGAATTGGTAGACTCGCTGGCTTCAGGTGCCAGTGCTCGCAAGG
>CAJUAW010000046.1 GCA_910584605.1 uncultured Oscillospiraceae bacterium
TCCGATCTGATCCGGCAAAGATCAATCTATTTACGAATTTAAGCCTGACGGCAATGGTGATACGCAGGGCTATTCCGGATACCCTCCCTTTCTTTGTTCCCGAAGCGGCGGAGGAGACGATGGAATTTCAGCTTAATGCAATTGTGGACGCCCTGGAGAAATTAAAGGAGGCACCGGCACTCTGAAAAACAGAAATAAGCGAGTCCGTCCGAATATGCGTTTCGGCGTTATATTCAGGCGGACATTGCTTCACTCAAAATAAAAACAAATTTGAAAATTTGAATTTATTTTTAAGAAATACAGCCAACTCCGCAGGAGAACGCACAATGAATCTGTTTGTTGCTTTGGGAGCATGTTGCACCTGAAGTGATATATAGCTCTGTTATGGAGTCAATATTAAAAATCAGGGAGGAAAAGATTATGGGATTTTTTAGCAAGCTGTTTCAGGGCCCCAAAATTGACATGGAAAAGAGCGCTGCAAACGCGAATAAAATGCGCCTGTTGTTTAACCAGGTCGTAGAGAACGGGGACGATTACAGGCTGATCTTCGGATATACCGAGGATGTGAGCCGGTTCAACTATGGGTTTGTTCACGGCAGCAAAACGAAAATCGGGAATTTGATTGTTGGCTGGAATGAGAGCAGCCAAACGATTGTGGTTGTGCCTACCGTTCCTGATCTTTCTGGCTGCGGTGATCCGGCCTATTATCGCCGTTCTGAAATTTTGAAAGCCTACCGGAATCGATATCCTACGGACGCCTTTATCATTTACCCGGACAAAAAAGGGTATATCGGCATCAATGCCTATGACTGGCTGGAAGATGAAACGTTGTATGTTTATGTGTCCCAGGAGGATGAGCTGGCCGCTTTTACCGACTTCTTTATGAATCGGTTCGCAATAAAGTGAGGCAGGGATGCTTTGGGGAAACGTCGGAGCGTTCCTGTTGTTCCTGGCGGCTGTGTTTATATTTGGCAATCTATGGTTTCGTTTCATAGAAGCAATCCTGAGCCGGATCAAACAGATATTTACACGTCACAAAAAACCTCTTTTCTTGCTTAATTTGGCCCTGGGGTATATAATGACGGCCAGTGAGTGTGTTTCCTGTGAAAGGAGTCAAGATACCGATGGAAGAAACCCTTGCGGCTCTGCACCGGTTTTTGCAGACCCGCCCTGGCTTTGAGGCGGTGCTGGTCGCCCCCACCATGTCCATGGGCCGCCAGCTTCTGGCTGCCAGCGCCGCCCGCTGCCTGTCTGCGCTTCGTCAAGGGCTACGGGCAGGAAAACGAGGTGCTGTTTCCGTTTTACGACCTGCTGGAGCGTCAGATCCCCTTTGGGCAGGCGGCCATCCTCTGCGCCAAGCCGAAGGATCTGCTCCTGCTCCAGGAACAGGCAGCTCGCCTGGGCGTTCCTTTGACCTTGGAGGGCGGCGTCCCCCTGAAGAAGGGGACGCTGCTGCCAGGGGACGCTGCTGCCGCTGCTCCGGGCGCTGGCGTTGTGGTACGGCAGCGGCTGTCCGGTGGAGGGCCTGCCCGGCCTGATGGCGGGCGGGCTGGTCGTGCCTCACGGGGCGGCGTTTTTGAAGTATTTGCGGGAAAGGCATGTGGGAGGCCAGCTCGCCCGCTATTTGAGCTGTCTGGAGCGGACCCAACGTGACAGCCCGGCGGAACAGCTTTTGGAAAGGTGCGGCGACTGGATCGCGTTTTGCGGGACGATCCAAGCGCTGTTTGATGAGGACACCAGGGTGGAGGAGGGGTTGGCTCTTCTGCGGCCCTTTCTGCAGGAGTGGTATGTGAAGCGGCTGCCCCAGGCTCGGGCGCCGGAGTGTGCCGCACTTCTCTCCGCGTTGGAAAACATGGCGGGGAATGCCCCAGGCGGGAGTTTTTTCGCGCTGCTTCCGGAGCTGCTGGATGCCGCCGGTCGAACCCCCTGGCAGTCCGCCGCCCCCCGGGACGGTGCGGTTCATGCCGCGCCCCTGTCCAAAGGCGCATTCCTGGACCGGCCCTATACCTATGTCCTGGGCCTGGGACGGGACGCCCTCACCGCTTCGGGCCGGGGGTCCCCTCTGCTGCGGGACGAGGAACGCGCGGCCCTGGGGGTCCCAAGCTCCAATTCCGGGGCAGAGCTGCCGGTGTATTACCTTGGCACCGTCCTGGCCGCTGCCAAGGGGGAGGTCACCCTCTCCTACAGCTGCTTCGATACGGAGAAAATACTTGCCATGCATCCCTCGCCCGTCTACGAAAAGCTGCGGGAGACAGCCGGCCCTGTCCTCTTCGGCTACCACCGGCCGGTGTCGCTCACCGGGGCGGATCGCTGGCTGAAGGGGCATGGAAGGACCGCCCCGACTATCCCGACCGTGGAGAAGACGGAAATGCCGGAGGACTTTGTCTTCTCCGCCTCCTCCCTGGAGTTGGCGATGAAATGTCCCCGGCAGTTCTACTTCCAATACATGCTCAAGGTCCCCCAGGTGGAAAAGACCGGCCTTTCCAAGCGCAGCTGGCTGCCCAACGGCAGGGATTTGGCGATAAGACTGGGAGGATCGGGACGTTCTTCCGGGAGTCCGACAGCAAGCTGCAATACTATCTCTACACTAAGGCCACGGAACAGCTGGGGTTTGGGCAGGTGAAACAGGCAATTTCGTTCTGGTTCGACGAACATTCCCCCCTCCGCCGCCTGACCGGGGCGGGGACCTGTTACTGCGAGCTGCCCTTCCACTTGGTGCTGTCCCGGGAGGACGAGAACTGGCAATTTCTCCGGGACCGGCTGGACTGCCGGGAGGATTTTGCAGGGAGCATCAGCGTCTCCGGTATCCTGGATCTGGCCATTCTCACAGAGGAGGGCTGGTACATTGTAGACTATAAGACTGACCAGCTCCGGCCCGGAGAGGGTGGCGAAGCCTACCGCCGCCGCCTTGCCGGGGAGTATGAGGCCCAATTGAACGCCTGCACTCGGATTCTCTCTAAGCTGTCCGGAAAGGCGGTCCTGGATGCCCGTCTGTGCGCCATCCCTTTGTGGGGCCAGTGGGTCTCCCTTTCATTCGCTTCACCAGGATAAAAAAATCCCGCCGCAATCTGCGAAATGCAGTTGCGGCGGGTCTGTTGTCTGATTGGCTCCGGGATGTGCGTCAATGCCCTTTGCGGTGCGCTTCTCTTTGCCTGGCCGGAGAGGCATGCCCAGCTCGCATCGTCCTGACCAGCTTCCGCGCTGATCCGAGCAGAAGCTGTTAAGGGGTCCGCCTTTGGGAGTCTGCTTTGAGGAATACCTTATGCTTCTCTGTTGACAGGGAAGGCTGGAACTGGTAATCCAGCCGGTCGAAGGTCTGAATATCGGCGGCATCGGTGATATTGTGTTCCGCCAGCCAGCGCACCATCTCGCCCCGAGCCATCTTGCACTGGGTACCCTTTTCGATGACCTTGCCATCCTTTTGTTCCCCAAAGACGCAGGTGATGAACCGGACGGCCTTCGGCAAATGCGGCTCCACCGCCTTGCTGTACTCCTTGGAGGCCAGATTCAGCACCAGGTCTGATTCCGAGGCCAGCTGCCGGGCCAGACAGTCCCCCCAGAACTGATACAGGTCCAGGCAGCCGTTTACCGGCAGCTTGGCCTGCATCTCCAGCCGGTAGGGGATCACGCCGTTGAAGGGCCGCAGCAGACCGTAGAAGCCGGAGAGGATGCGCAGATGCTCTCGGAGGTAGTTCAGGTGGGCCGCCGCCATCACGCCGGGGGCCATGTAGCGGTACTGGATGCCCTCGTAGGCCATGACCGCCGGGGTGAGATTGCGGCGCAGATCCATCTGCTCCAGACGCTCCACGTTCAGCCTGGCGATGGCATCGCTGCACCTCCAGAGGGCCTGCAGCTCCTTGGGGGACATGCCCTGAAGGACAGCATTTAGCCGTTCCGTCTGCTCCAGAAACTGAGGCAGGCCGTCCACGGCAAAGCTGTCTGTATCGGTTACCATTTTCTTCGCCGGGGCGATGATGATGCGCATGAGCAGACCCTCCTGATGTTCTGACTGGCGCCGGTAGTATCTTAACATACCACATACCGTCAAGAAACGCAAATCCATTTGGTAGATGCTGGGGTGGTTTTCCGGCAGGGGACTGGGCGGCCATCCGATTTTACGATTTTGAGTTCGGGCGTGTTATGAAATACAGGTTGCAAAAACGAACTAGCACGTGTATAATAATATGGAGTTTATGCAGATTACTTCAAGTCATCTGGTTCATCATCGAAAGAATCATTTTGTCAAAATGAAGAGATTCTGCATCGAACTCCGGCAGCTGGGAGGTCAGCACTTTTTTTCGCCGCAAACCGTCGGAAGTCAGCAAGGAACAGCGCATGAATACTGTAATAAGGGGAAATACATATGAAGTGTCTAAAAAAGCCTGTCAGCTTGCTTTTAGTCCTTGTTTTTTTGTTGGGCCTGCTGCCGGGGACGGCCCTGGCGGTCAGTTCCACCACAGTGTATTTCGATGCCACAGGCGGGACGGTAGACCCTGCCAGCAAAGAGACGACGGACGGTACTTACGGCACGCTGCCCACGCCCACCCGGTACGGGTATGTCTTCGCCGGGTGGTATGATGCGGAGAAGGATGGAAATCAAGTCTCCTCATCCACGGAGGTCCCTGCCGGAGCGTTTGTCACTCTGTACGCCTACTGGACCCCGGTGCAGTGTACCGTGAGTTTTGACACCGCTGGAGGTACAGTTGCAACTTCCAGCGTGCCGGCCACCTACGGGTCCGTCTACAGTATTTTGCCTGTGCCTGTACGGGAGGGGTACTCCTTCGCCGGCTGGTATACCTCCGCCGGCGGAAACGTACAGGTTACAGAGGGCGCCCTGTGCCAGTGGCCGTTCGACCACACGCTCTACGCCCGCTGGGTAGAAAACGCTGATGAAAAGGGCCGTGTATCCGAGCTGACCTACCGCTTTGACAACAGCGCCCAGGGCTTCGGCTACGACCAGGACTACACCATCCCCCTGGAACGCTACCAGGCGGTCTTTGGGGCCACCCCTCTGGCCCATACCCTCTACACGATGCAGGGCAGCTGGAGCGGGAACTGCTTTGGCATGTCTACCACCAGCGGCCTGGTCTTCCAGCACAGCAACGGTATTACCCCCTCTGACTTTAACCCCCGTGCCGCACGTTTGTCTGACCTGGGACTGACTGATAAGGACAGCGGCCTGGACATGACAGTGCAGGAGTTCGTGGAGACCATGCAGATCAGCCAGCTGTCCGGGAAATTTAACGATGCCCGAGTGCACTACATGAACAATTTAGACGGTATCTGCCAGGCCGTGGAGCAGTTTGCCGGCAGCGGGAATTTTGCCCCCGTCATCCTGATCTACGGCCAGGACCGCAGCGGCGGCCCCGGCGGACATGCGGTGGTGGGCTATGAGCTGGTGGAAAAGAGCGCCACTGAGAGCTGGCTGATGATCTACGACTGCAACTATCCTGGGAACGAGCAGCGCCATATCACCTTGACGAAGGACATCGATGGGGCGTACACCGGCTGGGAGTATGAGCTTGTTGGACTGACGGCCAGCTCTGGCCAGGAGCTTCCGCCGCTGGTGTGGGGCAACGGTCAGCCGAACAGCTCCATTACCTGCGTCACATACGCTGATTATAATCGGGTGTGGAGTGAGCGGGGGACCGCTGAGAATTCTCTATACAGCGAAGAAGATGTTGCGATGATGTGGATCAACACCTATAACGCTGAAATCCGGGATGAGCACAATGAGGTGATCGCGGTGGTGCGCAACGGCTGGCTGTCTACCAACCGCCCGGATAAAATCCAGCAGATCATCACGGTGGGCATGACTTTGGCCGGTGCGACGGCAGAAGCCGGCGCTTCACAGATGCAGCAGGACACTTATTTAACTCTGCCTGTGGGATTTTACACCATTACCAACACTGACCCCGCCGCTCGGAACCTCGCCGTTGAAATTTTTACTGCTACTGCGGACACGATCGACGCGGCTGCGTCGATCGACGAGATCTACGACTATGACTATATCGACGCGACAAGCACCGGGGGCAGAATCTCTCTGTATCTTCAAACAGAGCCAGAAAACCGCGCCGCCTACGTGGCCGCCTACGGCGCTGGCGCAGAATATTCGTTCTATATTGTGACCCCCTGGGATTTTGGGCGGGCACAGCAGGTTACGGAGCTTAGCGGTACTTGCGCGGGGCAGAAGGCCGCCTTGGCCCGGGTGGCTGGCCGGACGTTTTTCAGCGAGATCAATGAGGATCAGGAGGCAAGCGCGCAGCCTGATATCGACACCTACCGTGTCGTGATGGACAGCGTTTCAGGCTTTGAGGACTGGCCTCTTGAGACGTTGCGTCCTTTGGAAGAGTTTCTCCGCCTTCTCCCACCCGGCACAATAGCAGATTATCCGTTCCCGTCCCACCCCTTTGAGGATATGCCGCTGAATACCCCGCTGCTCAACTGGGCCTACCGGATCGGGATTGCCAGCGGCACCGGGGATGGGAAGTTCTCTCCGACACGCATATGCACCCATGCCGAGGCAATCACCTTTTTGTGGCGTATTGTGGGATGTCCCCAGGCCAAGGGGACTGTCGAGATAACCGGCGTTCAGGCGGGTGATTACTTTTACCCCGCCGTGCAGTGGGCTGTGAATGAGGGATTCATCGACCGTGGCAGCTTCCAGCCTGGCGCCCCTTTCACCATACCGCATTGGTACGATCTCTGCTGGAGAATCATAGGCCGTCCGGAGCCCTCCACGATATACACATTACCGGGAGTACCCTCTGACTCCCCCTATATCAAGGCTATCTCCTGGTACCTTGAGCTATTTAAGACCTTTGGCTTAGACGTATCCTCGGATATTGCCGCCGTTCCAATGACCCGGTTAGACTATCTCGAAGGATGCTTTGGGGTGTATCGCGGTCTGCGTTATAATGATTTGGACGCGGGAGATAACAAAGGTTATAACTTTTTGGATTTGTTCTGGCAGACCTTTTCTTAATATGCGGCGTCCATTTGTAATATTTTGGTCTTTGACTAAAACAAATAAAAAGGAGAGATTCATATGAAAAACCTGCGTAAGACACTGGCCCTCCTGTTGGCTATAGTACTGCTGGCAGGTGCGTTGCCCCTCACCGCTCTGGCCGCCAGCTTTACAGATGTGCCGAACGATATGTACTACGCCGAGCCGGTGCGCTGGTCGGTCGAGAAGGGCATTGTCTACGGGACCAGCTCCAGCACCTTCTCCCCGAATGCGAAGTGTACCATTGAACAGATCATCACGTTCCTTTGGCGGGCCGCCGGTTCTCCGGAGCCATCCTCTGACGAGCTTCCCTACCCCGATGTGAAGGCGGACGACTACTTCTGCAAGGCGGCCCAGTGGGCGAAGGAGAAGCAAATCATCCGCTGGGACAAGCTCTATACCGGCTACACCTGTACCCGAGCGTTTGCGGTACGATTCATCTGGCGGGCCTTTGGCTCCCCGCAGCCTAAGGCGGCCTGCCCCTTCGAAGATATGGCGGACCATGGGGATCGGGACGCTGCCACCTGGGCGATGGAGCAAGGGATCACCAGCGGCACCTCTCCCACCGTCTTCTCTCCGGATGAATCCTGTACCCGGGGGCAGATCGCGTCTTTCCTCTACCGGGCCTACGCCGGCGCGGCCCCTTCCACCCCTTCCACCCCTCCCGCTCCCCCGACGGCCAAGACCCCTGACGACCCCTTCAGCTTCAATAATTCCTCTAAAAATTTTGGAAGCACTTACGCAATCAGCAATGATTCCCTCAATTTCCTGTTGAGCAATGAGCCCGCCTACTCCGCCCAGTGGATCCGGGACCGGGTGGCCAAGAACTGGAGCGGCTCCTGTTACGGTTTGTCCGCCGTCTACGCGTTGTACAGAAATGGGGCAATAACACCGGTCCGCTACCAGAGCGGCGCGTCTAAGCTACACGACCTCAATCCTCCCCGGTCTAACGGGAGCGTCAACGACCTGGTCAACTTCTATCATCTCTCCCAGATGACCGCGGAGGTCAACAGCCTGCGAGCTAAGTCGTCCGATTATAAGGATTCCGCACTGGAGGAACAGAATCTGCGTACCCTGATTCAACGCCTGGATGAAAATAAAGGTCCTCTGCTGATGGGCGTCAAGCTCCTGAAATCTGATACCGAGTTGGGCGGCGGGCATGCCATCGTAGCTATTGGCTACACAAAAGACAGCGCCGGAAATTACGTGGTTCAGATCTGGGACCCCAACCGGCCCGCGCAGTTCAATAGTTTGACGATTTCCCCGGACTATAAGAGCCACTCTTTTGCCGAAAAAATGTGCGGTTACGACAAGGTATTCATTTCCTATGCCCTGCCCACCGACATGTTTAACCTGAAGGACTTTGAACGCCATGTATCCTCTGCCGCCAATCCTGTCTACTGCTCCAGCGTAACAGTGGGCAGCTCCGACTTCCGGGTGGCCTGCTCCGACGGCACGTTCGCAGAGTATAGAGGCGGAACGCAGACAGGCGGCACCCTGAATCTGGTAGATATCACCCCCGAATGTATGGCTGAGGATGTCGAGTTCAGCGGCGAGAAAGTCTATGCCTTCACCGCCCCTGCGGACAGCTCCATCACGGTAACCTCCTCTGGTATGGATGAGATAACGGTTTGTCACAGCGGGCTCTATGCGAAAGCGGAGGCCGGCAGCCTGAGCTCCATGACCGTTTCCATGGCCAAGGTCAGCGTCAATTGCGCCTCCTCCGTCGACCAGACCGTCACCATTGCCTCCGATATCCTGGGCGACGCCTGGAACGCTTTGAGCGTCACCGGTACGGACACGTCCTTCTCCCTGGATATTTCCGCCGGGATGGTGAACATCTCCGGAGCGAACCAGACCGGGATGACCGTCTCGGGCAGCAACGCCTTCACCGGCAGCACCTGCCAGTCCGTTGAAATTGCCCCAGGCACTAACGCCTCCATCGGCATTGGTTCCGCTGGACTGACCAGCTATCCGGTGAACTGAGTAGACGTTTGTTAAAGCAAAATCGCCGCGAATGAAGTTCATTGTTTGGCTTCTCGTGGTACTGCAGCCACCATTCAACACCCAACAGCAGCCCCAAAAGCCAACCAATCGAACGTGATCGCTTTATCCATGTTCTGATAATCCGAACACCGTCCTCAAAACGGGGGCGGGTTCGGATTTTTAATCTAAAAGGGCCGGTTAGCCCATATTTACCCAAAAAACAGGGCCAAACAAGGCCAAAATCAGACAAAGGCTTCAGAAAATTTCAAAAGAAAAGCCCCGGAAAATCGAATTTTCCGGGGCTTTTGAGCGTTTTCGGATATAAAATCAGCGCTTGGAGAACTGAGGCGCGCGGCGGGCGGCCTTGAGGCCGTACTTCTTGCACCCTATCCAGAAAAACCCCATATTTTCAATGATTACACGGTTTTTGATTTCTAATGCACCCCGGTATGCACCCCAAAAACTGTTATTTTGGATTGTTGGCAAATGCCTGGTTAACCTTCGAAATCAGGTCCTTCGGCTGGTTGTAGGTCAGGTGCGTGTAGATGTCCAGCGTGATCTTGGCGTGTTCGTGGCCCGCCAGCACCTGCACCGTCTTGACATCAACGCCGGCCAGGAGCAGGTTCGTGATATAGGTATGCCGCAGCTGGTGAGGCGTCACCTCAAAATCGATGCTGTACACCACATTGTTGTTGTGGGCGGCCCGCTCCCCCAAGACAGGCGTCACGGTGTGGGGGATCTTCTGGCCATTGACATAACGGTAATAAGTCCGCTCCCTAACGGTGCGGGTTCGAACATAGCCCCACACCCGGCGCCACTGCGTTTCCGAAAGGGCTCCCCCGTCCCGGTTGGCAATCACGAAGTCCGAGGCCGACTTCTCCTTGACGGCCTTCAAACACTCCACCAGCTGGGGCGGGATGGGGATCGTCCGCTTTGCCGCCTTCGTCTTTAGGTCGGTCAGGATGACCGGCCTGTTGTGCTCCGTGTGCCAGGCCCGGCAAACGGTGATGTGCGGGGCGTCCCCCTCAAGGAATACGCTGTCCCACTGGAGGGCGAGAGCCTCCTCTCGGCGCAGGCCAGAGTAAAGGCACAGCATGATAAACGGATAGGGCGGCAGGCCCCGAACCGCGTCCAGGAGGGTTGTGACCTGCTCATCGGTGAGGGCTTTCTTTTCCTTCGGAGTTTTTCCGCCGCGGGGGTTTAGGTTCTTGCACGGCGACTCATCAATGATCCGGCTCTCCAGAGCCGAGCCGAAGATCATCTTGTAGAGCATCTGGACGCTGCGGTAAATGGAGGCGGACTGTTGGGCGGCCTTGTTGATGGCCATCTTCACATCGTCCGGGGTGACCTCGGCCATGTACTTGTCCCCCAGCGGCTCGATGACGTAAATCTTGACCTTGGAGGTGTAGTCCACCAGGGTGGTGGTGCGGATGTGGGAGCCGTGCATGGCGAGCCACTTCTCAGCGTACTCCTTCACGGTGGGGTTCTCCCGGTGGTAGACCTCCTCCTCGATCTCCCGTTGGACGGCGGCAATTTTCGCTGTCAGCTCCTCCGGGGTCTTGGCATAGACGGAGATACGATTCCCGCTGGGCCCTTTGAGCCGTTTTCTGTACTCGCCCCGACTGGCTATGAATTCATAGGTGGGCTTTTTGGGTCGAGCCATGGGGACACCTTCCTTCGTTTGTGCTAAAAACAGAAAAAACCGGGGTTTTCTAAAAAAATCGCAGACAACCGCCATCATATGGCAGAAATGGACAGCTTTTTGTGGTATAATCCATTATGCGCAAATACATACCTTGACGCCGGGGTGGAAAGGGAAATTTATGATTGACCTGGACGCTCAGTTTTGGGAAATTTTTCAGCAACTGTCTGCGGAGCAGAAGCAAATAGTTGCGGTTTCTGTGTTGCTATCATCGCTTGCATCATCTCAAGAATCTTCTGCTGCTGACCTTCCGTCAGACTCGCCTTATACCTCCTGACAAATCCCTCCAACTCTTCTTGCCCATCCTCAGAAACGGGGATGGGCGTTTTTTTATGCTCCCGAACCACTGGAGGTTGACTCAATTTTCTATATTTCCCAGACTGAACCAAGTCATCGGAATAATTGGTTAGTTTTTCCCGGCCCTCCTCGTTGAGGCTATCATAGTTTCGTCGTAACATCTCAAATTGCGAATCGGGGCCTTGAACCAGGAGCGATGAATAAGGAGAGCAACACCGAGCATCATCTGACAGACCTAAAAGCCAGTCAGTTGTGCATCCGCACACGTCTGCTACCTTTGCAAGATAGTCGCTTCCGGGTTCCCGTGCCCCATTTTCATAGTTGGTAATAGTCCGATAAGACATATTTAGTGTCTCGGCAAATTCTTTGCGGTTTTGACCAATAAACTCACGTGCCTTTACCAAGCGTTCACGCATAAGGGCATAATCCATAGTAAACACCTCCTATTTTGGGGATTGTACCATGTGCCAAAACAAAAATCAAGAAATTTTTACCCATAGCGAGTAATAATTTTTGAAAATCTACTTGACTTTTCTCCGAAATGAGTATACTATATGCCTGTGGTTACCCGAAGCGAGTAACTCAAAGGAGGTGACAGCATGACTTACCCCAATATTGAGGCTGAAAGAGCGAGAGTTGGCATGACCAAAGAGGGCCTTGCAGCAGCCATCGGTGTTAGCCCCAGTACAGTTAAGAATTGGCAGAGCAATAAGACCGAAATCCCTGCCAGCAAAATTATAGCTATGGCTAACCTCTTCAACGTGACTACCGATTACTTGCTCGGACGCACCAATCTCCCCACCGCCAAGGTCTGACTATTTCAGTTGAGGCAGAAAAGAAAGAAGGTGAACAATTTGACCGAACGTGTAAGCACCCTGAGCATTGATTCCGCAATCCGCATTGCAAAAATCATCGCCACCGCACCGGTAGCACGATTGCCGATGATTACCCAGCTTTTCCATCAGGCATCGGTAGACTTGGAAGGGTTGGAGGAACTGATGGAAAACAGTACCCTCACCAGTCAAAATCTGCTGATTGACACGGATGAATTTGTTCGTGAACTGACGGAGGGCCGGGAGTTGACTGCCCGGGGATACCTGTTCACGCCGAACGAATTCAATCGGTTCTGCTTGGATAGGAACCTCCAGCCCCGTCTGGTAAAACGGCACCTCTATACAAAAGACTATATTGAGGCAACGAAGGAATCCGATGGGAAACTGACCTATTCCGTATCAATTTGGATTGATGGTATTTCTCAACGGCGTGTTGTTGTAAAGCCACTCTAAAAAACGCCCCGCTGGCGGAGGAGGTGGGCGCATGAAGAGCCCGTTAAGGCAACGAGTGGAAAAGCTCCAGGGCGAACTCAGCGACGTCATGGAGGTGCTCAAGAAAGAGGGTCAGAGCGACGGTGAACGCCGCTACAAGAAAATCATGGCGGAAGCTGTGTTTCTTATCCTTTTCCGTCTTGATTTCATTGGCACGGTGATTCTCATTATCTTCGGAATGGCGCTTGGCCACATCTTGAGCAATGCGCTTTAGGGCGCAGGCAACAAGGAGGTGAACGAAAATTCTAAAATCGAATCCTACTCCACAAAAATCCCCCCTTCTGCAGCAAAGTAGCCAGCCGGATGGCACCCGACTGACTGCTGAAGAAATCGAAGATGCGGCCCACGGTCCTACGCTCCAAGAAGTGATGGCACACTTTGGTTATGAGACGATAGGCGAGTGGAGCAGCACGTGGCTGAATAGGCCAGGACAGATTGAACGACTTTCTGAGTTGCCGGAGTTCATCAAGATGCTGGGGGTTGACAGAAGGTACCGGATCATCTTCGACTATGACCCAGCCTACCCCAAGATGCTCTTACAAGCTACGGCCTCAGATCCCAGCCAGTGACGTCAGTAAGTACACACTGTTCTGGAAGACTAAGTGCGGACTTGAAATCATCCAGCGATGTAAAATCGCCCAGTTTTTCCTCAATTGCATCGAACGCAATCAACAGACCATTTTTGTTCATGCGATTGAGAACCATGAAAGATACGGTTCGCAGTTTAGTGTCTACCTCGCGCTTTTGTTCTGCGGTCAGGTGAGAAACATCCACACGATATACTCTTGCCACTTGAATCACCCCCTTTCCCCGGCAAAATTCTACCACAAGCTGAAGGGTGAGGCAACGCAAAAACAAAAGCGCCCTGCCGGGTGAAGCGAACACCTGACAGGGCGAGCGACCCATTACAACCGACAAAAAGGCCACAGTTGGATTATATCACATCCTCCTGTTGGCTGACAAGTACGCAATCGACAAGGAGTGACGCAAATGACGCTTATGACCCGAAAAGAGGCTGCGGCCCGGCTGGGGATGTCATTGCCCACGCTGGATCAGGAGCGCAGCACCGGCCGGCTGGCCTACATACAACGGAAGCCCGGCAGCAAGGTTTGGATCACCGAGGAGGCCATCGCCGAGTACCTGGCGCGGGCCACGCACCAGGCCAGACCGGAACTGCGGACGGCTCGGGTGAGCTACCGGCGGCGGGCCTGACCACAGAAAGGAGTTTTACATATGAAACCGAAAAGGAGCCTTGTTTCGGTAGCCTGTGAGCTGCTGGCCGTGCTCCTGATCACTGGCACCGCATTCATGTGGGGCAAAGGTGCGGCCCTGGCCGCGCGTGGGTACGAAGCCATCGGCGGGGAGTACCTGCTCCTCCTGCTCCCGGCAATCTACTACACCGGCAAGCGGACGCTGCTGGACTGGATCGCCGACCTCCGTGAACAGAAGGGTGGTGAGTACAGATGAAGATGGCGCTGAAGGGCAACACCCTGATCCTGGTGGAGGTGGACAACGTACAGTTCGCCATCATCAAGAGCTGGAACAAGATGAAGTGGGACAAGAAAAGCCAGTCCCTCTACGGAACCGCCGACATCGAACTGCTGGACAAGCTGACCAGCATCGTCCACCTTCCCTCCACGGTGGAGCAGCGGTGGCGGGAGCTCCACGCCCTGCAGGACGCGGTGGACCGGGAGCGGGTGAACCAGGAGCCGACACCCTTCTACAAGTACCCGGTGAAGATGCCGCTCTACGCCCACCAGGTGCGCGGCGCGAACATGGCCATGCTGACCTTCGGCTGGACGGCACCGAAGGGAGGTGTAGCGCATGGATAGCAACGTCACGCTGGACGCCATGGTCATCTTCTTGGTGGAATTAGGGAAAAGTGAGCCGGAAGCATCGGCCCTTTGCAACGTAGCGGCTACCATCCTGCTTGCCATCACGAAGGAAGGAGCCAAGACATCGGGGGAGGCCCTGGATGTCCTCCACGACTACCATCTCCAGGCCAAGCAGTACAAGGCCCTCCACAGCAAGTACGAGGTCGCTGGCAAGCCTTTTTTGAAGGATGGCGTGTGGCACTGCCCCAGCTGTAACCGCCGGACAACCCCCAACCACTCCTACTGCCACTGCTGCGGGAAGAAGCTGGGTTGGAGGTGAGCCGGAGTGCCAGTCAGAGAAGAATGGCGTGATCTTCCCGGCTACGATGGCTTTTACCAAATAAGCACATTGGGGCGCGTCAGGACATTCCGGGATCAGCATCGAAAAGGTTGTAGGCTGAGAGAACCCAAGATACTGACGCCCACACACTCCAAAACCGGCTACGCCTATTACATCGTCATAAAGTGGCAAGGCCACCAAAGAACTGTGCAGATAGGACGGGCCATGGCGGAGACCTTCATCGGGAAGATTCCGAAAGGAATAATCGCCTATCACAAAGACGGTGACAGCCGGAACAATGCCCTCTGGAACATTGGGATAGGAGATAGGGCCGAGCTCGCAAGAGAGCGGATGCGGGAGAAGGTAGCTGGATGGAATCGGAGCCCGGTCGTAAAGATTGACCGAACCCTGACAGTCATCGATGCATACCCCAGCATAACCAAGGCTGCCTACGCAAACGGGTTCACACAACAGATGATGTGGAGATATTGCTCCATGAAAATTGACCTTTCCGTATTCGCCCCGGACGACTTCATTTACACATTTGACAACACCCGGTGGGTCTGGATGGCAATCAAGCGGGCGATGGCAGAACTGGACGCCATGGGCGTGCGTTACAACAACCCATTTACGGGCCGGTATTTTGACCTTCCTGCGAACGATGACCCGGAGATTGACCTTGCCTCCCTACAGTGGAGCCAGGTCCCGGCCCTGGCGGGGGATGACTTCAGAGAGAATGTGGGGTGATGCTATGAAAAGCACATGAAAAGCCTCTCCATGCGGCAACACGGAGAGGCCGGGTGGCTGGGAAACATCAGGAAAAATGTCCTTGCCTGAGAGGATTATAACACCTTTCATGGCGGGACGCAATAGAAAGGTGGTTTTTTATGAACGAATGGTATGAGCAGGCGGCGAAAAAGCTGGCAGCCGAGAAGAGCTCCGGCAGCTATGACAGGTACGCCAGCGCCATGAAGGGCGCTGTGTGCGAGGCCCTGGACGGGTTCTGCCGCCAGGATGCGGAGTTCGCCCAGGCGGTGGTCCAGGGCGGCACCTTCGCGGAGTGCATGAAGGCGGTGGCCAAGGGCTGCGGGAGTGCGATCTCCGATCTGGAGGCGTTCCGCCGGGCGGTAAGGTTCTACTTCCCCGGCGCCGATGTGAAGTTCCACATGACGGTCAACCTCTGCGCCGATGTGGAGGCCGAGGACGCCCAGCAGGCCGCCGCTACCGGCCCCAAGATCCTCGACCTTGAGGATTTCCTGTAAGGGGGCGTGAGATGTGAGAAGCATGGAAAAGGCCGAGCAATTCGCCGGCAAGGCTCCGCCCCTGAACCAGGCGGAGCGGGACGCCATTAACGCCCTGTTCCCTGCGTACATTTTCCGCCGCTCCCGCACCGATGAGATCTGGACTACCTGCTGCCGCAAGCACATGGTGGTGCAGGATGAAGACATGATGGTGACCACGCCGGAGCGGAACTTCCCGGCGGTCATGTGGGAGCCCCACCAGCGGGAGCCGAAGAACCGACACCAGAACTCACCTAAACCGACTGTAAAATGCCCTCTCTGCGGGAGAATGGTCATTGTGAAGGAGCTACGCTACACCGGGGGGCGGGACAACCTGAGCCGGTACCGGCGGGCGGTAGTGCTTCGATGGTATCGGGGGGCGCTGTGGGCCAGGGCCTACGACTGCGGCAAGCACTACAGCAAAGACAAAGGGTACAGCCTCACAGGAGAGCCCAACACCAAGTTGGTGGGTGTGTACCGGTTCAAGCCTGGGCTGGTGGAGGCAACGACTCGGTATTGGTGGGACTATCCCTTCAATTCGATTGAGCGCCAGGATGGGCCACTGGTCAAAGGTCATTGGAACATCCACGGCCCGTTCAATGCCAACGCGGACTACGGCATCGGCTACGATGTGATTGGCCTGGATGAGATTCAGAAAAGCCCCTTCCGCTATTGTGTAGCGGAGGAGGCAGAGCAGAAATTTTCAAAATTCCTGCACTTCCTGACAGCCTGCTGTTTTTACCCCCGGCAGATCGAGATGCTGATGAAGGCCGGGATGAGCGATGTGGTTCGGGATTTCGTGGAGCGGGGCGTGAAACACGCTGCCGTTATTAACTGGGACGAACCCAGCCCCGCAAAAGCCTTCAAGGTACCCCGTCAGGACATGAAAGCGTTCCTTGGCACAAACCGCGATATTCGGATTTTGGAACTGTACAAGCGGCTGAATGGCCGCACCTCCTTGGATGAGTGTGCGGAGTGGATCAGTAGGGGGGTAAACATTAAACCCACCCTCCGAGCAGCAAAAAAATGGAACCTGCCGCCAGAAAAGCTAATCCGCTACTTGCACAGCAATGTGGGGTGTGCCAGATTTGGCGGAATGAGCAGCATGGGTGCCGCACTGCGCTACTGGGAGGATTACCTGACCGCTGCCGAGGCCATGGGCTACCAGCTCCACCGCGAAAATGTCCTGCTCCCTAAAGCCCTGGGTGCGGCTCACGATTCCGCAACAGCAAAACATCAAAATAAAATGGAGCGTGAGAGGAAAAAAGAGCAGGCAGAAAAGGATCGTCTGGCGGCATTGTCCTACGAGGAGCGGCGTGTAGAACTTGAGAAAAAGTACAGCTTTGCCATGGATAGATATTTGATTCGGGTTCCCGCCAACAAGGATGAAGTTTTGAACGAAGGCCGTATCCTTCAGCACTGTGTGGGCGGCTACGCTGACCGCCACATGAATGGTACTTTGACGATCCTGTTCATGCGGGAGGCGAAAAAGCCTGGTGTTCCCTGGTTGACCATTGAGATGTCTGGAAACAAGCTGGTGCAAATCCATGGGTTTAAGAACGAGGGCTTGTATACTACCAAGGGCCGCTTTGCCCCCGATCCGCGGGAGGTCTACCGGGAATTTCTGGACACCTGGCTGGACTGGCTGGAAAAGGGCAGTAGGCGCGACAAAAAGGGCAATCCCAAATTGCCCAAGAAGAAAGGAGCAGCAGCATGAGCGAAATGGAAGTAACTGAGGGCCAGCTCCTCAGTCAGGACTTTGGGGTGGGCGGCCCGCCTGCCGCCGCGGAGATCCCCCTTACCCCCGTGGACTCCGGTAAGACGCCAGACATCCTGGCGGCGGAGATCCGCACGATCAAAAACCAGACCGGCAGGATGGTGCTCAACGCCTCCATCGAGGTTGGGCGCCGGTTGACGGAGGCCAAGTCCAAATTGCCCCACGGGAGCTGGGGCGAGTATCTGAAGAACGAGGTGGACTACTCCCCCTCCCAGGCGCAGAACCTCATGCGGGTGTTCCGAGAGTACGGGAGCGACCAGCAGAGCTTGTTCGGCGGCGAGGCAAAGTCCCAGACGTTTGGGAATTTGACCTACTCCAAGGCTTTGAGTCTCCTGGCCATCCCGGACGAGGAGGAGCGGGAGCGGTTCGCCGTTGAGAATGATGTGGAGCACATGAGCGTCCGGGAGCTGAACGAGGTCCTCAAAGCCAGAAACGAGGCCGAGGAAAAGGCCGCCGCAGCCGAGGATGCGGCCCGCAGTCTCCGGCAGGAAGCGGAACGGCTCCGGGAGGAGCTTGCGGATCAGGATCGTGTCTACAAAGCCAAGCTGACCGCCGCCGATGTGGAAACAACGGAGGCTAATAGGAAGGCGCGAGAAGTTCAGGAGGCCCTGGAAAAGCAGCGGGAGAAGGCCCAGCGGCTCCAGGATGCCTTGAGTGAGGCCAACACCTCCGCCCAGGCTGCCGAGGAGGAGCACACGCGCTTGGCGCAGGAGCTGGAGGAACTCCGTAGTCGGCCCGCCGAGGCGGACACGGCGGCGGTGGAGGCCGCCAGACAGGCCGCCATCGCCGAGATGGCGGAGAAGGTGGACAAGGCCAAGGATGCCAAGAAAAAGGCCGAGGAAAAGCGCAAGGCCGCCGAGGAGTCCCTGGAGGCTGCTCAGAAGGAGCTGGCCGACTTGAAGGCCAGGGGGCCGGAGGTTCGGGAGCTCACCCAGGAGGAAAAGGATGCCTTGACCGCTGAGGCGGTGGAGCGCGTCAAGGCCGAAAACGCAGAGCGAATGCAGGCCCTTGAAAAGCAGCTATCCAAGGCTGACCCCGATACAACCACCCTCATGGTGCTGTTCAAGAGCTGGCAGGAGACCTATACGAAGATGTGGGAAACTCTACACCGGATCGAAGCCGCAGACAGTGATAAGGCAAAAAAACTGCGGGGCGGCATCCAAAAGGCGCTGGAAGCCGCGCTGGAGCAGATGGGGGTGAACCCTTGACGGAGAGATGCAATGAACGGTTCTTCGATATGCCTGTCGGACTATACTGCGGAGTGCTTATCCGTGAGGCGGCGGCAAAAAAGCTCCAGAAAATCCTATGGCGGCAGACACAGGAAATCAAAGATTTTCTCACTCAAAATATGGATGCGCTGGAAGCGTCGAATTGGACACTGGCCTACACCCCAGAGCAGACCACCGTCCACTACTACGATGGGCAAAGCCGCGAGGAGCTGAAAAACAGAATTGCCCTTCTCAACAAGGCGGATCGACTGACCTTTGTTCCTGATGTTTTTCGAACGGACGCTGCCTCTCTTGAGGCAATGAATGAAGTGAAACAGTTTTATACGGAACACTACGGTGAAACTGAAGGAGGTGATGCCACATGACAGCCCAGGGTAAGGGGTTCGGATTCCTTTTTGAGATGGGCTGTGGTTAGGCAAGACCCTGACGGCCATCGCCACGGTCGGGGCCGGGTACCAGATGGGCAAGGTCAAGAAGGTGCTGATCGTGGCGCCCACCAGCGTCTGCGCCGTCTGGCCGAAGGAGTTCAATGACTACGCCGATTTCAAGTACACCGTCAAGGTGTTGCTCGGCGACAAGAAATCCCGCATCAAGGCGCTGGATGACCTGGACAAGTTCCCCTTCGAGGCGCTGAAGGTGGCCGTCATCAACTACGAGTCCACCTGGCGGGAGGACATCTTCGACCGGCTCCTGGCCTATGATGCTGACCTCATCATCGCCGACGAGAGTCAGCGTATCAAGACCCACGACGCCGCCCAGAGCAAGGCCATGCACCAGCTGGGGGACAAGGCCCGGTACAAGCTGATCCTCTCCGGCACCCCGGTGCAGAACGAGGCGGTGGACATCTTCAGCCAGTATCGTTTCCTCGACCCCACCATCTTCGGCATGAATTTCTACGCCTTCCGGGGGCGGTACTGTGTGATGGGCGGGTTCAACCGTAAGCAGATCGTGCAGTACCGCGACCTGGACGCCCTGATCAAGAAGGAACACAGCATCGCCTACCGGGTGACCAAGGAGGAGGCCCTCGACCTGCCGGAGCAGACCTTTGAAAACAGGTACATCACCCTCAGCAAGAAGGAGCGGAACATCTACGATAAACTCCGGCGGGACAGTTTCGCCGAGTTGGACGGTGGCGGCACCATCACGGCCACCACAGTCCTCACCAAGCTGCTCCGGCTCCAGCAGTTCACCGGGGGGTTCCTGGTAGAGGACGATGCCGCAAGGCCCCAGCTGGTGAGCCGGGGCAAGCTGGACGCCCTGGCCGACATCCTCCAGGACTACGTGGTGGAGGGCAAGAAAAAGCTGGTCATCTTCGCCCGGTTCATCCCGGAGGTGATGGAGATCATCAAGCTGGCGGGCGACATTGCCGGCAAGCACGGGATGAAGACGGTGGCCATCTACGGGGACATCAAGAAGGAGCTGCGGGGCGACATCGTCCAGCAATTCCAGACCGACTCGGCCACCATGGTCTTTGTAGGCCAGATCGACACCGCCGGGACCGGCATCACCCTGACAGCGGCGGACACCTGCGTGTACTACTCGGAGAATTTCAACTACGCCACCTATGAGCAGAGCCTGAGCCGCATCCACCGCATCGGCCAGCGTCACCCCTGCACATACATCCACCTGGTGGCCGAGAAGACGGTGGATGAGCT
>CAJUAW010000047.1:0-3496 GCA_910584605.1 uncultured Oscillospiraceae bacterium
GAGGCACTCGTATTGCACACGTTGTTAGGATTGTACGCAAGTACCGATTGGATGGGCTGCGCTGTTTAAGGAGCAGTCTGCCTATCGGTACTTTTTGTTATATATGATTTTTAGCCCATTGGGCAGAGAGGATGATGCTTTTGAGCGGACAACGGCCCTTTGCGTATGGGGCACAACGAAAGACCTGGCCGGAAAAAGGTTTCCGGCAAAATGAAGAGGCTTGATACCCCATAATCCAGAAACGGGAGTGGGTATCATGCCTCTTTTTTGTTTCCAGCAAAAATATATAAAATTGACGGGAGGCTGAGCATGGTATATTGGCTTGAAACGTGCGTATCCCAAAACAGAGGAGTATCTTCCCGAATCATCTGGAAACGCTGTGCCGCCTGTGGCAGTCCAAAACTGCTGGAGCGTGTACGCGCAGGCCAGCAGCACCCGGAACACTGGCGGGTATCTTCAAAGAGTGCCTGCGCCGCTTGGCCACTCCCTATGCGGAAAGCGGGGTGATGAAATACCGGAGCATGAGATCAGGCCGTCCGATATGCACTGCAGTGGATGCGGCCTCTATTTGGGATTGGGAGTCTGTGTGCTCCCTCCTGGATGCTGTGTCCTGGCAGACCCAGACGGTTTTGAGGCTGTTCCCAGCAGTTGGGACAGCATAGAGCAGATAATCGGAATGGAAGGAGAAACACCATGACTGACGCTGAGATCGCCCGTCCGCTGGAGCTGGAACTGCAAACGCTGTTTGGAGAGGACTCCTATCAGCTGGAGCAGAGACCCTGCACCGGCAAATATCGCGGGCACACAGACTACACACTGGTATTTGGCAGCGGACGGAGGCTGTATATCGGGCTGGACCAGCGCAACTATCTCAACAGCCTGTGGGACCAGCTGCGGGCCATCCGCCATTTCCGGGCGCACCAGACAGAGAACACCCGGCGGATCAACGCCGTGCTGTCCGCCCATGACACGCCCTTTTGCCGCGCAGAGGTGGAGATCTTCCCCTATGACGGCGCCTCCAACCTGACGCTCTATGCGGTGGTGATACTTCATGCCAGCTGTGGTGTGCGTTTTGTGTACCGCACCAGCAATATGCACGGTTTCCTTGTGGGTTATGACGGACCATGCTTTGACTTTGAGAAATGTATGGCCCATCTGCTCCAGGACGCCTGTGGGAAGATGGCTTATATCAGTGTTCTGCCTATGCAGGACGCCGCTTAGATGGAAGAAATATAGATTGGAGGGAAACCTTTGGCGGCCATGTTCTTGGTGTTTATCCTATCGACCGGAGAAACGACGAAAGCTGCTATGATTTCAGCTACGAGGAGCAGTGGCCGGTGTTCGGACGCTGAAACAGCAGGCACGGGCAACGTTTTCAAGAATTGTCAGCGGTTTTGCAACACAATTCGTTGACAATCGTGTTACAGTTGGTGTATACTGTTTGTGGAGGTGATCGTATGGACTTTTATACGGTACGAGATATGCGGACAACACCCAAATCTCTTTGGGACAGCCTGACAGCAGACGGGGAAGTAGTCATTACAAACAATGGCAAGCCCACAACGCTGATGCTGGATATTTCTGACGGCAGTCTGGAGGAAACACTGAAGGCTGTCCGGCAGGCAAAGGCGATGATTGCGTTCAATACCATGCGGGAACGTGCGGCTGTGAACGGATTTATGACGGACGCTGAAATTGAGGCCGAGATTGCCGCCGCCCGTTCCGGGGAATAGGGGCCTGCTATGCTGGTTGTGATCGACACAAACATTCTGGTCTCAGCCCTGTGGTCGAGAAGCGGCGCACCCGCCAGAGCGGTAGGGCTGGTTCTCAGCGGGCATCTGATCCCATGCTATGACCACCGGATCATGCTAGAATACCGGCAGGTACTCCAGCGTCCCAAATTCCGGTTTCGTCCCAGCGAAATCAATGCGCTGCTGGATTGGTTCAAGCAGACAGGCCGCTCTGTAATCCCTGCCCCGGTGGACATTTCTTTTGTGGACGAAGCCGATCGAAAGTTTTATGAGGTCGCAAAATACTGCGGCGCTGTTTTGATCACAGGGAATTTGAAGCATTTTCCCAACGATGATGCGGTCATGTCTGTTTCCGATTTTTTGGAACGGAACCACTGGGCCGTAATAGAATGACAGTTCCCGCAACCCTGCGGGACAAATGAACGAAGGAACCGACAGACTATGTGATGAAGTCTGCCGGTTCCTTTATTTTAATGAAAGAGGTGTTGGACGGCACATTGTTGCATGAGAGAAAGCCAAAAGTCATGCTCATCTGGAAGCGGATGGGTATGACTTCCCTTCCACAGCAGAAAGCAATAAAAAATGACTGGATACAACCAGAGAAAAGGAAGTATGCAATATGAACATGATGTCAAACGATATTCGCTATACGCAGCAGACTGAGGCTCTGAATGAGATTGCCGGTAAGTTCGGGGTTGTTACCTGCCGGCCGGATCGCTCCGGCAGCAGGAACACAGTGCTGTTCTACACCGAGGAAGATGTTGAACACAACCACTTGGTGGACCAGCAGCCGACCAGATACAGATGGAAAGAGGCGGATGACATCCGGCGGCGCGATGGCACTCAAATCCCGGCGGAGTGTATCTATCGGGACTGTTTTTGGAGCTTTGAAAACAGTGATACGGACGACCGGTTCAATCTGGACTACGCCAACAAAGGAAAGCTGGATTTGCGCTGCCCAGACTGGAAGGAACGGCTGGAGGGCCATATCGGCGTAGCCCTTTTGAGAAAACGCCAATTCCAGTATGTGCGAATGAGCGGCGGATGGGGTGCGTTGAGAGAGGCTGATGAGCAGTACAACAGCTTTAACCGGTCGATTATTGCCTACATGAAAAAAGCCCATGGACATCTGTACCTTGGAAACGTCAACTACTATGATGAGCAAAGGGAACAGATCCTTGCAGGAAGAGGGAGTGTGTATGAGGAGTACACAGGCCAGGAAATTTATGACTTTTCCTACACGTTTGCTGTCCCTACGAAGGACGCCTCTCTGGAGGAGATGATTCGTAGCTGGAACAAAGGCACATTGCCTCTGAGTACAAAGCAGGTTGATCAGATAACGCACCGGATTGACGAAATCGGCGGCGAAAACTTTATTTGGTTTTAAGGGATAAACAGAGATGGAAAAGAAAACGATCACCCACAGAGGCCATACGTTCGAGCAGGTAGACCACATTCCGCAAGGATACACCATCTGGAATATCGGCAAGAACATGATTGGCGGATACTTGCCGTTATGCAGGCTGGCTCACTTCCAGCCGTTTCCCGGCGCAAGAAGAATCGAAGTGGATACGCTGAAAGCCATCAAATGCGATGGGGCACAGGTTATCCTCGCGGCGATTGGCTGGGGCCCGGAGACGGTGGAAGAAATGGAACGGTACATTGAAAAATACTCTAGAACCGGAAAACACGCTATGGAAGTCGAGCGCATGAAAAAGGCCCTGCCGCTTATGCGCAAAATTATG
>CAJUAW010000047.1:3506-18408 GCA_910584605.1 uncultured Oscillospiraceae bacterium
GAGAGGAGTTCAGTATGACGGAACAGAAGATTAAGCAGGACGGACATATCCATCTGGCCGATGGACGCTCCGCAACGCTGACCGCCGTTCAATTTCCAGACGGCGCATGTCAGGTAACGCTTTTGACGAACGACATCAAAAGGGAAAGGATCGCTTTCTGCCGCTGCTCCAGCGTTGATGACGCGCTTTATTTCTTTGATGCCATCAAGGAAGAGTACCATATTCCTGAACTGACCGGGAAATATCAAAAGCTGGCAGACGATTTGAAAGCCGCTCTTGCCTATGGACTGAACCACAAAGGGACGGATGACGGCGGAACCAGCAATTTAGACGTGCCCACGATCAGCCTACCTGGATGGGATCAGGCTTTGGTGATGGCGGCGGCTAAATTAGCGGGCCTTAGATTCTTCGAGTGGGAGTTTGGCTCCAGCAAAGCCTATGTCTTTTCTGTACCCGGCGTTGGTCAGGGCTACACCCGGACTTATGCCGCCGAGGCAATGAGCCATTACTTGAAGGAACAGGGCTATGCTGCCGGAATGTATTATCAGATGGATTGATGGAGGTATGACGATGGACCGGACAACCGAACTACAATACATATTTTCGTTTATTGACGAAAGCGGTTTTGATGCCGAAATCGCCTGCATCCAGCTCCGCAGCCTGTGGACGGCATACTGCCTGCACCACAACTTTGATGCGGACACTGGCAGCTACGACAACGATTTAATGAAGCTTTGGGCACATGTGGCCGTTTCCGAGGGCGATACCGCCTATTGGAGTGACTATGACAGCTTTGGCAGCTTTATGTGTGCCAATCTCGTGTAGGAGACACCAGGATGATGAAAAAATATTTTTCCGTCTGCTATAATTTTACTGTATGAGGAGTGTGTACGATGATTTTTGAGCGATTTGACAAACTGGCCCGCACCGACCGCGTGCTTCTACTCACGGCGCTGGAGCTGCTGTGGCAGAATGGTCGTGGGATGATCCAGTCCGAGGATGTATCCAGGCTGACCGCATCCTGTGTGTCCAGCCTGGGTACATTTTACACCGGGGAAAAGCTCCATGAGGCCGTGACGGTCTGCAAGGAACTGGCCTGCTTGGAAACAGCGGAACTGATCCGCTGCATCCGGGGCACCAGCACGGAGACGAAAGACCCAGACGTAGATGAAGAAGGAATCTGCCCCATCTGTGGCGGCGAACTGGAGTACGGGGACGATGAACCCTTGGACGATGGGGGCGTCTATGATTGGACGTGTCCCAGCTGCAGAGCCATCGGAAAAGAGGGCTACAGCAAGGTGTTCGACCGGCACTACGATGTGCGGGACGGGGACGGCAATCCGTATCCATCCCAGTCAAGCAGCGCAGAGAAGCTTATGGAGCCTGCGCCTGCCCCCTGCGCGGAAAAACCATCGGTGGCAGGCCAAAAGAGCGTCAATGCGTTGCCACCGGAGGATGTGGAGCGGCTGAGTGTCTATTTCCCCAAGGAGGACTGGGAAGCCCTTTTCTGGGGCTTTACCTGCTTTTCCCGTCAGAACTACGCTGCGGTTGTCCCCATAGAGGGCGTAAATGAGATTCTGCTGAGTCTCCAGTGTACGGAGGGCGGCACCCTGGGCGAGCTGGCTGTCCGCTGGTATATGCTCGGCGATAAGCCAGCTCTCCGGCTGGAGGTGTTCGATGAAGCGTGGCCTATTACTCAGACGCCCACCTTTGTGGCGTTTATGGAGGAACTGACCCAAATGAGCCGGCACCACGCCCCTACCCCGAATGAAGTGTCCGCGCTGCTGATCGCCCACGGCTTTACGGATCAGTCAGACCGGCCCCTGGGAGCGAACAATGGCTGAGTATTCTGATCGCGCCAGGCTGCGCTGGTATCCAGACATCTGCTGCCCCGCCTGTGGCGGAGAGGTGAACTCCTGGGACAAGCGGTGCAGCCGGGCCCTGGCCTACAAAGCGATTGTCTGCGAGGCGTGCATCGCAAAAGAATATGGGATCAATGTGGAGGAGTTGAGAGACACCATGAAGAACCATTTCGGACTGATTCCGTGTCCTGGAATATGAAAGAACTCAATGAGCTGACCCGTCGGCTGTTGGCGGAGGGCTGGAGCCCGGAAGATACGCCGCCCGGAACACACCCATACAAAGATTATTACGGTGGATGGACCTATACCGGTGACGCGATCCGCGCCATGGTATGGGAAACGCCCTGCGGACTGCTGGCGGGAGGCAGCCATTTTCTGAATGGGTATATGTCTTACAACGGCATTGACTGGAGGCCGGAAAACGGGAATCCGGTAATTACCTGTCCTGTTTTTCCCTCTGAACCCTGCCCGCTCCGCGATCCCTGTTTGAACCGCGAGCGTTACGATCTGCATTCTGATGATGTTATCTATCAGTGCTCCTGCCATCAGACCGACCGCCCATATACCTATGCGGGCAGTGTCGATGAAGCGCATGATCGGGTTTGGAAAGAGGCCGACGAACTCTGGGAGGTGTTCAAGGCTCAACACAAGGGGCGGGTATGCCGCCATCAGAGCCACTATGGTCGGACAACCAAAACCTGGCAGGCTTTCTACGATCCAACGGATTGCGCCCGCATGGGCTGTACCTACTGTGATGTGCTGGCAAAGGAAACAGACCAGCACAAAGGAAATGTGTTCTATGACATACGCAAATCCTGGACCTTGAAGGGCGAGGGCCTTTTCCCCGACCAGCCAAGGACAGTCATAGAAAAGGGCATCAAGCTGCTGAAGCGAAAGGCGTCTATGACCATCTGCGAGGCCATTGTCAAATATGGCCGACACACCATTGAGGATCGTGTCCGGTTGAACCATCACCATGAACTGTTTTTCGATAAGACGCTGAAAATTGAGGTAATCAATCTCCGTGCCGCCAAGGTCAATACCAGGGACATCAAGCAGGATCTTCAGGATATCGCCAATGGCATAGAAGTAATCCATACAATAGACAGCGAGAAGGCAGCCAAGGAGCAAAAACGGGCAAGACGGAAAGCGGCCAAGGAGCAGCGGATTCGGAAGGTGGAAAAAATGATCCTCACCCAGGGTTGGGAGGAACTGGACGATATTTGGAAACACCGGGCAACAAAGCTGTTGGATGAAGATAGGATCAGCGAGCTGATTCAAGCCTATGCTGCCGGACCACAGGCGTCTGCTCAGCCGCCTGTGGCGCAGATTTCTATTTTTGCGGAAGACGCTGTGCCCTCAACGCCAGAAAAGGAAACGCACGCCGCATGACATAGGTGTCATCGACTTCGACACCGCCGGTGGCTATGACTACGATGTGTGGGAAGAGACTTCCCGAAAATAATTTTGACGAAGGAGGACGGCTGCTCATGCGGCTGTCCTCCGTACTGTTAAGGAGGACAACATGGAAAACAGCAAATTGATGACCCCGCTCTTTTATGATGGGATGTTCAACCGCGACGGCCGCAGGATGCGGGCAGTGCTGGAACGGGAAATTTCCGATGGCACACAGACTTACCGGCTGTGGCGTTCCGCCGGAGCACCGGACCTGGACTACCCCCGCGCCGAGAATGACAAGTACATCCTCCATGTGGAGGTCAACGGCTATCTTGCACCCCTCGACATGACAGATTTTGCCCTGACCGACATCTGCGGACTGGAGCCTGCCGCAAAAGCTCTATACGGCGGAAAAGAAAAACGCGAAGAGTGGTTCGACCGTCTGCGGAAATCCGGCGGCTATGATGCGGTCAGCGCGGCGATAGCGGAGGAACAAAACGAAATTGAGCGGTACGGCAGCGACCCCGCCCGTCAGACGGAGTACATTCAGAACGTACTTAATGGACATATCAGCACTTATCAAAAGGCAAAGGAGAACGGTGGCCAGTCATTCCCCGATTTCATTGGGGCGCTGGCGCTCAATGACCTTGCCAAATGTGTGGAGCTGTCTGCGGCATATCGGGCCAAACGGCAGGCGGAGAATGAAGCCCGCCGGGCCCGCGCCGCGGAGGAAGAAAAGGCGTACTGCGTGGAACAAAACCAACTGGCGGAGCAGGAGGTCTCGTCGGCCCTTCAAGTTATCCGGGACGGCGGTATTCTGCAAAACACCACCGTCAAATTTTATGACAGCAAATACAGTGTCAGAAACTATTCCATTGTCAACTACCTGATGCGTCAGTACCGCATTGACGTCCCGCTCCGCACCCAGGGCTGGATCAATGACAGACTGTCCAGCGTAACCATCCAGGATGGAAGGTGTGTGAGTCTGCAATTCTTTCGCTCCAGAAACGGCCGGGGTTCGCAGAAATTTTTCGAGTGTATGGACGCTCTGATCCGGGCTGCTGCGGTATCCGCGCCGGAACAGGCGGCATGAGGAGGAGAGATTATGAGAATTGCGGTTTATTATCCTGGCCGATGCCAGAACTGTGGGAAATCGGTGCCATTAGAAGAGACTAAGAGCCTATCCCGAAATTAGGAGATGTGTGGTATACTGAGTCTGGGTGATAGAAAATGAGGAAAGTATACAAATCGTGGACGATATCTGATGAGTTGTGGGAAGCAGTGAAAGACGAAATACCGCCCAGGAGACGAGATCCGGAGAAAGTCTACCAACACAAGCCGGGGCAGGGCCGACCGCCTCTTCCAGCCCGAAGCGTGCTGGAGGGAATCTTCTACGTTCTACGCACAGGATGTCAGTGGAAAGCGGTTCCAAAGGAGTATGGGAGCGGAAGTACAATCCATCGGAGATTTCAGGAATGGCAAAGAGCCGGATTCTTTGAGCGGATCTGGGCCAAGGGATTGGAGCGGTACGATGAACTGGAAGGAATCGGCTGGGAATGGCAGAGTGTGGACGGCTGTATGGTCAAAGCGCCGTTGGCGCAGGAGTCTGTAGGGAAGAATCCCACAGACCGAGGAAAAAATGGGCACAAAACGCTCGGTTCTCACCGATGAGAAGGGACTTCCCTTAGCTGTGATCCTCTCCGGAGCAAACACACATGACGTAAAACTGTTGGCGGATACGCTGGACGGCGTGATCATTTCACGCCCGGAACCCAATGAAGAGGCTCCTCAAAATCTCTGCCTGGACGCCGGCTATACAGGCCACCAGGACGAAGTGGATGCAAGAGGATATATTGCCCGAATTCGCCCCAGGGGTGAGGAGAAAAAAGAACGGGAGAGAAATCCGCATTTTCGGGCCCGCCGCTGGGTTGTTGAAGCCCTTCATTCCTTCCTCAACCGTTTCCGTAAGCTACTGGTTCGCTTTGAGAAAAAGGCCGTTAACTACCTTGCTCTCATCCACTTTGCCTGCGCTGTTATTGTTTGGCGCAGACTACTTCCCGTTCATCTTTAATTTCGGGATAAGCTCTAAGTACGGAGAAGAAACCATTTTTGATGGCTATCGTATTTTCCACGTCTGTCCGTATTGCGGGCATGAGATTAACAACAAGGTGGGGCCCGTGGATGACAACGGAAACCCCATCCCTTTGAAACAGTAAAGGAGACTGACGCAATATGAACGAGTACATCTATCTTCGAGCGTGGTGCCGGTTACTTGGGTCGTTCTTCAACTTTATCGAAGGTAAGGGCAAAACGGAAGACCTCCAGGCGACAGGGTACCTCGTAGATGTGTACGCCCCCCATGGCCGGAATCGCCGCAGAGCTGTCGTGCTCCAGGCCGGTCGCCGGGCAGAAAGCACCGCCGCTGAGCAGGCCACTGCCGAAAGAAAAAACTGTGTTGCTTTTCAGGTAGATACCAGTACCGTCAAGGACAGCCAGATTGTGGACGGCTTTTTTGTCCGGGGCCAAAGGGCAATCGATCTTAATTGGCCGCTGCTGTCCGAGTTGGAAAACATGGAGGCCGCTAAAACCTATATCCGGGGGTATCCGCACCAATCCAGTCTGTCAACCGGTTTACGGTCCTGACGGGTACGGGATGGCGGTGTAGGCAAAATCTCCCGCTCCGGCGGTACCGGGGTGGAGCTGATATAAAAAGAAATAGAGGTATCTAAAATGGTTAAATGGTTTGTATATTTCTTTGGGCGTCATGGTGAGAAACGTTGCCATTGCTTTGAAGATGGTGAACAACAAGCGAGGCACTTTGCATCCCTGGTTGGCGGGGAGATTGTCCTTGAGATTGACGGACATATCGTCTTTAAGAGTGGGAATTAAAACCGAAAGCCCCCGCCACCCTGTGGGGGCGGGGGCGAATAAAGAAAGGGTATCACAATGAAAGAGCCTTGTTTAGTGTTCTGGTATAAAGACCGGGAGCTACTGGCCTACAGCATCCGGGAGACATTCCCCAGTGAGCAGGAGGCCACTGGGGAGCTGCTGGCCGCTGAAAGCAACATCCCGCCAGAGGCTATCCGGTGGACAGTTGAAAATCGGTAGCAAATCGGTAGCAAAGTGGGTGTCAGGTTTCTTTTTGTTTGGAATCTTGCCAGTATTCCCTCATTGTGATATCCACCGATGAAACGCTGGCAAGAAATACACAAGTGGAATGGAGGCATTATGAACGTCTATGCAGATAACGCCGCAACCACAAAAATGTGCGCGGCGGCAATCAAGGAAATGCTGCCCTATATGATGGAGACCTACGGAAATCCCTCCAGCCTGCACTCGGAGGGGCAGAAAGCTGCCATGGCCTTGCAGGATGCAAGAGAGCGGATCGCTGCAAGGCTGGGCTGCCAGCCTGATGAAATCATCTTTACCTCCGGCGGCAGTGAGGCGGATAATCAAGCCGTCCTCAGTGCCGCAAAGTTTGGAATGGAGCATGGGAAAAAGCATATCATCACCACTGCCTTTGAACACCACGCCGTACTTCATACGGTGGAAGCCCTGCGAGCGGATGGCTTTGAAGTGACGTTTCTGAATGTTCACAGCGATGGGTTGGTTGTGCCGGAAGAAGTAAAAGCAGCAATCCGACCAGACACCTGCCTTGTAACCGTTATGTACGCCAACAACGAAATTGGTACCATCCAGCCCATTTTCCCAATCGGACAGATTTGCCGGGAGGCCGGCGTACTGCTTCACACGGACGCAGTACAGGCAGTAGGGCATCTTCCCATTGATGTCAAACTGGAAAACATTGATATGCTGTCTCTGTCGGCCCATAAATTTCACGGTCCCAAGGGTATCGGGGCTCTTTATGTCAGGAGAGGAATACCGCTCCACCCCTTGATTCACGGCGGCGCACAGGAACGTGGGAAACGGGCCGGCACGGAAAATGTCTCAGCCATTATGGGCATGGCGGCGGCGTTGGAAGAAGCCTGCGACAGTATGAACAGAACATCCGTTTATCTTACAGAGCTGCGGGAACGGCTGATTGACGGTCTTTCTCCAATTCCCTCTTCCATGCTGAACGGCTCTCCGCTCTACCGTTTACCCAACAATGTGAATTTCAGCTTTGCGGGAATTGAAGGGGAGTCCCTTGTCCTGTTGTTGGATAAATTGGGCATCTGTGCCTCAACAGGTTCCGCCTGTAATTCCAGTTCTATGATGCCAAGCCATGTCCTTTTGGCGCTGGGGCGTCCGCCCGAACTCGCGTATGGCTCTCTGCGGCTTACCTTGTGTGCAGAGAACACACAGGCTGAAATCGACTATTTGATTCACGCGGTCAGCGAAGCCGTTGCAGAGCTGCGGCATAAACTAGCTGGCAGTACCCAAATACACCTTTAATTGTGGAGGTAGATTCTATGGCGTCTTATGAAAATGCAAAGCGGCTTATCTGGTACGATGGGGTTCCCTGCCCGGTCTGTGGAGCGGAACGAACAGTTGGGAGAAGCGAATCTCCCGCGCCCTGAGTTACAAGGCTACCAGAGAAAGCGCAGTTAAGCATATATGATGTAGCTTGACTTGTAAAGTTGATTTTGCTTTACAATCCCTATACCCACTTTTGTTATCAAAAAGAGCGTGCCGCAGATTTCACTTCTGCGGTACACTCTTTTTAGCAGAGCAAAAAACATTTTAGCATGGCTCTGCTCTAAATGTCGAATTATAGGAGAACATATCGAAACATTTTCGTTGACAAACGCCGGCTTTTGAAGTAAACTGACCATGTAATTGATTGTTTGTGCGTTCTCCGCTGAAAGCGCGGAGCCGGTTTCCTGTGGAGCCGGGAACGAGAGGCACTCGTATTGCACACGTTGTTAGGATTGTACGCAAGTACCGATTGGATGGACTGCGCTGTTTAGGGAGCAGTCTGCCTATCGGTACTTTTTATTATATATAATTTTAGCCCAGTGGGCGGAGAGGATGATGCTTTTGAGCAGACAGCGGCCCTTTACGTATGGGCCACAACGAAAGACCTGCCGGAAAAAGATTCCGGCGAAATGAAGAGGCTTGATACCCCATAATCCAGTGACGGAGTGGGTATCAGGCCTCTTTTTTGCGTTTTCAGAGAAAAAATCAAAAAAAGGTGGCTACAGAAATGAAGAAGAACACTCCCCTTTGGGGCAGCATCTCCATCCTGATTGGCGTGGTGATCGTCATCCTGGCCCTCACCCGCGGCACTCTCTGCACTGTGCTGCTGACCGCCGTGTTTGTCGCATGGGGCCTCTGGATTATTCTGACGCAGGTGCTCCCCAACCGGCGCGCCGCACGGGCTATCCAGCAGATACAGCCAAACGCTTACCCTGACCAGGCGCTCATGCAGACGCTGCTCCGCCACGTCAACTACCGCATCTCCGGCTGCTTGAAATCGGCCTACCCGGACGCACAGTGGGAGTGGGTCATGCGAGACCCCGCCGGCTTTGTAGCGCAGGGCGGCACCGGGCGTATCCGCGTCAGCGGTATCCCGGAGTACGACTACGCGGATGTGACATTGGATCGGAACGGCAAGCTGTCCTGTTCCCTCGTCAAGGTGGCCCCTATCGGCGGCAGTAGCGGCGAGAAGCCCGGCGCCCCGGCACAGGACACACTGGACCCTCGTATCTGGTATGAAACGCAGGGCCGCGAGGTGCTGGAGCGGCTGGTAGCCGACCTGGAATCCCGGGGCCACCACAGCCTGACGCTGAAGGAGGATGGGACGATCTGCACACAGTCCACGGACGGCGGCACAGAGACCTCGCAGGGAGCTTTCACCAGCTTCCCCGAGCGTGTCTACTGGCCGGGTCTGGTAAAGGTATTGGAGCAGAACGGCCTTGCCGCCACCACCCAAGACAATGGCATCATCGTTGCCTGGTAAAAAAGGAGGACAAATGTGAAAGCAGGACGAACCATTCAGGAGATGGCGCGGGAGATCCTGCGTCAGAGCGAGGCCAAGCAGGACTACTCGGTGAACACCGCCAACATCCTCATGGAGGCTGGCGGCGGGGCTCCGATGCTGCGGCTTCTGGACAACACGGGTATCGACCGGGTCGAGCCGCTGGACATCCAGCAGACGGCCCACCGGCAGCTCGGCACCTATCTGGGCATCCCCCAGAAATACTATGACAAGATGCTCACGGAGAATGTGGGACTGCTGGCGGATAACGTCAACAGTTGGCTGAGCCGCGCTTCCGAGTACCGTCTGCTCCGTACCATCGACGGGCGGGCTAGGGCGTTTCTCAGCGACCGCTACCGCCGCATCGACAACCTGGACATCGCCAACATCACCCTCCCCATCATCGAGGAGATGCCGGGTGCTTACTATGAGAGCTGTGAGTTGACTGAGGACTATATGTATATCAAGGTAGTCAATCCCCGGCTCACCGCTGAGGTGACTCCCGGCGACATTGTGCAGGCCGGCGTGGTGATCTCCAACAGCGAGACCGGGTTGGGCGCTGTGAGCATCCAGCCGCTGGTTTTCCGACTGGTGTGCAAGAACGGCATGGTGGTCAACGAGGCCAGGACGCGTCGGACCCATATCGGCCGCGTCAACACCACAGATAAGAACTTCTTCCTCTACTCCAAAGAGACGCTGGCTGCCGACGATCAGGCTTTTGTCCTGAAGATTCGGGACACAGTGCGGGCGGCGGTGGATGAGGCACGCTTTGCCCAGGTGCTGGGGAAGATGCGGGAGAGCACCCATCTGCGGCTGAACACCGCCGACATCCCCGGTGTGGTCAAGCTGGCGAGTTCCAGTTTCGGCATTACGGAGGCGGAGAGCGGCGGCGTACTCCAGCGTCTGATTGAGGACGCCGACTACACCGTCTACGGTTTGGCGAACGCCGTCACCCGGTACAGCCAGGACGTAGAGAACTATGACCGCGCCTCTCAGCTGGAGAGCATCGGCTACACGGTCATGACCATGAACCCGGAGATTTTCCGACGTATCAACCAGGTTAGCAGTATGGCCGCCTGACGGCCCTGCAAAATATTTTTATAGGAGGAATTTCTACATGAGCAACCAGAATAACACGACTTTGGCGGAGCGCACCCCTTTCCTGCTGCCTGATATGGTGGCTGGCGACGGTTTCTCTCAGGAGGAGTTGGCGGAGGATATGGACGGCCTGAATCTGGGCTTCCAGCGGGTCAAGATCCCCGGCAGCGGGATGCTGGTCTTCGAGATGCCCGGCGACAACCCGGACAACCCGGAGTATGTGCAGACCCTGGAGGGGGTCATCCTCCACAGCCACAACGCCAACGTCTACTGGCCCGAGGGGAGCGAGTACGATGACAACACCCCGCCCCAGTGCCAGTCGGACGACGGTAAGCTGGGCGTTGGCTGCCCCGGCGGCCTGTGCGCCAGCTGCGGGTACAACATCTTCGGCTCCGGCCCCAACGGAAAAGGCAAGGCCTGCAAGAATATGCGGGTTCTGTATCTGCTGCAGAGCGGTGGGTTCATGCCCATCCAGCTGTCCCTGCCCCCCACGAGCATTAAGCCCTACACGAACTTTTTGAACTCGGCCTTTTTGGCCCGGCGCCGCGGCCTGTGCGGCAGTGTGGTTCGGATCAGCCTGAAAAAGGAAAACAACGGCAAAGATGACTACAGCGTCGCCCGGTTTGAGCGGCTCTATGACTTCACCGGCGAGGAGCTGGCCCGGGTGAAAGCCTGTGCGGAGAGCTTCAAAGAGCAGCTGAAGCTGATCCAGGAGCAGCGGGCCGCCGCGCGGGAGACCAACGCCGGCAGTGAGGTCGAGATGGGCCGTCCCGCCCGTGTCATGCCTGACAATGAGGGGCACTTCTCCGTGGGCGCCACCATCGTGAGCGGCGAGTACGGGGGACTGCCGGACTGATTTGTCCGAGAGCGGATCACCGGCGCTGACAGAGGATCAGCGCCGGTTCGCGGCGGAAAACCACAATCTGATCTACCGTTACCTGTATGAGCAGGGCCGTGCTGTGGATGACTACTATGACATCGCCGCCCTCGGCTTTCTCTCCGCCGTCAGGCGGTATATGACAAAGCCAGAACTGCGGCGGTACGCTTTCTCTACCATAGCGTGGCGCTCCATGAAGCAGAGCATCGCGTCTTTCCACCGTGCGGAGACACGGAGAGAGGCGGCGGAGCGGCGTTACAAGGAAACTGTCCAGGTGACTGCACCAGACCCGATGTCGGAGTTGGAGGCCAGACTGATTCTTCATGATCTGGTCTCCACCGCCAGCCGGCCGCAGTATGAGATGATGACCTTGCGGTCGCAGGGCTACTCCATTGCGGAGACTGCCCGCTCACTGGGAATCGAACCCAGGCGGGTGCGCAGTCTACTGCGGGAATTGTACCGTGTGTATCTGAAACTATACATGAATTGAAATGGAGGTTTTGAACGTGAACGACAAGAAAACCACCACCTTGAGCGGTGTTTTGATGTACCCTTTGGAGGTCGGAAGCTGCGCCCTGATACTGAATCAGGGGCGTGTCCTGCGCACCTCCTGTGTGGTGGCGATCCATCGGAAAAAGCGCGATGAGATCCGCTTTGAGACCATGAACACCAACTACCGGCTGCTGCTGGACCCTTTCCCGCAGGCGGCTGAGGAGATGCTGTGCATGGCCGCCTGAGCAGATCAGGGCATGAGAGGCGCACTGCGGGTTTTAACCTGCGGTGCGCCCCTTGCGTTTCATAGGAGATGCCAATGAATGAAAACATGAAAATCAAACCTGTAAAAGGCAAAGAGCGCATTCCCTTTCACTGTCAGCTCTGTGGGGCTTGCTGCCGCCAGGTGGAGGACAGCATCATGCTGGAGCCGATGGACATCTACCTCCTTTCCCGTTTCCTGCGGGATAGAGGTGAGCCTATTGAGGGCCCGGAGGATCTGCTGGCCCAATATACCCACCCTGATGTACTGGCGGAGCGCCTGCCTATCTTCCTATTGAACACGGAGGGGCCGGAGAATGCCTGTGTATTTCTGAAGGATGGCCGGTGCAGCGTCTATGAGGCCCGGCCACGGGTCTGCCGTATGTATCCCTTTACGGTGGCGCCGGGAGAACGGGGCCGGGACTTCCTGTACTGTCTCTGCACAGAACGGTCCCACCACTTCATGGGAGGCACGGTATTCGTAAAGGATTGGTTCTATGAGAACTTTCCTTTAGAGGCCCGTAGCTTCCTGAAGGAGGATTTTGAGGCGCTCCCTATCCTGGGCAAAAACGCGGTGTCTATGGGGGAGCGGCGGCTCAAGGGCCTGATGTTTCAGTTCCTCTTTTACCGTTACTACAACTATGACCTGGACAAGCCATTTTTGCCACAGTTCCACGCCAACACCAAGGAACTCAAGCGGCTGACGGCTGTGCCGGAAGGAGGCTGACCAATGTACTACGCATTGGAGCGCCGCACACGGAAAGGCCGGTTTCTTCGGTACGGTGTCTGCGGAAACCGACATTTGCTGGAGCGTATCCGCAGCGGCCAGAAGTCCCCAGGAGAATGGCGGGTGATCTGTCTCGGCTGTGCCGGTGCGGAGGGTCCATCCACAACGCAAAAAAAGGCCGGATAATAGGAAAGGATGATTTGATGGATTTTTACGAGACCAGAATGGGACAGGAGTTCTATACGAATACGGTTCCAAGGATCACCAAGGCGTTGGAGGATATTGCAAAGTCTCTCAATGCGCCGGCTCCTGTGATTCAGTTGCCCCAGGACATCCCCAAGGACTTTCTGACTGACCTGTACCTCGGTAACTACGACCCCAGCGATGAACCGGAACCGGAGGAAATTGCGGACTGCACTGCCGAGATCATCGCAAACGAGGCCGCGCTCCACAAGGCCGTTTCTCCGGACATTTGGAGCCTGATTGACCGCACGTCCACCTTGCTCCATAAAAAGGGGGATATCTTGCAGGCGCAGGCGTTCGCCGCCGGGTTCCGCTGTGCCATGACCATGCTTGTGGTAGGGCTTGCAAAGCCTGGCAGCGGCGAGGCAGCGTGATGCTGGAGGGAAGAATCCGCCGGTTCCGATGCGCCGAATGCCCGGATTATCTGCTGTGTACGGAAACTGCCCCCCAGCCAGTCAAGGGCCTGACCCTGCGTTTCGGGTGCAGATACTGCATGGGCGGCAAACGGCCTCGGGAGATGAAAAAGCGTGACCCGAAGGTATATCCACCGTCCTGGTGTCCCAAACGGAAAGAGCCCGCAGAACTGCGGCTCTACGCCTATAAGGATACCAACACCTGGTATTACCGGGAGCTGATGAAGCGGCAGGGCCTTGAAATTACTCCCAGCGGCCCGGAATATGCCTTAAAACATGAGGGACACATCAATATGACTGCCGCAGAATTTCAGCGTGAGGCGAAAGGACGGCTATTATCGGATATTCTCGGCTTTTTGCCTATGACCGGTGAGGTTATCGAGATCAATGACGGCCTGAAAGCATGGTTTTTTCTTGTGAAGAAACGGGGCGTTACGCTGTTGTTCCGGTTTGATCGTGACGCCGCCCTGCGAAATCAGTACGAGGATAGCTTGAAAACCAGTTCAAAAGATGCCTGAACGTTATCGCCAGGCAAAACAACACAGAAAGGCGATTATCATGGAAAAGGAAAACAACTATACCTGTGCGTATTGCCAGCGGCCGTTCCCCATCTGGGATATGCGCCCCATCAATCGCAGTATTGAGGGGAAAAAGTTCCGTGTCTGCGATACCTGCGCGGACGCCGCCCAAGACAGCAGCAAGATTGTCCAGTGTGACGCCTGCGGTGAGTATTTTACCTCGGATGTGCTCCACGATGAGGAGATTTGCGGCCACACTTTTACCGCCTGCCCCAACTGCGGCAAGGATATGGTGGACTGCATGACGCGGGAGGAGTTCGAGAAGGAACACCAGCCCTGCCGCTATGCTGTGATCGTGCGGAGCGTTGACGGCAGCCAGCGGGGATATACCGTGTCTGTGGATGGCAACGCCGGCATCGGTGCCGCATTCAAGAAGCTGGCCGATAAGGTGAAGCTGAATTGTGCGGCGTCTGTCACCATTGCCGAAATCCTTATGGATGAGGATGAATTTTGATGCGGAGCAAACCGCGATTTAAGAAAGAGGGTGCTTATTGTGGACGGGAGATTTGAAACCTTTCTCACCGCCAAGAACGACCTTATCGACAATGCAGCTTATCAGCTGGCCTGTGCGATTGCCGCAAAGGAGGCCGATCCGGGTGAAAAGGCTCTTGAATGGGATATGTCCTACATCGGCGAGATCATTGACGCGGCCGAGCAGATTCTGAAAGGACATGGACTGCGCCATTGCTACCCCTTTTATGAGGGAGGCGACAGAACGCCGTGTTACCGCGGCAAGGACTGCGCGGCTGCGGACTGTCCCCTCAAAAGCAACTTTGATATCTCTACCGCACAGCGGGGACAGGAGATCACTGCGGAGCAGTATGAGAGCTATCTGAGTGTTCTCCCACCTATCAGTTTGAACGGCGGACAGGACTGCTGGGCCGGTTTCCAACTGGGTGAACCCTACTGTCATGAGCGGGATACCCGTACAGGACAGTTTCGGCCCACCTATGCCACCTTTACCAACCGTGGAAACCGGTGTTTTTATCAGGGGATCAACTTTGCCGGAGAGGTGGACAGCCGCCCATATATG
>CAJUAW010000048.1 GCA_910584605.1 uncultured Oscillospiraceae bacterium
CCCAACCTCCTGCGGCGCAGGAGATTGGGGGCGGTTTTGGTAGGCGTTTGGTAGATGAGGTCACAGTTCAAATAAGCGAGCTGCGTGGTTCTTCCTTGAGCAGAGGAACCAGATCGGATACAATTTCAAATTGCATAAAATCATGGCTCCTCTAAAATGAATCTATCACAAAAAGGAGGAGCAAACCTATGAGCATCTACGGATATGTACGAGTTTCGACCAGGGAGCAGAACGAAGGGCGGCAGATCATCGCCATGAAAGAATTCGGCGTGGCGGTGGAACACATCGTCCTGGACAAGCAGAGCGGCAAGGATTTTGACCGTCCCGGATACCGGCGGCTGATGCGCAAGCTGAAAGCCGGGGATACCCTTGTCATCAAGAGCATCGACCGGCTTGGACGAAACTATGAGGAGATCCTGGAGCAGTGGCGGCTGCTGACCAAGGAAAAGCTGGCGTCCATTGTGGTGCTGGACATGCCTCTGCTGGACACCCGGCAGGGGCGGGATCTCACCGGGGTGCTGATTGCCGACATCGTCCTCCAACTGCTGAGCTACGTGGCCCAGACGGAACGGGAGTTCAACCGGCAGCGCCAGGCTGAGGGCATCGCCGCAGCCAAGGCCAGAGGGGTCCACTTTGGGCGCAATTTTAAGGAGCGGGGTGAAAATTACGGGAGCGTTATGGCCGCCTGGAAACGGGGGGAGCTGTCTGACCGCGCGGCGGCGAGAGAGCTGGGGGTCGCTCACGGGACCTTCCAGCGGTGGCGCAAGGTCGAATTTGGCCAATAAAGCGTGGGTTGTAATCCACACAGGGTGAGTTATGACCTTAAGCGGGATGAACCGTTCTTGCAGAACGGTGCATCTCGTTTTTGGTCATTTTATAGAAAATATTTTACCACAGCTGCTCAGAAAACGCAATAGCGAAAGTGGCCTACAACCCACACCTTGTGAGCCGTCAATACATAGGAAGGGAGCGCGGAGTACTGGCAATGGGGCACTCAACGAAAAAGCTGGACCTGACCGGCCAGCGATACGGAGAACTGACGGTACTGCGGCCAGCAGACAACGTGGGGGGCCGGACGGCCTGGCTGTGCCGCTGCAGCTGCGGGAAAGAGACAGTGGTAAAGACCTGCCATCTGCGGAACGGGCACACCAAAAGCTGCGGCTGCAAAAACGCCGCCGGAAACCCAAGGGCCGCGCTGGGGCTGACCTACATCGACGGCACCTGCGTGGAGATGCTGGCGGCCAAGACTGTGCGGAAAAACAACACCAGCGGTGTGCCCGGGGTGGACTGGTGGACCTCCAAGCGGCGGTGGCGGGCGGCCATCTGCTTCAAGGGCAAACGCTACTATCTGGGCAGCTACGGACGGTTTGAGGACGCGGTCAAGGCCCGGAAGCGGGCGGAAGAGGAGCTCCACGATGGTTTTCTGCGGGAATTTGCCGCAGAGACCGCCGAAAAAGCGGTCAGCGGCTGATTTTCATTTCACTTCAAAGGAGGAATAGGATATGGAGGTGATTCCACCCGTGAACTCCCCCGCCGCCGCACACGCCGCCGGCGGCGGGAGGATACGCAGGCGGTACGGCAAACCACCGGAAACAGTGGGACTGCAAAGCAAGGGGCCTACGGTATGAATCAGGTGCGCCTGATTCCGCTACGGCAGCCCAGCTACCGGATTCTTTGCGTCCGGATATGCAAAGAAAGGAATTTGATTATGAAAAAAACAATGAAAAAATGTCTGGCCAGAGCGTTGGCCCTGGCCGTGGTCGCTTCCATGACCTGCTCCTACGCCTTCGCGGCCTCCTTCGACGACCTCCAGAACGCCATTGACGGCAACACGAGTGCCGGTACCCACATCACGGACTCCGGCCGCGAGGATCACTATGGCTACGGAGACAAGAATGAGGAGACCGGCAATTACGGCGTGGAGTCCTGGAAGGGCGACGACGGCGACCGCAATGTTCAGCTGAACGAAAGCGTCTCCAAGGAGGATGGCAAAGAGGACGGCGTCGTTGTTGACAAAGAAGACGGCAACGTCACCATCGACCTCAACGGCAATGACATCACCAGCGACAACTACGATCCTGATGTAGGGACCTCGTCTGCCGGCACTCCTGGTGCAGGCGGCGAGTACGGCTCTGTGATTACCGTAAACAAGGACGCTAATCTGACCCTGAAGGATACCAGCAGCGACAAGGCCGACGAGCAGGGTACCATCTCCGGCGGCTTTGGAATCTATGACGGCGGCGGCGGGATCATGGTAGACGGCGGCACCCTCAACATGGAGGGCGGAAACATCAGCGACAATGCCTCATACAGCGGAGGCGGTGGTGTGGGTGTGAAGAATGACGGCGAGTTCAACATGTCCGGCGGCGCCATCAGCAATAATGTTGGCGGCGGCGTGACGGTGAAGGGTGACTCGGAGTTCAACATGTCCGGCGGAGAGATAAAGGACAATTCCGGCTCCGGCGTGCAGGTCAATGACAGCGGGTTTACCATGGACGGCGGCTCTATCAGCGGCAACACAGCCGGTCAGGGCGGAGGCGTCTATATTGAAAACGGCGGCTCCTTCACCATGAACGACGGCGCCATCTCCAAAAACGAGGCCAATAATGGCGGCGGCGTTACTGTGAACGACCATGATTCTTGGAACCAATCCGACTTCACCATGAATGGCGGCTCCATTTCCGGCAATACGGCCGACAACTATGGCGGCGGCGTGTACGCCCCGGGCAAGTCTGACGTCACCATCAACAATGGCACGATCTCCGACAACAAGGCCAATCTCGATGGCGGCGGCATCAATGCCGGCAACCTCACCATAAATGGCGGTACCGTCTCCGGAAACGAAGCCGGCAAGGGCGGCGGCGGCATCACGGTGGATAACTTCACCATGAATGGCGGCACCGTTGAGAACAACGTCGCCAAGGATGGCGAGGGCGGCGGCATCCACATCAATGGAAACGCTGAGATCACAGGCAAAAACGGCAACGTTTATATCCGGGACAACAGAACCGAGACCCAGAAGGACCTGGGCGGCGGCGGTATCTATGTGTCCACCTACGGCAAGCTGGTGCTGACCAACGTGGTGGTCTCCAACAACACCGCTGCGCTCAATGGCGGCGGACTGGCCGCCTGCCAGACCGGGCGCACCCTTGTGTACGCCACCAACGGCGGCGCGTTCTTCGACAACCACGGTCTGGGCGGTCAGGATTTTTCCGGATGGACCGACAAGCAGTGGAACGCTTTCTTCGATAATCTCAGCGAACAGAACCTCAACAGCAACTGCGACGGCGGCAGCGTGTGGAAAACCGCTCAGTCGACGTGGTCCGTAGAGCAGAAGAAGCTGTTTGTGACGGCAGCTCAGGATATCTTCACTGCAAGCCTCGGCCAATATGGCGACTATAACGCTGGCGCGGTTGTGGGCAACATCATGCTGGGCAGCAACAAGGCGCTTGGCGAACAGCTGACCCCGGAGCAGATTGAAGAGGTGGCGAAGCATCTGGCCAACTGGACCGGATATTCGGTTACGCTCGAAGGCTCCAACGAGCTGAACGAAGTGGGAGAAGGCAACAACGGCGTCATCTTCGGGGACCGTTTCCTGGTGTTGACCGCGCACCCCACCGAGGAGGCCAAGCAGGCTGCGATGAACGCTGGTAAGGTCTTCATCAGCGGGAACCGGTCCGAGTATACCCACGGCGGCGGCATCGCCAACAACGGTACGCTGATCATTGGCCAGGAGATCGACGTCGATGAGGGGATCAGTTCCATTCCCAGCACCGGTCTGAATAAAGACTGGGTGGATGCGGACGGAAACGAGATTGAGCTGAATGGCGGCGACTTCTCCTTCACCATGACCGGAGGCTTGGAGGGCGAGGAGTCCAAATCGGTTACCGTGAAGAATGACAAGGACGGCAACGCCTCCTTCGATCTTCTCGGTGCTGGCTTCTTCACCGAACCCGGCACCTATGTCTTCACTCTGGCCGAGGTAGAGGACGAGGAGCTGGCCAAGCTGGGGCTTACCTATGATAAATCCCAGTACAAGGTGACCATCATTATTGGTGAGGAGACCATTTCCAAAACCATTGGCGAGACAACCATCAACGTAAAGAGCCTTGTGTTGGACGACATGAAGATCGAGCGGATCAAGAATGCTGACGGCGTGGAGCTGGAAAATCCAGAGGTCGTGCAGAGCATCCAGTTTGTGAACACCGGCAAGCCCACACAGCCGGAGCAGCCCGACCCCGAGGAGCCTAAGGACCCCGAAGAACCCAAGGACCCCGAGGAGCCTAAGGACCCCGAGGAGCCTAAGGACCCCGAGGAGCCCAAGGACCCCGAAGAGCCCAAGGACCCCGAGGACCCCGAAGAGCCCGAGGAACCGAGGGAGGACCCCAGAGACGAGCCCATCACCGACATCCCGGAAAATGCGGTGCCTCTGGTGGAAGAGCCTGATGTAGAGATCCCTGATGAGGATGTGCCTCTGGCAGATATCCTCGAGGAAGACGTGGAGATTCTCGACGAGGATGTGCCTCTGGCCAACGTCCCCAAGACGGGCGATATCTCCCTCATGTGGTATCTCACCACTCTGCTCTCCGCCTGCGGACTGGCTTTCCTGAGCCTGCGCAAGAAGGATCGCAGCTGATCACACAGCCGGGACCTTAAGGTCCCGGCTGTTCTATGAAAAAGGGAGGCCCTTTGCATGAAGACAACATTATACCGTCTGGCGGTCGTTCTGTTGGCGCTGGTCCTGCTGATCAGCGGCGGATATATTCTGTGGAAGCAGCTGGACTATCAAAAGGGAGCGCGGAGCTATGAGGCTGCGGCCCGCACGGCAGGCATTCCGCAGTACATCCACGCCCCGGAGAAGACCGAAGAGGACGGGGAGTCCGACCCGTTAGAGGTGCTGCTGTCCGGCGTGGACCTGGCCGCCCTGCGGGAGACCAACCCTGATGCGGCGGCCTGGATCGTCATACCGGATACGGTTTTGTCCTACCCCGTGGTGCAGGGTTCGGACAATACGTATTACCTCAACCACACCTGGACCAAGGAGCGCAGTGCAGTGGGGGCCGTTTTTATGGAGTGCACATGCGCCCCTGATTTCAGCGGATTTCACACGATCCTCTATGGTCATCGGATGAACAACGAATCCATGTTCGGCGTGTTAAAGAGCTACGAAAACGAGGATTTTTGGCGGGAGCACCCTGCCGTCTATGTGACCACGGACGACGGTGTGAGCACCTACGACATTTTCGCCGCCCACGAGGTGGGGATCAGGGAGATCGTCTACCGGCTGGATGTGGAGGAAAACGGCTGGCAGCAGGAATTCATCAACTTTTGCTTGGAACGCTCCGTTCTCAACACTGGCATCGTCCCCGCCTCAGAGGACAAGGTTCTTACCCTGTCCACCTGTACCGGCCAGGGCCACGCCACCCGCTGGGTGGTGCAGGCCGTCCTTCGGGAGCGCTGAGCCAGCGCATCCGCCCGCCCCGCACGGATGTGCAAAAAAGGGCGCACTGCGCCCTCATTTCCATTAAATGTATGCAAACGTCCCACTTTGGGGCGTTTTCTTTGTATATATGGAATCTACTTCGAAGGTATCAGGTAAGTCTTGTAATCATCGGGATCGGGGTCATTGCCGAAGTCATACTCGCCATAGACGTTATCGCTGTCACTGGTCTCAGTGATCCGCTTGGCGTCGATGATGTAGCCGTAGTTCTTGGTGGAAGCGGTGTCCTTGCCGATGACCACGGCGGCAACGATGCAGTTGTTGTCGTCGGTCACAGCGAACACGCTGGCGTCGGTGGCGATCTCAAAGCCCTCAGCGTAGTCGTTGCTATACTGGAAGTAGCCCAGCGCACGCATCAGCATGGAGGCGGCCTCGACCGCGGTCACAGTGGCGCCAGGATCATATACGCCCTCGCCGCGGCCAGACACGATGCCGTTGGCATAGCAGGCGCCGACCCAGCCCCGCGCCCAGTTATAGACGTCGTCAAATGGACAGATGGCAGTGTAGTAGTTGTAATCCAGGTTCAGCAGCTTGCCCATGACAACCGCCATCTCAGCGCGGGTGACGGGACGCTCAGGACCAAAGCCCCGCTCGTCACCGACCATCACTTCGACAGCCTGCAGAACCTCGATTTCTGGTAGGCTCCGTAAGTCCAACCTTTTCGTCGGAAAGTTCTGCGTTTTGACCAAAAATTTCGAGGTTTTTCGACGTTCCCCTCCGACCACCGCCGTGTCACGCCTCTTACAGGCGGCTTTTCGTTGTAAAAACAGGAGGCAATCCAAAGAAACAAGCGGTTTCGATGTAAAAACGTTTGACGGTAGAGATCTGGTAGACGTCCGAAAATGCAGACGGAGGTCATCATAGGAAGCGCTCCATAGCACGAAAGTGTAAACAAATTATGAACCCTATTGCTTTTTCTGTGCGTGTGCGATAGAATACGGTTAGCACTCATATAAATAGAGTGCTAACCACATCGTTATCAAATGAATTTAATATACATGGAGGAATCAAAATTATGGCAAAGAAGCAATTCAAGGCGGAATCCAAGCGGCTGCTGGACCTGATGGTCAACTCCATCTACACCCACAAGGAGATCTTTCTGCGGGAGCTGATCTCCAACGCCAGCGACGCGGAGGACAAGCTGGCCTACAAGTCTCTAACCGACGGCAGTGTGGACGTGAAGCGTGCCGACCTGAAAATCACCATCGTTCCTGACAAGGAAACTCGGATTTTGACCGTGTCAGACAACGGTGTGGGCATGAGCAAGGAGGACCTGGAATCCAACCTGGGCACCATTGCCCGCAGCGGCTCCGGACAGTTCAAGGCTGAGCTGGCCGAGGACGACAAGGCCGCCGGCAAGATCGATGTGATCGGCCAGTTCGGCGTGGGGTTCTACTCTGCCTTTATGGTGGCCGACCATGTGACGGTCATCTCCAGGGCCTGGGGGGCTGAGGAGGCCTGGATGTGGCAGTCCGACGGGGCGGACGGCTACACTGTCACCGCCTGCGAAAAGGAGGCCCCCGGCACGGATATTATCCTGCACATCCGGGCCAACGCCGACGACGAGAACTACGATCAGTATTTGGAGACACATAAATTACAGGAGTTGATCAAAAAATACTCCGACTATATCCGCTACCCCATCGTCATGGAGGTGGAGGACTACCGGATGAAGGACAAGCCGGAGGACGCCCCCGAGGACTACAAACCCGAGTGGGAGACGGTGAAGGAGTGGAAAACTCTGAACTCCATGGTCCCCCTGTGGCAGCGGCCCAAGTCTAAGGTGGAGCCCGAGGAGTACAACGCCTTCTACAAGGAAAAATTTAACGACTGGCAGGACCCCCTGACGGTCATCCACACCAGCGCTGAGGGCGCTGTCACCTACAAGGCCATGCTCTATATTCCGGAAAAGACCCCCTACGACTTCTACACCCGGGAGTATCAGAAGGGTCTCCAGCTCTACTCCTCCGGGGTGCTCATCATGGACAAGTGCGCCGACCTGCTCCCCGACCACTTCCGCTTTGTCAAGGGCGTGGTGGATTCCGCCGACTTCTCCTTGAACATCAGCCGTGAGGTCCTTCAGCACACCCGGCAGCTGAAGGTGATCGCCTCCGCTCTGGAGAAGAAGATCAAGAATGAACTGCTGACGATGCAGAAGGAGGACCGGGAGAAGTACGAGAAATTCTGGACCGCCTTCGGCACTCAGCTGAAATACGGCGTGGTGTCCGACTACGGCCAGCACAAGGAGGTCCTCCAGGACCTGCTGCTGTTCTGGTCCTCTAAAGAGGGGGCCAACACCACACTGGCTGCCTACAAGGACCGGATGCCCGAGGACCAGCCCTACTACTACTACGCCTGCGGCGAGAGCGTGGAGAAGATCGCCAAGCTGCCCCAGGTGGAGCGGATTCTGGACAAGGGCTATGAGATCCTCTACTGCACTGAGGACGTGGACGACTTCGTCATGAAGGGTCTGCGGGAGATCGACGGCAAGGAGTTCAAGTCGGTCACCGAGGAGGACGCCCTCCCCCAAACCGAGGAGGAGAAAAAGGCCGCCGAGGAGAAGGCCGAGGCGGGCAAGCCGGTGCTGGAGGCCGTCAAAGAGGCCCTGGACGGCCAGGTGAAGGAGGTGCGGGTGTCCTCTATCCTGAAATCCGGCGCCTGCTGCCTGTCCGCCGACGGACCGGTGTCCATCGAGATGGAGCGGTATATGCGCAAGGTGGAGGGCGGTCAGCCCATGAAGGCCGACCGGGTACTGGAGCTGAACGCTGATTCCGCCCCCTTCGCTGCCCTGAAAAAGGCGGTGGACGCCGGGGACAAGGACACCGTGGCCAAGTACGCGAAGCTCCTCTACGCCCAGGCCCTGCTCCTGGCCGACCTGCCCCTGGAGGACCCGGCAGAGTATACTGAGCTGGTCTGCTCCCTGATGATTTGAGCAAGAAAGTGGAACGCTGGACGGCGTTCCACTTTTGTTACTCCTCAATTTTTACCAGGTCTACTGCGGACGACAGCAGGATATTGATGAGTTCGTTCCTGGACCGGTTGCTCTGTGCAGACAGCACGTCCAGCTTTTCGATCAGCTCGTCCTTCATGCGCACCGACACGATCTTATACCCGTCGTCTCCCCTGCGGGCCGCCTTCTTTTTGATCCGGATCTCTTCTGCCATGCTCGCTCACCTCATAGTGATATTTTAGCTTGACAGAGACTGCTTTAATATACTATAATATTATAGTCTTAATCACACTACAAATATGTAGTGACTCAAGGAGGAATAACAGCAGCATGAAAAAGGTACGTATATGGCTGCAGGTGGTCCTGTTTCTGGCCATCGTGGCAGCCGCCGTGGTCATCTTTATCCTGCCCATATTGGGGGACACCGCCCCCGGCGGACCAAAGCTGTCCTTCGGAGGCGGGGAGACCTGTCAGCTGGGCGGCCCGCTGGAGGAGTTCAACGCCGCCGGCTTCTACATGAGCGAGGATATCCAGACGCACAGCTTTTCCGGCCACACTGCTCAGGACAACTTTTCTGTGTTCCTGGATGCCGGGCGCAGCCAGTCCTGCGGAAGCGGCCAGCTGGTGAACAAAGGGGACGGCTACCGGTCGGGCAGGGAGTGCATGGTCTACTCCTTTGAGCTGCGCCTGGAGGACGGCGGACGCATGACCTGCGACGGAGTCGAGACTTTGGGCAGCACCCGGGAGGCCATCAACGCCGGCCTGGGCAAGCCCGGAGAGACCGGTAATGCCTATGGCGAGTATGACCGTTACTCCTACTCCAAGCAGGGCCGGGACTATATTTTCCGCTTCTACTATGACGAAAGCGGCATCTGTGTCCGCGCCACCGCCGCCCAGGCAGACCCGAAGCTCTCCTTCCAATCCTTCTAAGATCGTATAAAAAACCGCCCTTTTGGTTACACTGGCAGTGAGCCAATTTTTACCGAAAGGATGGGTTCCATGCAGGTAAAGGACCTTATGAACCCCAGCGCGGTGACGGTGGAGCCAGCCTCCTCCGCCGCGCTGGCCGCCCGGCTCATCAGCCGGCACAACGTGGGGGCGCTGCCAGTGTGCGGCTCTGACCGCCGCCTGCGGGGGATGGTCACCGACCGGGACATCGTCCTGCGGTGCGTGGCCGCCGAGGAGGACCCCGCCCAAACCCCCGTGCGGGACATCATGACCCGCTCCTGCGCCACCGTTGCTCCCGGGGACGACTGCCGGGAGGCCACCCGGCTGATGGCACTTCACCAGGTCCGCCGCCTGCCGGTGGTGGACAAGGGGAAGCTGGTGGGGATGATCTCCCTGTCCGACCTGGCCCGCAGCGGCCGGTTCGACATGGAGGCCGCCCAGGCCCTCAGCGAGATCTCGGAGAACATTATCGTCCGCTGATGGACAAACGCCCTCCTATGCCTTATAATGGTATCGGGAGGGTTTTTTATGGAGATTTGTCCCATCGCCCATATTCGCAGCGATTTTTCGGAAAAATTCGGTATCCCCCGGCAGAGCGGGCTGGTGGAGGAGCTCACCGCCGCCGTTGTATTCGAACCCCCGTACAGGGTGCCGGACGCCCTCCGGGGGGTGGAGGGCTTTTCCCACCTGTGGCTGATCTGGGAGTTTTCCCAGGCCCGGCGGGAGGGCTGGTCGCCCACCGTCCGGCCGCCCCGGCTGGGGGGAAATAAGCGGCTGGGGGTGTTTGCCACCCGGTCCCCCTTCCGGCCCAACCCCCTGGGGTTGTCCTGTGTGCGGCTGCTGGAACTCCGACAGGACCGGGAACAGGGCCCCGTCCTCACAGTGGCCGGGGCCGACCTGCTGGACGGCACCCCCATCTACGACATCAAGCCCTACCTCCCTTACGCCGACTGTAAGCCCGAGGCGGTGGGCGGCTTTGCCTCCCAGCCCAAGGGGACTGATCTGGAGGTGGACTGCCCCGACCGCCTGCTGGACCGCGTCCCGGAGGGCAAGCGGGCCGCCCTGCTGGCCGTGCTGGCCCAGGACCCCCGCCCCCAGTATCAGGACGACCCGAACCGGGTGTACGGCATGGCCTTCGCCGGGCTGGAGGTGAAATTTCAGGTGGCGGGGGAGCGGCTGACGGTGACGGAGATTTCGTAGGGACAGCCGAGGCTGCCCCTTCCCCCCACTGGAAGCTTAAAAATGTTCAAAAAAAACCTTGACCTGCCCCTTTCTGGATGGTGTACAGTGTTTCAGAAAGGAGCTGAAGAACATGGAAAACAATCTGATGGTGGCCCAAGCCACGGTGATAGCCATGGCGTTGGCCGGGATATTTACCGTGGTCCTTCCTCTGGGACTGGGGATTTTCTTTTGGAAGAGGACTGGGGGGCGCTGGCGGTTTTTCTTCCTTGGCTGCGTGGTATTCCCTGTGTTTGCCATGGTGCTGGAGCAGCAGGCTCATAGACTGCTGCTGGGAGGTCCGCTGGGTCCGGCACTGCAAGGAAATCTCTGGCTGTACGCCCTGTACGCCGGTCTGATGGCCGGGGCGTTTGAGGAGTGCGGGCGGTGGCTGGCCCTCAAATTGACCCTGCGATGGAGCCGGGGGCCGGAAGATGCTTTGATGTATGGCGCGGGCCATGGTGGAATTGAGGCGGTGCTGCTGGCCGGGATGACCATGCTGAACAACATCATCATCTCCCTGGCGCTGAACCAGGGCGGACTGGCAGCTGTGGAGGACTTCATGGGCCCCATCCCGGAGGCGGGTATGGCGGCAATCCAGGGGATGGCCGCTGCCCCGGCGGGCCTCTACTTCTGGACGGCCTTTGAGCGGCTGTCAGCGGTGGGCCTGCACATCGCCCTGTCGGTACTGGTGTATACCGCCGTCCGCAAGCGGGGGGCGTGGTATTGGTTCCCTGCGGCCATCCTGATTCATACCCTGGTGGATATGGCGGCGGTTTTGACCAACGCCCTTTTCCCGGTTGCCGTTACGGAGGGGACAACCGCCCTGCTCACCCTGGGGGTGATATTCCTCGCCCGAACAATTTATTTGGATCAAAAGCAGAAAACCTCTTGACGTTCCCCCTTATGGAGGGTGTAGAATAGAGACAGAAAGGGGGATTGCCCATGAAAATTAACGAGGTGGAGGCCCAGGTAGGCATCACCAAGAAGAACATCCGCTTTTATGAGGAGCAGGGGCTGCTGTCCCCCCGGCGCAACAGCGAGAACGGCTACCGGGACTACGGCGAGGCGGAGGTGGCCATCCTGCGGCGGATCAAGCTGATGCGCAAGCTGGGCGTACCGCTGGAGGAGATCCGCCGGATGCAGGCCGGGGGCACGGTGGCCGACGGAATGCGCCGCCACCTGGTCACCCTGGAGCGGGAGCGAAGCAGTTTGGAGCAGTCCATCCTGCTGTGCCAGAGCCTGAAGAACCGGGAGGAGCGGCTGGACGTTCTGGACGCGGCCGCCCTGCTGGAGGAGATGGAGCGGCTGGAGCAGACGGGCACCACCTTCCAGGACAAGCAGAAGCAGGACGCCAAGCCCGTCCGGTACGCCGGGGCGGTGGTGATGGCCCTGCTGACCACCGCTCTGATGGCCGCTCTCATTGTGCTGATGGTGTGGGGCTTCACCGCAGACCCCGCCGACGCCCCGCCCCTGGCCCTGCTGCTGGTGCTGGTGGCCATTCCGGGGGTGATCATCCTGGGGGTGCTGCTGGCGCTGTTCCAACGAATCAAAGAAATTCAGAAAGGAGAAGAAGACGATGCGAAAAACTACTGACGGAAAGGGCTTTGCCGGGGCGGTGACGGTCACCATCCTGGTGGCCGGGTTCATGTTCCTGCTCACCGGGGCCATGCTGGCGGGGTACTTCGACGGCTTTACCGAGCCCTTTGCCACCGGCGTGATTTTGTTTGCCGCGTTTTCGTACCTGGCTGTTGCGGCGGGGGTCATCGTCGCCCTGTTCCAGCGGTGGAAGGAAATTCAGGGAGGGGAAGAGGATGCGGCCAAAAAGTATTGACCGCCCGGCGGAGAAGCGGGCGGCGGTGCGGTCGGTGGTGCTCAACGTCTTGTTGCAGCTGATCACGGCAGGGGCGCTGCTCTACCTGCGGTCGGTCACCCAGACCGGCTGGCTGCGGGGACTGATGCTCTTTCTGGCCATGAGCGATTTGATTACCATCCCCTTTACCTTTGCCGCCCTGTGGCAGCGGGTGCGGGAGATTGAAAAGGGCGAACTGGAAGAAGCCAAAAAATACTGATTCCATTTTTATAAGGAGGACAATATTATGCTGCTGGTAAACATCGATTACATCCCCGGAAAGGAATTTGAGGTGCTGGGCATGGCCAAGGGCACCGTGGTCCAGTCAAAGAACTTTGGCAAAGACTTTATGGCTGGTATGAAGACCCTGGTGGGCGGCGAAATCACCGGCTACACCGAGATGCTCAATGAGGCCCGTCAGATCGCCGTCAAGCGCATGGTGGACGAGGCCGAGGCCCTGGGGGCCGACGCGGTGGTGAACATCCGCTACGGCTCCTCCGCCGTGATGCAGGGGGCCGCTGAGGTCATCGCCTACGGCACTGCGGTGCGGTTCAAATAAACAGATGCAAGGGACGGTCTGAAGACCGTCCCTTCGTTCAGAAAATCTTAATTTGACAAGTTTTTTCAGCAGGGCTATAATTCAGTCAGCACACCCCACCACAAATTAGGAGATGACTGTTATGTTTGGATTTGGCAAAAAGGAGGCCAAAACGCCGGAGGAACGGTTGGCCGAGCCGCAAAAGAAGCGGGACTGGGCCGGACTGGTCAAGACCTATTACGAGCTGGGGGTTTCCGCCATGGACGGGGGCGATCTGAACCACGCCCAGCTGTGGCTGCACCGGGCGGATACCATCTACAGCGCTGACGACACCACCTATGAGAAGGTGGGAGACAAGCTCACTGACGACTGCTCTGACCGTATCGGAACCCTGGAAGACGAAGAGGAACTGTTCTATAACGCCGTCCTCGCCCAGATCGAGGCCAAGGCGGAGGCGCTGAACGACGTTCAGGCCCGGGTGTGGGGCCTGCTGTCCATAGCCCGGCTGGTGAAGCTGAGCCGGCAACTGTCCGCCCTGCCCGGCTGCGAGGCGCTGGGCGAGCTGGACTGGGCGGTGGACATGATGTTCCGCTCCCTTCAGACCCTGCCCCCTCCGGAGGAGTACCAGCGCCTGATGGACCTGTGCAACGCCCTCTATGAACTCAACGGAAAGCCGGCGTACTACACCGGGGAGATCGAGGTTCCCGGCGGAGCCCCCTTCCAGATGTTTGACTGGAACGGCATGTTCGGAGTGGAACAGGAGCTAAACGGCTACACCGACAGCCATCTGCGGCTGCTGGCCGCCCTGAGCCAGGAGGTGGTCGACCCCACCGCCGCCCCCGAGACCGACGTCGTGGCCTGCGCCCTCCTGCCCGACTACTACGTTCGCACCGGGGCGGAGGACTTGAGCCAGGTCCCCCAGATCAGGGCCGAGCTGGAGCGTATCTGGAGCGACTACGATTTTGTCCGCTCCGGCATTACCTGGGACGCAGTAGGGAAGAAGCTTGACGAATACAAGCAGCTGGATATCCTGGCGGGCTGACGGACAGCTCCCCCGCGGAATGCACACAAAGCCTCCTTGAACGGAGGCTTTGTGACCGTCTGAAAGAGTCTCAGTCGTCGGCTGAGGCTCTTTTTCGATTGTAAGGCGTCGGGTCGTCGGTCAGTCCCACCAGATAGTCCAGAGATACCTTGTAAAAGACCGCGATCCTCGTGATGATGGACAGTTTTGGCTCCTGTCTGGCCGCCTCGTAATTCTGATAAGCGTGTTCTGTGATATCACAGTATATGGAGACTTGCCGCTGTGTGTATCCAATCGTTTCCCGGCAATCTCGCAAGCGTTTCGCTAATATATCTCGCATTCCAATCAACACCCACGTTTGTTCTTGACATATTATTATAGAGTGTTATAATGGGAGATATACCAATAAACGAATGTTAATGATTGAGGTTGAATATGGAACCAAAAATTACCTACAACGTAAACGATGAACTGATCCGAGGCGTCATTGCAAGGGCGGTGATGTCGGAGCCGCGGCGGATGGGACTCTGGCAGGACATGCTGCGGGCGCTAGGCCGGGGCGCAGAAAAGACCAAGGAGGGCACCGCGAGCGCCTTTTTGTTCCGGGCGATGGTGGACCGGCTGCTGGAAGAATATCATACAGGCGAAAAACAGGGACTGTCCTGCTGAGCGGACAGTCCCTGTTGTTTTACCGGTGGTACAGCTGATTGGTCTGATAATTGGGTTCGCAGGTGAGCTGGAGGCCCAGCCGCTTATAGGTGGTGGCATCCGCCGGGGAGAGGATCACCGAGCAGTGGGCCTGACAGCCCTTCAGGGCGGCCAGCTGCTCCAGGGCGGCGGCGGCCTTGGGGTCCAGGCTGGCGGAGGAGGCCAGAGCGATGAGCACCTCGTCGCTGTGCAGCCGGGGGTTGGCGGAGCCCAGATACTTCACCTTCACGGTCTGGATGGGTTCGATGGCGGACTGGGCAATGAGGTGGACGCCGTGTCCTCCCGCGCCGGACAGATGCTTCAGCGCGTTGAGCAGGGCGGCCGCGGAGCAGCCCATCAGGTCGGAGGTCTTGCCGTTGATCAGGGTGCCGTCGGCCAGCTGGATGGCCATGGCGGGCTCGCCGGTGACCTCGGCCAGCTGGTTGGCCCGGGCCGCCGCCGGGCGGACGTCCACCGTGACCCCCGCCTGCTGCATGAGCAGCTCCAGCTTGTACACCGCGCTGTCCGAGCCCTTGCCCTGGCGGCGTTCGCACAGAGCGTCGTAATACCGGCGGACGATCTCCTGCCGGGCGGCCTCCTGGCAAGCGCCGTCGTCGGTGATGCAGCTGCCCGCCATGTTTACCCCCATGTCGGTGGGGGACTGGTAGGGGCATTTTCCCGTAATCTTTTCAAAAATCGCGGCCAAAACCGGGAAAACCTCCACGTCCCGGTTATAGTTGACGGTGGTCACGCCGTAGGCCTGGAGGTGGAAGGGATCGATCATGTTTACGTCGTCCAGGTCGGCGGTGGCGGCCTCGTAGGCCAGGTTGACGGGGTGCTTCAGGGGCAGGTTCCAGATGGGGAAGGTCTCAAACTTGGCGTACCCGGCCACGGTGCCCCGCTTGTGCTCGTGGTAGAGCTGGCTGAGGCAGGTGGCCATCTTGCCGCTGCCCGGACCGGGGGCGGTGACCACCACCAGGGGGTGGGAGGTCTCGATGTACTCGTTTTTGCCAAAGCCCTCGTCGCTGACGATCTTTCCGATGTTGTGGGGGTAGCCCTCGATGGGGTAGTGGCGGTAGACCTGCAGGCCCAGCTGCTCCAGGCGGCCCTGGAAGGCCCCGGCAGCGGGCTGGCCGGTGTACCGGGTGACCACCACACTGCCCACATACAGCCCCCGGCTCCGGAACTGGTCGATGAGCCGGAGCACGTCGCTGTCGTAGGTGATGCCCAGGTCGCCCCGGACCTTGTTCTTCTCGATGTCCCCGGCGTTGATGGCGATGATGATCTCCGCCTTGTCCTTCAGCTGCTCCAGCATGCGCAGCTTGCTGTCCGGCTCAAAGCCGGGGAGCACCCGGGAGGCATGGTAGTCGTCAAACAGCTTGCCGCCGAACTCCAGGTACAGCTTGCCGCCGAACTGGGCAATGCGGTCCCGGATGTGCTGGGATTGGGTTGTCAGATAGTTTTGGTTGTCAAATCCCGCCATATTCAAGTCTCCTCTTCTCGCGCTTCAACCTTTTACAAGTTATTTTACATCGTTTGGTGGGATACCGTCAAGGAAAATAAAAAAAAGACGCAATGCGCCCTGATTTCCATTAAATGTATGCAAACGTCCCACTTTGGGGCGGTTTCTCTGTATTTATGGAGGGCCGCTCAGCCTCCCCTTCGCAGGGAGGAGCCGCTCTCAATCATATATTATGGAGGATCTCAACCATGTCAAGCAGCCACACGCCCAACTACCAGCTCTCCCAATGGGTGAGGAGCGACAAGGTCCTGATGGAGGATTTCAACACCGACAACGCCAAGATCGACGCGGCCCTCAAGGCCGAGGCCGACGTCCGGTCGGCGGCGGTGTCCGCGCTGGAGCAGAAGGTGAACGCAGTCCCGCTCCAGCGGTTCGCCAGCGGCACCTACACCGGGAACGGCCAGGCCAGCCGGCTGATCAGCCTGGGGTTCCGGCCCGTGATCGTGTTCGTCTGGGAGGGTACCGGAATGGTCTCCTGCCTGGCCGACGGCCACCACCCCGCGATCTACGGCGGGATCGCGACCTACCGCGCCAGCAATCCCGCGCTGAGCATCGCTGAAGACGGATTCATCGTCCGCTATGTGGTCGCCTCCGGCGGGCCCTTTTATGTGACCAATACGCAGGGCCAGTCCTTCTCCTACGCCGCTCTGGGCTGACAAAAGCACCCCCGCGCCATTGCGGCGCGGGGGCAATTGCGATTGGATCAGGGATTGTCGTAAGGAGTGGTGCTGTTGCTGATCTGAGCGGTAAAGGCGCCGCTGGCAATGGCATTAGTGGTACCTGCAATGGTAATCCCACCGTCGTCGGCATAGGTAACCGTAGTTACACCCGTCGCAATCTCATAGGTGTAGACAGCGCCATGACGCAGAGCGTTGGGGGTATTACTATTGGGTGCGCTAGCTCCGCCAACGCTACTATCGCGGTTATTACCGAAGTCCGTCTGATCCAGCCAGATAAAGTGCTTCGCGGTGTCACTAATCGAGGCGGTGGCAACCAAGACGATATTGCCAGACGCATCCCGAATGATGACGCTATATTTTGTAGTACTACTGTTACTTGCATCAGCGAACAGGAACGCAAGGCAGTTGCTCCAATCCATGCTCTCGCCGTTGTTGACCACCAGCTGAGCCTCGATCAGGTTCTGGTCAAAGAGGTAAGCACCGTTAGGCTTGAGCTTGAAGTTGTCGATGTAGCGTTTGTACCAACCTTTCAGCTCCTGAGTCGCATTTTCACGCAGGTGCTCCTTCGGAGTCTTACCAGCGGCGGGTTCTCCAGTAGGCATAGCAGGCTTGGCATCGTCGCCCATATTCACAGCACTGGAAGGAATGGGGGCGGCAGTGGGAGCCGTATTCTGCTGGTTTTTGATCTCCACGGTGAAGCTCTTCGCATCGACATCGCTGTTGCCAACGGTGACGTTGATATTCTTGACCGCACCAGCGGCAGTGATATCAGCGACAGTCCAGGAAGTGGTGCCGGTCACGCTACCCTTAACCGCAACGTCAACACCCACAATGTGAGCGCCGCCAGTGATGGTCATGGTCAGGGTTAGGGTAGTGCCAACGGCGGCGTAGTTGCCGAGAGCGGTGCCGTCGGTGTTAACCAGAGTTCCAACCGTTGCCATGTTGTTCAGAGTGCTGTTTCCGGAGTCCAAACTTGCGCCGGTGAGGCTCACGTAGCCAGTGCGAATCACTCTGGGGCTGGTGACACCGGAAGCGACCAATGCAGCGTTGTTGCTGGCCGGATAAACCGTATAGGTGTAGGTCGCACTAGCGGCCTTAGAAGTCGCCATGATATAGCCGGTGCCCTTGTTAGCGCCGTAGGTGACCATATCCGCGTTGGTTATGCTGGTACCGCCGTTATAAAGGACATAATCACGGACCACGTTGTCAACAGTGATAGAATACCAGTTGTTGTACACCACGTTGAAGAACGCATCGTTGCCGTTGCGGTCCTTGGCGATAACGCCGCCAGTCATGTTCACAGTTGCACTCGCAGTGCCAGCACCAGCGAGGGCCATCAGCTGCATCTGGCCATAGAGGTCCAAAGTATAGCCGTTGGCGGTCAGCAGGGCG
>CAJUAW010000049.1 GCA_910584605.1 uncultured Oscillospiraceae bacterium
TCTGGTTGGCGGTTTTTCGCAGGTACATCAAAATCTCGTTCTCAATACACCGGCTGGCGTAGGTGGCCAGCTTGATGGCCTTCTCCGGCTGGTAGGTGCCCACCGCCTTGATCAGCCCGATGGTGCCGATGGAGATCAGGTCCTCAATGTTGATGCCGGTGTTCTCAAACCGCCGGGCGATGTAGGCCACCAGCCGCAGGTTGTGCTCAATGAGCTGGTTCCGGGCCTCGGCGTCCCCCTCCTTCAGGCGGGCGATAAGGGCGGCCTCCTCCTCCCGCTTCAGCGGGACCGGCAGGGTATCGCTCCCACCGATGTACATGACCTTTCCGGGCAGGAGCAGTCCCAGCCGGGTGAGGAGGGCCGTCAGCCCTTCCTTCAGCTTTATGTAAACTGTTTTCATCTCAAACACCTCTTTCATCCATTGGTCCGGCCAGCGCCTGATAGCCGCCCCCGTCGGACACCGGCGTGGGGGAAAGGGCCACCAGCGCCGGTCCCCGCGGCTGCCCCTTCCACTCCAGCCCGTCCACCCGAAGGGCCAGCAGTAGCCCCCTGTCCACCCCCACGCTGCGGTAAGGCAGCAGGCGGAATCGGGACCGCCACGCCCCCGTCCCCAGGCGGGTCAGGGCGGCGGCGGGGTCCCGCAGGTCGGCGGGGCCGGGGCGGTGCTCCCGGGGGAACAGCGGCCCCACCCGCTCCCCCTCCGCCACGATTGCCGGACGGCCGGACACCGGGTCGGTAAGGGTGTTCCCGGTGTCCACCAAGGCGGTGAGGGCCACGGACCGCTCCCCCAGGCGCAGCGTTATGTTGACCAGCTCCCCGTCCGCCGCGCTGTGCCGCGCCAGACGCTGAAACACCAGGGTGAGCACCCCGTAGCACACCGCCGCCGACAGCAGCACCACCTTCAGATCCAGCGCGGAGTAAAACACCCCGCCGCCCAGAGACAGTCCTGTCCCCCCCAGCAGACCAATGGCCACCACTCCGCCCCCAAAGGCGCAGGTCAGGGCTACAAACAAAATTCCCTGGCGCAGCAGGCGGCGGCTCCCCCCATAGGATACCAGCAGCATCAGGGCGGCGGAGGCCAGGCGGCACAGAGGATGGGCCAGAAAGCCCAGTCCCGGCAGGAAAATGGCTACCGCGTACCCGCCCCCCAGGATGGCTCCCAGGGCGAAGCGCACCCGGCGCAGAGGCTCCCCCGCCAGACGGGCGGCGGCCAAAAGGAGCAGATAGTCCACCAGGGCGTTGAGGAGAAACAGCGTATCCACATAGATGACCGTCACAGTCTCTCCCCCCCTTCAGCACGTCCTATTATAGGGGCTTGACCGGAAAAAAGCGGTCAGAATTTTGATAGGGGTTTCGGGCGGATTTTGTCAGGCTCCTCTTGACCGGGCGGTTATCTCGTGTTATAATATCGTTAGACGATATTATAACACGACAAGAGAGAGGAGGTCCGTCGATGGCGGGACGGGAAAAGGGACCGCTCACCGAACCCATGTACTATGTGCTTATGTCCTTCCTGAGCCGGGAGATGTGCGGCACCGAGATCACCGAATTTGTCGCCCGCAAAACCACGGGCCGGGTGAAGCTGGGGCCGGGGACGCTGTATACCCTGCTGGCCAAATTCCAGGACGAGGGGCTGATTGCCGAAATCTCGGTGGACGGCCGCAAGCGGACCTATCAGATCACAGATAAGGGCCGGGACGCTTTTCAGGAGGAATTGGACCGCCTGCGCACCTGCGTGACGGACGGAGAGGAGGAATTGCGATGATGGTAAAAAAAGCGATCCCTTGTTCCCTGCTGGACATCCAGGGCGTCCAAGAGTGGCTGGACGAGATGGTTCTTCAGGGGCTGTTTCTGGAGGCATTTGACAAGGAGGTAATGCTATGAACCACGTTTGGAAACTGACCCCCGTGTCCATGTATGACGTACGGGGACTGGAACAATGGCTGGAACATATGGCCGCCAGGGGGCTTTTCCTGAAAAAGTACCGCCCTCTGGTGTGTACCTTTGAAAAAGGGGAAGCAAAACAGGTCCGCTACCGGCTGGAGCCCTACGCCTTCTCTCTGGCAGCGGACTTCCCCGACGGCATGGTGGACCTGTTTCAGGAGTGCAGCTGGCGGCATGTAGGTACTGTCAATCACGAGATGCTCATCTTCTCCTCCGCCGACCCCCGCGCCCCGGAACCCCACACTGATCCGGATATCCGGCTGGAGCAGTGGAACAAGCTATACCGGAAGGCCCGGAAGGAGTGCGTTCAGATGGCTCTCATTGTGCTGGCCTGCCTGACCATCTGCACCACCGCCCTGTTCTGGGGCGGAACACCACTGACCAAGCTGCTGTCCTCCAACATCATTGTCTGGGAGGTTCTGCTGTTCCTTTTTCTCCGCCCGCTCCTGAATCTTGCGGTCCAATACTCCCGGGTCCGGGAGCTGGCCGCCGTCATCCGGGAGCTTGAGGGCGCTCCACCCAAACGCTTCCGGCTCTGGTTCCCCAGCCGGCAGTTCTTCTCCTGGGCGGGGGCCGCCTATGTCGCCCTTCTGTTGTTCCTCCTATGCTTTCTGAACACCATCGGACGCAACATGAGCCTCCCCGGACCTGTGACTGAATTCCCTCCGCTGTATGTGACCGATCAGGAAACGGGGATCACTCTGGGGACGGATTCGGGCAGCTGGCGGGGCTCCCTCTTGTGCTGGAATCAGCGGCAGTCCTGGGATTTTGAAGCGATCGACGGGCGGATGCTCTATCTGGAGGTGTTCTGGTCCGACTTCCCTGGCTGGCTGTCCTTTCTGGCCGTCCCGGCGGCAAAGGACCTCCTCACCGATTCCATGAAGCTGGACGGCCAGTTCCCCTGGCTGGATAAGCGTGCCGCGGCCTGGACCATCCGGGACTACCCCGACGCGGGGGCGGACTGGCTGTCTGTGGCCGACAGCGAGAACGGCGCCTACCATACTGCCGCCGCCGCTTTGGGGGGTAAGGTAGTGATAGTGCAGTATAGGGGCAGCGGCGACCTCACCGGCTGTCTGGACGAGATCGTGGATATGGTCCGTTAACGCAAAAAAGCCTCCCTTCGCAAAGGGTCCTTTTTGCGCTCCTCTAGCCGCCGATAAATGCCTCCGCCTCCTCCCGGCTGTAGCAGCCGTTGAGGACGGCCAGCAGGGCGTTGGCGGACATGTGCTCGGGCAGCTCCAGCCGCTTCAGCAGGGCCTGCCGCTTTTCTCCGCTCCCCGGTCCTCCGGCCAGTCCGGCGGCGAACAGGTCCCCCTTGGTCAGCGGCGGGCCGGAGAGGGCTGCCTGAGCCTCCTCCTCCAGGAAGGTGGCCCCCGCCCGGCGGAGGACCTGCTCCAGCACCTGGGGCGGCATCCCCTCCACCCCCAGCTTGCCCTCCTTCCCCGGCCGGCGCTTGCGGCGCTCCTTACCGTAGATGTCGGGGATGTAGGCGTGCTTCAAAAATTGGGCCGGGATGGCCCCCTTGATCCGGTTCCGGATGACGAACCCCGCCCCGTCGGAGTCGGTGAGCACTACCAGCCCCCGTCGCCGGGCGGCCCGGTCCAGCAGGGCCATCCGCTCCGGGTCCTGGAAGAGCTGAAAGCCCCCTGTCTCCAGGATCAGCGTGTCCACCACCTGGGACAGGGTGTTTTTGTCGTAACGGCCCTCCACCACGATGGCCTCCCGAATGCACAGCATGGGTCCTTCCCTCCCTTCTCTGCCGTCTCAAACGCTGTCATCAGCGCCTCAATCAAGGCGGTCCACCTCCCTACGCCGTGTTGGTCAGCTCCAGCAGCAGGGTGGTCATCAGCTCCTCCGGGGTCTGGCCGCTGTCCGAACGCATGGCCGCGTGGGTCTGGGCGCAGCGGATCACCGCCCGGCGGCACCAGGACAGGGAAAACCGCCGGGCGCTGTTCATCAGCCGGTTGGCCGGGTACCGCATCCCCCACAGGCGGGCCACGTAGTTGGCGTCCCGCCCCTGCTGCAGGGCCAGCCGGGCGGAGTAGATCTGCCGCATCTGGCCGCCAAAGGCCCCGATGATCTCCCCGGGCTTCACCTGCATCCGGTACAGGTCCCCCAGCACCCCGGCGGCCTCGTCAAACCGCTTCTCCCCGATGGCGTCAGCGATGCGGAAGACCACGGCGCTGAGCTGAGGGGTCGCCACCGCCTGGATGTCCGCCAAGGTGATGGCGGGTCCTCTGGCGTAGGCGCCGATTTTCTCGATCTCCTGCTTCAGGTTCTGCATCAGGTCGCCGCACAGCTCAATGAGCTCCTGGCACAGGCGGGGCTCGATATCCTTGCCCATGGACCGGAAGTGGCGGCGGATCCAGTTCACCAGCTCCGACGTCTCCTGCCGGGCGAAGTTCACCGCCGTGCCGTGCTCCTTCAGAGCCGCCGCCAGCTTGGTGCGGGCGTCTGGCTTGTAGTCGATGACGTCGTAGAGGAAAACCAGACAGCAGTATTCCGGCAGACTGGACAGGATGCGGATATAGGCCTCCTTGTCCGCCGCCTTGAACAGGTCGAAGTCGGTGACCTGGACCAGGGTCCGCTCCGCCATCATGGGCAGGCAGTCCACCGCCTCCTCCAGGGCGTGGGGACTCATCTCCCGGGCGTTGATCTCATGGCGGTTGAACTCCCCCAGCCCCCCGGTGAGGACGGCCTCCCGCAGGCGGTCCAGGTAGTACTCCCGCAGGTAGGTCTCCTCCCCGTGGAAAATGTACAGCTGCCCCGGCTTCCCGGCGGACAGCTCCTTCTTCAGCTTGAGAAAGCCGGATATATCCGGCTTTTCCTTGTCTTTGCTTCGTTTTGGCGGCATATCAGTTCTCCTTCCACTGCACTTCTATGGTGCCGTACAGGTCGGTGCGGTAAATGGCGGCCCCCGCCTCATTCAGGCGGACCAGGGTGTCATAAGAGGGGTGGCCATAGGAATTGTTCTCTCCCACAGAGATGAGGGCCAGCCGGGGCTGGACCGTCTCCAGCAGCTCCGGGGTGGTGGAGGTTTCTGAGCCGTGGTGGCCCGCCACCAGGATCTCCACCTCCGGCAAGGGGATGCTCTCCACCAGACGCAGCTCCCCCTCCTGCTCCATGTCGCCGGTGATGAGGACCTCGGTCTGTCCAACGGCAGCCAGCACCGTCAGCCCCAGCTCGTTGGTGGTCCCCGCCTCCGTCACGGGGGCGAACACCGACACCGTCCGGTCCTCCGCCAGTGCGAAGCGGGTGTCCTCCCGGACCAGCCGCACCGGGATGCCCTTCTCCGCCGCCGCAGACAGAATGGCCGCCCGGAGCGGGGCGTCCTCCTCCACGTCGGGCAGGGCGATCTCCCCCACCCGGACCCGGTTCAGCAGCTGAGGGATGCCGTTGGCGTGATCGGAGTGGTAGTGGGACACCACCAGCAGGTCGATCTGATTGCGGCCCAGGGACTGGAGGTAGCCGGCGGCCACGTCGCCGGGGTCGTCCCGGCTGTCCCCGCCGCAGTCCACCAGGGTGAAAAAGTTCCCCGTCCGAACCAGCACGCTCTGGCCCTGACCCACGTCCAGCACGGCCACTGCCAGCCCTCCGGTGTAGAAGGAGGCCCGGGTGAGGGCCACCGCCAGCACCAGCGCCGCCAATCCGGCGGCCAGGGGCATCCACACCGGACGCCGTCCCTTCGTGCGGACAAACACCAGCAGCAGGGCGTAAACCAGCACCAGCCAGGCCCGGTAATACACCGATTCCAGCGGCAGGGCCGCCAAGGCGGGCTTGGACAGCCAGTCTACCACCCATTGGAGGTAGCGGGCCAGCCAGACAAAGGGGAGGGCCAGCGCCGCCGCCGGACCGGGCAGGAAGACGGCCAGCGTCCCCACCCCCAGTCCCCCCAGGAACAGAAAGCCGATGGCCCACAGGGTGAGCAGGTTGGACAGAGGGGCGATGAGGGAAACCATGTTGAAATGGAGGGCCACCAGCGGTATGGTGAGCACCGAGGCTCCCAGCGTGGCGGACAGGCAGGACACCACAAAATACGGGGCTGTCCGCAGCAGCCGCTCTCCCCAGCCCTTGGGCTTCCGGAGGCCGTCCATGCGGAGCTTCCGCAGCAGCCAGTCCTGCACCCGGTCGGACACCAGCAGGATGCCAGCCACCGCCGTGAAGGACAGCTGAAGCCCGATGTGGGCGGCGGAAAAGGGGTTGGTCCAAAGCAGCAGAAGCAGAGCCAGCGCCAGGGCGGTGGGACCGTCCCGTTCCCGGTCCAGCAGGGGCGCGAACTGGAGCAGCAGGATCATCACCGCCGCCCGGAGCACCGAAGGGGTATTGCCCGCGATGCCGCAGAACAGCACCACCCAGAAGATGGTGAGGACGGCGGCGCTCCGTCTGCCCCGCCCCAGCAGGGTGGTGAGCAGTCCGGCCAGAAAGGCCAGGTGCATCCCGGACACCGCCACCGTGTGGCTCAGCCCCGCCCGCTCCAGGGAGGTGGTGAACTCGTCGGTGAGGCTGTCCCGGTTGCCCGTCACCAGGGCCTTGACAAAGCCGGCAGCATCCTCCGGGAAGGCGGCGTCGATGCCCTCCTTCAGCGCCCTGGCCGCCCAGGCGGCGAAATACTGGGGCGCGATGTGGTCCGGACGCTCCACCTCCAGCCGGCCATAGGCCGTGGCCCGGAGGAAAATGCCCTTGGCGGTGTAGTAGGTAATGGCCTCCCCGGCAAAGGTGCGGTCCCCCAGGGTACAGTGGGCGATGGTCTCCACCCGGTCGCCGGGACGCAGGTCCGCCCCCTGCTCGTCCACATAGAGGATGGCGGACACCTTCGCCCATTGCTCCGTGTCCGCCCGGACCAGGACGGTATAGCCGCCGTAGGTCCCCTCCTGGGGCCAGTCGGTCACCGCGGCGGTGAGACGGACGGTGCGGTCGTCCAGCTGTTGGGCGGGCTGGAAGAACACCGCCATGTACAGCGCCGTCCACAGGAAGCCCGCCGCCAGGCCGGACAGAATGAGCATCGTCCGGGTCCGGGCCCGGCTCTTCCGCCGGACCAGCAGCCCCAGCAGCAATGTTATGACAACCAGCGCCCCGCCCAGCGGCAGCAGAAGGGCGTCCAGGCCGCCGTAGATGGTGAGGAAAATAGCGGCGGCAAAGGAGAAGGCAAAGGCGGCCAGTATGCGCACAGTCCTCCCCCCTCTCCCAGTGTTTTCTAAAGGGTATCATGTTTGCGGGAAAATTGCAAGGGCGAACTCCCTCCGTCCGCCGAAAGGAGTCCCCCTTGCCATCCTTGGCAAAGTATGATAAAATCATCCCACTTTCCAAAAAGGAGCGCCCTGCTATGACCGACTATTTTCATCTGAATCTGGACCGGGACGGCCTGCTGTCTCTGTCCACCCTGGGGCTGGCCCACCTGGGGGACGGCGTGTATGAGCTGATGGTCCGCTCCTGGCTGGTGCTCCACGGCCGGGCCAAGGCCAAGGACCTGCACAAGGCTACCGTCCAATATGTGGCCGCCCCCGCCCAGGCGGAGCGGTTTGAAAAAATTCAGCCCCTCCTCTCAGAGGAAGAGGGAGACGTCTTCCGCCGGGGCCGCAACACCGCCCCCCACTCCATCCCCAAGGCCGCCAGCCGGGCCCAGTATCAGACCGCCACCGGCCTGGAGGCCCTGTTCGGCTGGCTCTACCTCCAGGGGCGGACGGAACGGCTGAACGAATTATTTGCCGCTATGATGGAGGAATAAACCATGCCAATCTACAAACCGGAAGAATACGACGCCGTTTTGGAACGAATCAAAACGGCAATCAAGGAACAGAACATCCAAATGGGGCCTGTCCTGTCTGAGGAAGAAATCCGCGCCTTTGAGCAGAAGCACGGGATTGTGCTTCCCGAGGGCTACCGCCGTTTCCTGCTGGAGGTGGGCGACGGCTGTGACATGTTCGACGGCTACGACGTTCTGCCCCTCGGAGCAAAGCGGGAGGTGGAAAACTACAGGGAACCCTTCCGCTATCAGGAGTATTGGGTGGATTGGGACAACCTGGAGGAGGGCGAGGAGCCGCCCTTCGGCAACCCCTTTACCAGCGGGACGCTGGAACTGATCGATATCGGCGATGGTCAAACCTTTGAGCTGGTCATCACCGGCCCCTGCCGGGGCGAGGTCTGGCATTTTTGTGAACTGGGCGTCCAGCCCTGCTGCCAGCGCCAGAACTTTTTAGGCTGGTTCGAACGCTGGCTCACCGACGGGGACGATGTGGACTATTTTGCGGAATTCCCCTATTGAACATTGGAGCGTGATTTCCCATGCCTTTAGACGCGCTGTGCCTGTCCGGCGTAATCAACGAACTGAATACCGCCTTGTCCGGGGCTCGGGTGGACAAAATCTACCAGCCTGGGCGGGACGAGGTGATTCTGGCCCTGCGCTCCCCGGCGGCGGGGAACGTGCGGCTGCTGCTGTCCGCCAACCCGGCCCACCCCAGGCTCCATCTTACCACCCTGCCCCTGGAGAATCCGGAGAAGCCCCCCATGTTCTGTATGCTGCTGCGCAAGCACATGTCCGGGGCCCGGCTGCTGGAGATCGTCCAGACTCCCCTGGAGCGGGTGGCCGCCCTCCGCTTTGAGGCGCTCAACGAGCTGGGCGACCGGGTGGAGCGCCGGCTGGTGCTGGAGGCCATCAGCCACAAGACCAACCTGATCCTGCTGGACGGCGACGGCCGCATCCTGGACTGCATCCGCCACGTGGGGCTGGATGGCGCGGACAAGCTGCTCCTCCAGCGGGAGGGACAGCCCTCCGGCGTGCAGTACCGGGTGCTCCAGCCGGGGATGTTCTACCGTCTCCCTCCCGGCGTGGACAAGGAAGATCCCCTCACTGCGGACCGGGCGCGGCTGGAGGAACTGCTGGCCGCCGCCCCAGAGGAGGCCCAGGCTGACCGCTGGCTGCTGGACACCTTCGGGGGACTGTCCCCGCTGATCTGCCGGGAGCTGGCCCACCGGGCGGGCGGGGCCGCCGACGTGCGGCTGAACCTCCTGGGTCCGGAGGGCCGGAACAGGCTGCTGGACCAGCTGGAACAACTGAGGGAGACGGTCAAGGCGGGGCGCTTCACTCCCACCATGATCTCCATGGACGGCCGCCCCCGGGATTTCACCTTCCTCCCAGCAGGCCAGTACGAGGACGCTGCCCAGGTGGAGAAATGGCCCGCCTTCTCCCCCCTGCTGGACGCCTTCTTCGAGCAGCGGGAGCGCCAGGACCGGGTGAGGCAGAAGGGCCAGGACCTGATCAAATTGGTCACCAATGCCCGTGACCGGGTCAGGCGGAAGATCGCCAACCAGGAGAAGGAGCTGGCCGCCACCAGGGACCGGGACCGGCTGCGCCAGCTGGGGGACATCCTCACCAGCAATTTTTACCAGATGGAGAAGGGCATGGCCCGCCTCCGGACAGCGGACTTCTACGATCCAGAGGGCGGGGAGATCGAAATCAAGCTGGACCCCCTCCTCACCCCCCAGCAGAACGCCGCCAGATATTACAAGGACTACAACCGGGCCAAAAAGGCGGAGGAGATGCTCACCATCCAGCTGGAGAAGGGCCGCGGCGAGCTGGACTATCTCAACAGCGTGCTGGAAAACATCTCTCTGGCCGAGGGGGAGCGGGACCTGGCCGAGATCCGTCAGGAGCTGGCCGACACCGGCTACCTCCGCCGCCCCGCCAAGGCCAAGGACCGGGGACGGCGGGTGACCTCCAAGCCTATGGAGTTTATGTCAACCAACGGCCTGCGCATCTCCGTAGGCAAGAACAACAGCCAGAACGATCTGCTCACCTGCAAGCTGGCGGGCAAGGGGGATATCTGGTTCCACACCCAGAAAATCCACGGCTCCCACGTCATTTTGTGGACCAAGGGCGGCCAGCCCGACCTCCAGAGCCTGAACGAGGCCGCCTGTCTGGCCGCCTGGTTCTCCCAGGCCCGGGACAGCGGCAAGGTCCCGGTAGACTATACTCCGGTGCGTTATGTAAAGAAGCCGGGGGGCGCCCGGCCCGGGATGGTAGTCTACACCACCTACGAGACCGCTCAGGTCACCCCCGACGGGGAACTGGCCAAGCGGCTGAGGGTCAAATAAATACGTTAAGCGGCGGATCTCGCCGCTTAATTTTATCTCAATTTTGCCGATACTTCAGTATACCAGCTTTCGCAAAGGAGAAAACCGCCATGAACGTCACACCCATCTACAACACCGGCCAGCTCGCCCTGATCCGGAACGCCCGCTCTGCCCCGTCCCAGGAGCACACCGCCGCAGGCCAGTCCCAGGACCAGCTGGAACTATCTCAGGAGGGCCGTCAGGTGTCCGCCCAGGCAGAGAAAGCCGCCCTGCTGGACATGACCAAAGAGGACATCATGTCCATGGCTCAAGAACAGCTGGAGGAACAGCGGCTGGAGATCAACTGGAACGCCTCAGTGGACCCGGACGGACAGATCTGGTGTAAAGCCTATTTCGACTCCTACACCACCCAGGCCGTCCAGTTCCGGGACACCGCCGAGAACGCCATCCAGGACTACTACGCCGCCCCCTATCAGGAGGCGCTGAACAACCCTCTAGGTTCCTCCCTCCCTCAGCAGTTGAACTTCATCGCCGCCAAGTATCAGTGCTCCTGGTCGGACTTCTTTGACGCCAGCATACCGGCAGACCAGCGGCAGTGGACATACACCCAGGTACGGGCCATGCTCACTGGCACCGGCCTGCGGCTCAATGACCCCTTCGCCTTAAAGGATATCTCCATCCCCACGGTTGAGGAGACCTCCAAAATCGCCAAACAGGAAGCTGACAACACGATCCGCCAGCTGGCCGGACAGGCCAAGGAACAAAATGGGTAACAAAAGGACCTCTCCCCTCGGGAGAGGTCCTTTTTCCGTTACTGCTTGCTCTTAATATACTCATCGATGGACTTGGCGGCGGACTTGCCTGCGCCCATGGCCAGGATGACGGTGGCGGCGCCGGTGGCAGCGTCACCGCCGGCGAAGATGGCCGGGCAGGAGGTGCAGCCGTTCTCGTCGGCAGCCACGCAGCCCTTCTTGTTTTTCTCCAGGCCGGGGGTGCCCTCGTAGCTCATGGGGTTGGGCTGGGTGCCCAGAGACATGATGACCGCGTCCACCTCCATCTTGAACTCGCTGTCCGGGATGACCACCGGACGGCGGCGGCCAGAGGCGTCCGGTTCGCCCAGCTCCATCTTCACGCAGGTGATGGACTGGACCTGGCCCTTCTCGTCCCCTTCGATGGACACGGGATTGGTGAGCAGATCGAAGACGATACCCTCCTGCTTGGCGTGGTGAACCTCCTCCACACGGGCGGGAAGCTCCGCCTCGGAGCGGCGGTAGACGATGTGGACGTCCGCGCCCAGGCGCTTGGCGCAGCGGGCGGCATCCATGGCCACGTTGCCGCCGCCCACGACCGCCACCTTCTTATTGTGCAGCACGGGGGTGGCGGAGTCCTCCTTGTATGCCTTCATCAGGTTGATGCGGGTCAGATACTCGTTGGCAGAGTACACGCCGATCAGGGACTCGCCGGGGATCTTCATGAACATGGGCAGGCCCGCGCCAGAGCCGATGAAGACCGCCTCAAAGCCCTCCTGCTCAAAGAGCTCGGTGATGGTGAGCACCTTGCCGATGACCATGTTCAGCTCAATCTTCACCCCCATCTTCTCCAGCTTCTCCACCTCACGCTTGACCACCGACTTGGGCAAACGGAACTCGGGGATGCCGTAGCTCAGCACGCCGCCCGCCACGTGGAAGGCCTCAAAGATGGTGACCTCATAGCCCATGCGGGCCAGCTCGCCGGCGCAGGTCAGGCCGGCGGGGCCGGAGCCGATCACCGCCACCTTGTGGCCGTTGCTGGGGACAGGCTCCACATTGTTGATGATGCCCCGGAAGGCGGCCCAGTCGGCCACGAACCGCTCGATGCGGCCGATGGCGATGGGCTCGCCTTTGATGCCCCGGACGCACATGCCCTCGCACTGGGTCTCCTGGGGACAGACGCGGCCCGAGATGGCAGGCAGGGCGTTGGCGGCGGAGAGGATCTCATAGGCCCCGGCGATGTCGCCGTCCGCCACCTTGCGCAGGAAGTCGGGGATGGGGATGCCCACCGGGCACCCGCTGACGCAGGGCCTGTTCTTGCAGTTTAGGCAGCGGTCGGCCTCGTTCATGGCCGCGCCGGTGGAGTAGCCCAGGGCCACCTCCTTAAAATTCTTGACACGATTGGCCGGGTCCTGGTCCCCCATCAGGGTCCTCACATTTTGCATATTAGCCATTCATGGCACCTCCTCCCAGGCGGCAGATATGATTGTCTCTCGCCTTGATCTCCTGTTCCAAATAGGTCGCGTTGCGGGCGATGACCTCGTCAAAGTCCACCTTGTGGCCGTCAAAGTCGGGGCCGTCCACGCAGGCGAACTTCACCTCGCCGTCCACAGTGAGGCGGCAGCAGCCGCACATGCCCGTGCCGTCGATCATGATGGGGTTCATGCTCACGGTGGTGGGGATGTTATACTTCTCCGTCAGCTTGCAGGCGAACTTCATCATCATCAGCGGGCCGATGGCAAACACATGATCAAACTTGACCCCGCTCTCGATCAGCTTCTCCAGCTTGCCGGTGACAAAGCCGTGGTAGCCGTAGGTACCGTCGTCGGTGCAGATGTGCAGGTCGGTGCACGCCTGGCTCATCTCCTCCTCCAGAATGACGATGTCCTTGGTCTTGAAGCCGCCGATCAGGTCCACCTGGTTGCCGGCCTGATGCAGGGCGCGGGCCACGGGCAGAGCAATGGCACAGCCCAGGCCGCCGCCCAGAACGGCCACCCGCCCCAGGTCCTCCACCTCTGTGGGCAGTCCCAAGGGGCCCACGAAGTCCTGGAGGCAGTCGCCCTCGTTCAACCGGTCCAGAGCCAAGGTGGTGCCGCCGATCTTTTGGAAAATCACTGTCACCAGGCCGTCCTCCGCGCTGGAGATGGTGAGGGGGATCCGCTCACCCTCCTCGTCCACCCGCAGAATGATGAACTGGCCCGCCTTGGCCTTGGCAGCCACCAGCGGCGCATACACCGAGATCTGGCTGATCTCAGGCGTCAGCGTCTTCTTCTTCGCGATTTCATACTTTTTCACTGTCTCTCCTCCTGTCAGTGTGGTTCCTTTTTTCATCGCAATATTGCCAGCGGCACGTGCCGCTCAGATCACAAGGTCTTCTTTTTTCCATAGCGCCGCCGCCGGTGGGCGTAGCGCAGGGCCCGGATAAGGAAATAGGCCAGAACGGCCGCCGCCGCCAGCACGATCAAAGTCACAATGGTGATCCAGTTGGGGGCCTTGATCAGCTCCACCGGGTTCCAGCTGCGGCTGACGTCCTTCCGCCCGTCCGGAGCGGTGTAGCGCAGGGGGAGGCCATCCTCCCCGAAGCTCTTGAGGTAGGCGGCCAGGGCGTACCACTCCTTGATCTCGCTGCCGTTCTCATCCCGGAGGATGCAGGCTTCAAAGTCGGTGACCGGGGTGCCGTCCGCCAGTTTGGGTTCCAGAGACAGCAGGCCCAGGGACTTGCTCTTTACCGTCCCCAGCATCTGGGCGGAGTACATCCCGGTCACCACCCGGTAGAGCTGGCCGTCCTCAAGCTCGCTGTAGGTCCGGTCGGTTTGGGTCACCATATACTGGTAGCCGGAACTCTCATGCTGGGAACTATCCCCTAAAATTGGAGCAGGCTCTGTCCTCCTGTTCTCCTGCACAAGCCGGATGTCTGTCACCCGGTTGAAAAACATCCTGTGGGTGTTGAAGGAGTACTCCATCCCCGCCATATACAGCTGGGCGGCGGGCATGAGGGGGGTAACGGAGGCGTCCACCTCGGCGGCGGCCTTCAGCTCCGCGCCCGTCAGGTAGCAGGCCACCAGCGGGAAACCGGAGGTCCCGTCGCTCCCCACCCCCATGGACAGCACATCGAACGCCATGGAGGTGGTGATCTCCCCTGGATACAGCGAGGCGCGGAGCACCCCGTCGGCGGTGATGGCGACGGTGGGCACATCCGGGGCGTCCGCCTCCAGGTTGTTGACCGCCCAAAGGAAGGAGTCGGCCACCAGCTCGCCCAGAGGATTGCCCTTCTGCACCCCGGACTCCGGCGTGAGCAGGTCAAAGCCAGACACAGTGAGCACCTCGTCATAGGTCAGGCCGTAGGGGGCCAGGTAGGTCCCCCCTACCAGTCCCTTCCAACGCTCCACCATGGCAGTGACCGTCTGGTCGCTGGACAGGGTCTGGTCAATGGGCGTCAAGTGGTAGTCGGACAGGGTCTTGCCCCCGCCCTCGGTCCATTCGATGGTGATGGAGCCCAGATTTTCGCAGTAGGGCCCGGCGGAGACGATATAGGTGTCCCCCGCCAGGATGGGCTGGGCCAGGGTGGTGTGGGTGTGGCCGGAGATAATCAGGTCGATGCCGCTCACCTTTTCGGCCAGCTGCTCGTCCTCGGAAAGCTTTTTCTTCTCGTTGGTCCCCGAGTGGGACAGGCAGATGATAAACTGGGCTCCCTCCGCCTTCAGAGCGTCCACGCACCGTTGTGCTTCGGACACCATATCCCCCAGCTCAAAGCCGGAGGAGGGCGCGCAGGCGTCGGAGTCCACCCCCATCAGGCCGAACAGGCCGTAGGTGACTCCGCCCCGCTCCAGGAGCATGTAGTCCTGAACCCCGTAGGCCGCCATGGAGCGCAGGATGTCCAGCTGGTCCGGATTGCTGGCGGCTGGCTTGTAGTTGGCCATAAGGAGGACGGGAGCCGGATCGCCGCTTTCCACCACGGCGTTGAGCATATCGGCAAAGCCGGTCCCGGTGTGGTCAAACTCGTGGTTGCCAACGGCGGCGGCGTCATAGCCCATGGCGCCCATGGTGCGCAGCTCCGCCCCCTGGGTGGTGTACAGGGTCTGGATCAGCGAGCCAATGGAGAAGTCGCCGCCGTCTACGGTCAAAGCGTCGGGATGGGCCCGGCGCTCCCGGTCCAGGGCGGTTTTCAGGCGGGCGTAGCCCCCCGATTCGTTCCCCTGCCCGTCGGACTGGGGCAGAAAGTGGGAGTGGAGGTCGTGGGTAAAGAGCACCGTAGTGCTGTGGCGCTCAGGGGATGCCGCCAGCGCGGGCAGAAGGGAACACAGCAGCAAAACTGCCAGCAGACAGGCGGAAACGCGGCGCTTCACGGAAACACCTCCTCCGATTACTGAATCACGTCAAACTGAACGGGGCGGTAAAACAGCTCCCGGATCTCTCTGGGGTCGCCGGTCTGGCCCAGCACCCACATCAGCTTGGTGGCGGCGGCCTCCAGGGTCATGTTGTACGCCTCCATCAGCTGAAAGCGTTCCTTTACCTGCTGGCCTACCTGATACACGGACATATCACTGCCCTCATAGGGCACCTGGGTCATCATGACAATGGTCTTCCCCGCCAACAGCCACTCCTCCATGGCCTGGGCCAGCGGACCGTTCTCCCCGCCGGGCAGCCCGCCCACCCCGAAGGACTGAAGGATCACCGCCTGATAGCGGTCCTTCAGCAGGCCCAGGGCCTCCGCCCCCATACCGGGGATCAGGGTGAGCAGCAGGACCCGATCCTCCAGCCGGTCATAGAAGACCGGCTCCGCCCCATAGGCGTAAGGACGGGGAGCCAGATAGCGGATCAGCTTGCCGTCCCGGATGACCGCCCGCTCGGGGTAATCCACACTGGAAAAGGCGTTAAAGCTCTTGCTCCGCTCCTTCCGGGCCCGGGTGCCCAGGATCACCCGGCCGTCAAAGACCAGGCTCACGTCGTGGGAATCCCGGTCCACCGCATAGCGAAAGCTGTCATACAGATTCCGCCGGGCATCGGTATCGTCCAGGGCGATGGACTTCTGGGACCCGGTAATGACAACGGGTTTGGGGGAATCCTGGATCAGGTAGGACAGGGCGGCGGCGGTGTATGCCATAGTGTCGGTGCCATGGGTAATGACAAAGCCGTCATAGCTGTCATACCGCTCCCGGACGGCGCTTGCAATGTTCAGCCAGTGCTCCGGACCTACGTTGGTGCTGTCCAGGTTCATCAGCTGAACTGCCTCCACCTGGCACAGCTCCCCTACGGAGGGGACGTGGCTCAAAATTTCTTCCGAGGTGATGGCGGGACTGAGCCCATGGCCGCTCTCCATGGAGGCAATGGTGCCTCCGGTGGCCAGCATCAAAATTCGTTTCATGTCTGCTCCTTTACAGGCACTGCAAATATTTCCCATATAGGGTCATGGACAGCTCGTCCCCGATGGCGTGGACCTGCTCCTCGGTGATCCAGCCCTCGTAGAGGGCCAGCTCCTCCAGACAGCCCACATACCGGCCGGTGGTGTACTGGATATGCTTGATGGACTCCCCCGCCTCCAGCAGGCTGTCGGCGGTGCCGGCGTCCAGCCAGGTGAAGTTCTTCTCCAGCGGCATGACCTGGAGCTCCCCCCGACGCATATATTCCAGGTTGACGTCGGTGATCTCCAACTCCCCCCGGGCAGAGGGCTTCAGGTGGTGGGCAATTTCCATGACCTGATGGTCATAGAAATACAGGCCGGGAATAATGTAGTTGGACTTGGGATAGCGGGGCTTCTCCTCGATGGAGATGGCTTTTCCGTCCTTATCGAACTCCACCACGCCAAAGGGACGGGGGTCCTCCACCCAGTAGCCGAAGACGGTGGCGCCCCGATCGTAAGCGGCGGCTCGTTTCAGGGTGACAGCCAGGGTGGGGGCGTAGAAAATGTTGTCCCCAAGCACCAGACACACCCGGTCGTTACCCACGAACTTCTCGCCAATAAGCAGAGCGTCCGCGATGCCCCGGGCCACCGGCTGCTCGGCGTACTGGACCCGCAGGCCGTACTGGCTGCCGTCCCCCAGCAGAGCCTGGAAGGTGGGAGTCTCCCCTGGCGGGACGATGATCAGGATCTCAGAGATGCCAGCCTGCATCAGGATGGCGATGGGGTAATAAATCAGCGGCTTATCATACACCGGCAGCAGGGGTTTGCACACCGGCTTGGTCATGGGATACAGACGGGTCCCCTTCCCCGCCGCCAGGACGATACCTTTCATGTCAGCCTCCCGTTCCCGACTGCCCGCCCTCTGAGGGGAGCAGTCCGATTCCATGGTATTCTGTTATTTTATCATAGGATTTTTCTCTTTACAAGCAAAAGCTGTGCAAAAGTATCACAACCGGCGGGAGCTTTTCACCCCGCCGGTTGTTTAAGTTGGTCAAATTTCCGTTCTGGTCTCCGGCTCAGGCCGCGGCATTCTTCTTCGCGCCCATGCGCTGGAAGATCACCACGCCGCCTACCACTACCAGGCCGACTACGTCGCTGATGTGGTCGGGGATCATCATGCAAAGGCCGCCCGCCACCATCAAAATACGGAACAGCGGGTTGATGGGCCAGTACAGGAATCCGTTCAGGGCCGCGGCGATGCCGAACAGGCCGATGAGCGAGGTGAGCACGATGAGGACGGACTCCACGATCATGACCGCCATCGTAGTACCCTGTTCGAACTCAAAGAGCATCACCGGGCTGAAGGCGAAGATATAGGGCACCACAAAGGCGGCGATGGCCAGCCGGGTGGCGTTGAAGGCCGTCTTCATGGGGGGCGCCTTTGCGATGGCGGAGCCTGCGTAGGCGGCCAGGGCCACAGGCGGGGTGATGTCGGCCACGATGCCGAAGTAGAACACGAAGAAGTAGGCGGCCACCGGCACAATGCCGATGCGCTTATCCATCAGGATGGGGGCGCAGGTGGAGGCCATGATGCAGAAGTTGGCGGTGGTGGGAACGCCCATGCCCAGGATGATGCAGCAGATCATGGTGAGGAACAGGGCGATGATGGGCATGCCGCCGGAAATCTTTACGATGGCGGTGATCAGCTTGGAGGCCAGACCGGTGGTGGTGATGCAGCCGGCCACCAGACCGGCCATGGCGCAGGCCACAGCCACGGTGACGGTGCT
>CAJUAW010000050.1:0-4809 GCA_910584605.1 uncultured Oscillospiraceae bacterium
GTGATCAGGACCGTGCTGGAGAAGTGCCCCGACGAGATCGCCTTTTTCAACTCCTTTGTGGACAAGGGACTGAAGGAGCGGCTGGAGCATGTGGCCTCCTCCGACTTTGGCCGGGTGAGCTACACCGAGGCGGTTGAAATCCTCAAAAAGAACAACGACAAGTTTGACTTCAAGGTGGAGTGGGGGGTGGATCTCCAGACCGAGCACGAGCGCTACCTCACCGAGCAGGTGTATCAGCGCCCCGTCTTTGTTACCGACTACCCCAAGGAGATCAAAGCCTTTTATATGCGCCTGAACGACGACGGCAAAACCGTGGCCGCCGCCGACTGCCTGGTCCCCGGCATCGGGGAGATCATCGGAGGCAGCCAGCGTGAGGAGCGGTATCAGATTCTGGAGGCCCGCATGAAGGAGCTGAGCATGGACCCCCACGACTACTGGTGGTATCTGGACCTGCGGCGCTTCGGCTCCTGCCGCCACGCCGGCTACGGCCTGGGTTTCGAGCGGATGGTGATGTACCTCACCGGCATCAACAACATTCGGGATACCCTGCCCCATCCGCGCACTGTGGGCAACGCGGAGTTTTGATGAGGCCGGAATTGCAGAGCATCCCGGGCGCGAGCCCCAGCACGGCGGAGCACCTAAATCCAATGGATTAACAGTCCGAGTCCGGCGCATTTGCGCCGGACCTCGTTTTTTCTGATTATACCGAAATTTCAGCAGAGGGACCTTGGACTCCTTGAAGCAGGGACGAAACATCTCGACTGCAACACGAAACGATATTTGTAAAATATTAGGCTGCAGGGTGGAGGAGGTCCTGCTCTATATTCCGGACCAAGTATAAGTCCTGCCGTTGGCGCGGCAGGACTTACGCATTATTTGACAAGGTTTTTCAGAGGCTCCCCGGCCAAATACCGGCGCAGGTTCTCCTGGGCCATCTCCACACACTTCCGGCGGGTGATCTCCAGCCGCAGGCCCCCGGCCACGTGGGGGGTGAGGAGCAGGTTGGGTACATCCCACAGGGGGCTGTTGTCCGGCAGAGGCTCCGGATCGGTGACGTCCAGGGCCGCGCCCCACAGCTTGCCAGCCGTCATGGCCCGCACCAGGGCGTCCTGGTCCAGCACAGACCCCCGCCCGGCGCTGATGAGGATGGCGTCGTCCTTCATCCGGGCGATGCGGTCCGCATTCATCAGCCCGGCCGTCTGGGGGGAGTGGGGCAGGGTCAGGGCCACCACATCGGCCTGGGGCAGCAGGGCGTCCAGCTCGTCCATGGGGCGCACCTCGTCAAAGCCGGCCACCGGGCCGGTCACGGTGCGCTTCAGACCGATGGTTTTTGCTCCAAGCCCCTGGCACAGCCCGGCAAAGGTGGACCCCACGTTGCCCGCCCCCAGGACCAGGACCGTTCCGCCGAGGACGGTCTTCATGGGCCCTTCATCCTTCCAGACATGGGCCCGCTGGCTGTCCAGATAGGCGGGCAGGCGGCGGCAGACGGCCATCAGGCCGGTGAGCATGTGCTCGGCCACACTGCGGCTGTTGGAACCGCTGGAGGAGGTGAACAGAATCCCCTCCGGAAGGAAGCCGACATACTCCTCGGTACCGGCCCACATGGTTTGGAACCACTTCAGGCTGACGGCCTGCTTCATGGACTCGGCCCGGGGCCAGCCGAATATGACGGTTGCGGCGGCCAGCTGTTCCGGGGTAACGGTGCTGCTGCGGGCGTAGACATGGGCCGCGTCGGGGGCGATGGCTTCAAATTCCTCCCGCTCTCCCTCATGGAGGGGGAGGAGGTTCAGGATTGTTTCAGACATGGGCGGCACTCCTTCTCAGTTGTTGTTTCTCCATTATATCGGTTCTTCTTTTCCCTGACAAGACCATTGTCCCTTTTCAGAAAAGTGTTGCCGGGATATGACTTTGGCGATTTCTACATAAGCGTATTGATATAGCAAGGACGCTGTGCTATAATCCGGTCAACAAATCGGAATTTGCTTAAGTATTGGGGGTGTGTATATGAAGCTGCATTTGGTCAAGCCTGATTTGATTTATTATGAAAAATATAATGACATGATGTCCGAATGGTGTGCAAGCAAAACACAAATAGCTCCATGGTTCTTGGATAGTACAATCATGTCTATAGATGAGTTTGCTCAGTTCGTTAGGATGTTAGACGATTGTGAACATGGAATTGTTGATAAAAATTTTAGTGCTACATCATCATATTTTGTAATGGATGAAAACGACAGATTAATAGGTGCTACCAGTCTGCGCCATTATCTTACAGTTGAAGGATTTCTTTCTTGGGGGCATATTGGATATGGTGTTCGTCCTACTGAACGCCAAAAAGGCTATGCTGTTCAGATGTTAAAAATGATGCTGGAGCAGGCGAAGAAAAAGGGAATATATAAGGTATTGGTTGGTGTTCATGATGGTAATATTGGTTCATGGAAAACAGTTGAGAAATGCGGAGGAGTTATGGAAAATGTTGTACATATAGAAAATGATGATGAACCAATTCGCAGGTATTGGATTGACATAGAGCCAGACTGACAAAAATTTTTCCGCCAGACTTATAACTTCCAGTTTGTCGGGCAGTCATCCATCAACAGGTGGCTGCCCGATTTTGATATTTTGACGAACGGTTTGGCGAAGCGGCTTCCTGCAACACCAATCTGAAAAGGGAGAGACCATTCTTCGCCTTTACTCCCCCAAAAAGCTGTGGTACAATAGAAATATCTGTTGATCTGGAAGGGGGGCGCCGCTATGGCTGTTACGCGGAGCACGCCGGTGCACACGTTTCCGGGGGTGGGAGAGGTCCGGGCCAAGAAGCTGGAAAAGCTGGGACTGTCCACCGCCGGCGATCTGCTGGCCTGGTACCCCAGGGACTACGAGGACAGGCGGCAGCTGTACACCATCCGAGACGCCCCGCTGGAGGGCCGGGTATGCGTGAACGCCATGGCCGCGGAGCACCCCCGGCTGACCCGCGTCCGGAAGGGGCTGGAGCTGGTCCAGGTGAAGGTGGTGGACCACACCGCCGCCCTCCACCTTACCTTCTTCAACCAGGGCTATGTGGAGCGGGCGATCCGGGCGGGGGAGGAGTATGTCTTTTATGGGACGGTGGAGGTCCAGGGCCGCCGCCGCACTATGGTCAACCCCATCTTCGAGCGGGTGGGAAAACAGGGCTTCACCGGCCGCATCATGCCGGTCTACCGGCTGACGGCGGGGATCAGCAACCACCTGCTGGCCTCCCTGACCCAGCAGGCCCTGGACTGCGCCGGGAGCCTGCCCGAAACCCTGCCCCAGTCCGTCCGTCAGGCCCACGGGCTGGCGGCGGTGGAGTTCGCCATCAAAAACATCCACTTCCCGGAGGATGAGGAGGCTCTGGCTCTGGCCCGGCGGCGGCTGGCCTTTGAGGAGCTGTTCTATCTGGCGGTGGGCCTGCGCTTTCTCAAAAAACGCCGGGATCAGGGCGGGGAGGGCATTTCCCTCCCCAGCCGCCCCAAGGAGGAATTCCTCTCCCTGCTCCCCTTTGTCCCTACCGGCGCTCAAAGCCGGGTGATGGAGGAGGTGGCGGCCGATATGACCGGGGACCGGCCCATGAACCGGCTGGTCCAGGGGGACGTGGGGTCGGGCAAGACCGCTGTGGCCGCCTACGCGGGGTGGCTGTGCGCCAAGGGCGGCTGTCAGGCGGCGCTCATGGCGCCCACCGAGGTGCTGGCCGAGCAGCACTTTCGGTCCCTGTCCCAGCTTCTGGCCCCCGCCGGGGTGCGGGTGGGACTGCTCACCGGCTCCATGACGGCGGCGGAGAAAAAGAAGGCCCGGGCCGCCCTGGCAGAGGGAGAGATCGATTTTGTGGTGGGGACCCACGCCCTCATTTCGGAGGGGGTGGCCTTCCGCCGCCTGGCCCTGATCGTGGCCGACGAGCAGCACCGTTTCGGCGTGGCTCAGCGGGCCGCCTTGGCGGCCAAGAGCGGGGAGGACACCGCCCCCCATGTGCTGGTCATGTCCGCCACGCCCATCCCCCGTACGTTGGCCCTCATCATTTACGGGGACCTGGACGTCTCGGTGATCGACCAGCTTCCTCCGGGGCGCACCCCCATTGAGACCTATGTGGTCCATGAGGACAAGCGGCAGCGGATGTATGGCTACGTCCGCAAGCAGGTGGGGGAGGGGCGGCAGGTGTATATCATCTGCCCTGCCGTGGAGGAGAACCCGGACGCCGCCCTCCCTGGGGAGGAGTCCCCCGCCCTGAACCTGAAGGCGGTGAAGACCTACGCCGGTAAGCTGCAAAAGGAGGTCTTTCCCGAGCTGCGGCTGGGTATTCTCCATGGAAAGATGAAGCCCAAGGAGAAGGAGGCCGCCATGGCCGCCTTTGCCGCCGGGGAGACTCAGGTGCTGGTGGCCACCACCGTGGTGGAGGTGGGGGTGGACGTCCCCAACGCCTCCCTCATCATCGTGGAGAATGCGGACCGCTTTGGCCTCAGCCAGCTCCACCAGCTCCGGGGCCGGGTGGGCCGGGGGGAGCATCCATCCTGCTGCGTCCTCATCACAGCCACCTGGAATCCGGTGGCGATGGAGCGGCTGCGCACCCTGGCCTCCACCACCGACGGCTTCAAGATCTCGGAGGAGGACCTGAAGGCCAGGGGTCCCGGCGACTTTTTTGGAAACCGCCAGCACGGCCTGCCCCAGATGAAGCTGGCCGATCTGGCCGGAGACATGCGCCTGCTCAGCGAGGCCCAGGAGGCCGCCCAGAGCCTGCTGGACCGGGACCCGCAGCTCGCCTCGCCGGAAAACCGGCCCGTATGGGAGCGGGTGCGG
>CAJUAW010000050.1:4819-17849 GCA_910584605.1 uncultured Oscillospiraceae bacterium
GCAGCTCTTTGCCGACACCCCGGACATTTTTAATTAAAGAGGAGAACACACATGAATCACATGGAAAAGGCCCGGGCGCTCCGGGCGCGTACCGACGTACATTTCAACTGCTGCCAGTCCGTTCTGGCGGCCTTCGCGGAGGACATGGGCCTCACCGAGGAGCAGGCGTATAACCTGGGGGCCAACTTCGGCTCCGGGATGCGCTGCGGCGCGGTCTGCGGCGCGCTCACCGGGGCCCTGATGGTATTGGGCATGACCAACTATCCCCCGGAGCAGGCGGACGCCCTCCGGAAAAAGTTCCTGGCCGACCACGGGGAGATCAACTGCGCCGCCCTGCTGAAAAAGTCCCACGAGGCGGGCATCCCCAGAAAAGAGCACTGTGACGGCCTGGTCTTCGAGATGGTGGAGGCGCTGGACTGAGCAACACCAAACAGGGACACCCCTGCGGGGTGTCCCTGTTTGGTGATCTGGAAGGATGGATGAAAAAGGAATGATGGAGTCAAAGGCCAAAAACTGGTTGGGACCGCCGGCAAGAGCGGCAGCCGGCGTCTCGCGGGATTTTAAGCCCCTGCTCTGTCCAAGACTTTACCACTCTGCTTGAAGAATTGCCATCCCCAAATCCATTATATAACACATTAGCATTTAGTTATTCTTTCGGGCGATTACCGATCAAAGAAACGCAGGGCTGGACCGTTGTGGGATTTGATCAAAGCCCCCAGAGAAAGGAGCCGTTTTTTTGGACGAACTGCATCAGCTCCCCATCCCGCTGCTGGTCTGGTACCGGGAGAAGGCCAGAGTGCTCCCCTGGCGCAGCGACCCAACCCCCTATCACGTGTGGGTATCGGAGATCATGCTCCAGCAGACCCGGGTAGCGGCGGTGCTGGACTATTACCGCCGCTTTTTGGAGGCGGCCCCCGATGTGGCCGCCCTGGCCGCCCTGTCCCAGGATCAGCTGATGAAGCTCTGGCAGGGACTGGGCTACTACAGCCGGGCCAGAAATCTGCAAAAAGCGGCAGAACAGATCATGAATGATCACGGCGGAGTATTCCCAAATACTTATGAGGAGATCCGGGCTCTGGCCGGGGTGGGGGATTATACCGCCGGAGCCGTCGGTTCCATCGCCTTTGGCCTGCCCGTCCCGGCGGTGGACGGCAATGTCCTCCGGGTGACCGCCCGGATCACCGGCGACAGCGGCGACATCGCCACCCCTGCCATGAAGAAAAAGGTGACCCAGGCCCTGGCGGAGGTCATCCCGCTGGAGGCTCCGGGGGACTTCAACCAGGCCATGATGGAGCTGGGGGCCACCGTCTGCCTGCCCAACGGGGCGCCCCTGTGCGAGCGGTGTCCGGCGGCGGGGTTCTGCCGCGCCTTCCAGGAGGGCCGGACCGGGGAGCTGCCAGTCAAGGCGGCCAAAAAAGCCCGGCGGGTGGAGATGCGCACCGTCTACCTCCTCTTTTACCGGGACTGCGTGGCTCTGCGCCGCCGCCCGGACCGGGGGCTGCTGGCGGGACTGTGGGAGTACCCCAATGAGCTGGATGGCGGCACAGACTGGCTGGCCCGGTGGGGGCTGTCTGCTCCGCCGCTGACGAAGGTGGGGACCGGAAAGCACATCTTTTCTCATGTGGAGTGGCACATGACTGCGCTGGCCGGGGAGCTGGACCGCCCGGACCTCCCCGACGGTTGGGTGTGGGCGGACCGGACCGCTCTGCGGGATGTGTATGCCGTCCCGAATGCCTTCCAGAGCTTTGCCCGGCTGGTGGCGGACCGGCTGGGGCACTTTTGAGAGGGGGCGCGCTATGATCTGCCGTCTGTGCCCGCGGCGCTGCGGAGCTTTGCGCACCGGGTCCGAGGGGAATGGGTACTGCCGCATGCCCGCCGTCCCCGTCCTGGCCCGGGCGGCCCTGCACCACTGGGAGGAGCCGCCCATCTCCGGCGCCCAAGGGTCGGGGACCATCTTCTTTTCCGGCTGTTCCCTGGGCTGCGTCTTCTGCCAGAATGAGAGGATCAGCCATCAGGATTTTGGAAAAGCGGTTTCCATGGAGCGGCTGCGCACCATCTGTGAGGAGCTGATCACCCAGGGGGCCCATAACCTCAACTTCGTAAACCCCACCCACTACGCCCATGTGCTGTCCGCCCTGCTGGAGGGGTGGCGGCCCCCTGTCCCCGTTGTATTCAACACTGGGGGATATGACAGGGTGGATACCCTCCGGGGGCTGGAGGGGAAGGTGGACATCTACCTCCCCGACCTGAAGTATCTGGACCCCGCCGCCGCCCGGCGCTGTTCCGCCGCGCCCGACTATCCGGAGGCGGCTGTGGCTGCCATCCGGGAGATGGTCCGCCAGACCGGTCCCTGCCAATGGGATGAAAACGGCCTGTTATTAAAGGGGACGATCATACGCCATTTGATCCTCCCTGGCCAGGTGGGACAGGCTAAGGCCGTGATGGACTGGGTGTCCGGGGAGTTTGCGCCGGGGACGGTGCTGTTCTCCCTCATGAGCCAGTACACCCCCTGGGGGGACCTGTCCGCGCTCCCAGAGCTGGACCGCCGCCTGCGTCCCGGTGAGATCCGCGCCGCCCAGGAGTACATGCAGAACCTGGGCCTGGCCGGCTTCACCCAGGAGCGAACCAGCGCGAAGGAGGAGTACACCCCGCCCTTCGATCTGACAGGAATTTGAGGAAAATGTCGGGATGCAACCAATAGTTGCCGGATAGTTGGTAGATTTTTGCTCAAGATTCGGTATACTGACCTCAGAGGTGATTCATATGACATTAGGCGAAACAATCAAAGAACAGCGGACCGTACATGGATTGTCCCAGGAGACGCTGGCAGAGGCAATGGGGGTCAGCCGGCAGGCCGTCACGAAGTGGGAGGCGGGCCAGTCCGCCCCCAGCTCGGAAAAGCTCATTGCCCTGGCCAAGCTGTTTCATATCTCTCTGGACGAGCTGATCGGAAATGAGGCGGCCTCCAGCCAAGCGCCCCAGGGGAAAAAGCCCAACCCCATTTTGCGGACTAACCTGACAAGGATCGCGATCACGCTCCATGCCGCCTTTGGGTATGCCACCGCGCAGCATCTCTGGATGGCAAGGCGGGTTTTCTATCGTTCGGACATTATGGCGCCAACCATTTTTTCCGGTGTCTGCCTGGTTCTGTGCTCCATATGGATGGCCTCCAATCATCGGTTTGAACCGGACATGCAGCAGCGGAAGAAAAATACGAAGATCGAATTGCTGTACTGCATGGTGCAGCTGGGCATTGCGTATCTCATCATTTATTCCGGAATCGGTCTGATCGGGGCGATACTGATGATGGTCACAGTGTTTGTCTACATCGTCACTATCAATCCCAAGTACATGAACCGGAAGCTGACAAAATAAAAAAAGCCTGACGCAGCCGCGTCAGGCTTTTTCCTTATATGAGCCAGTACACCCAGCGCCTCGATACGTCAGCGATCCTCCTGAACATTTATTTGTGGTAGGACGACCCCTCGTTGATTTTGAAGGCCCGGTAAATCTGCTCCAGCAGCATGACCCGGGCCAGGTGGTGGGGGAACGTCATGGGGGACATGGACAGCTGGACGCTGGCCTCCGCCTTGATGGAGGGGTGCAGGCCGTAGCTGCCGCCGATGAGAAAGACCAGGTGCTTGTCCTGGCTCCCCTGGGCGGGGATCATCCGGGCCATCTCCTCGCTGGAGCGCATCCGGCCCTCCACGCACAGGGCGGCGACCCGGGCGCTGGGCGGAATTTTTTGCCGGATGGCGTCTCCCTCCTTGGCCAGGGCGTTGGTGATCTCCCCCAGAGTGGGGGCCTTGGACAGCTTGACCTCCGGGATCTCGACCAAGGTCAATTTGCAGTAGGCGGACAGCCGCTTGATGTACTCGGCGCAGGCGTCCTTGTAGAATGGTTCCTTCAGCTTGCCCACGCAGATCAGATAGACGCTCAGCATACCGCCGCCGCCTTTCCCAGGGAGACGGTGGGCCCCAGGCGGCTGGCGGGGGCTGTGGACAGGGCGATGTCCCGCTCCGGATCGCAGCCCATGGCCATCAGCCGCAGGGCCGCCGCCTTATAGGCCCGGACGGGGGTGTTGTTGGTCTGGGACAGATGGGCCAGAATCACCTGTTTGGCGCCCGTCTCCACGGCAAAGGCGGCCAGCTCCGCCCCCGCCTCGTTGGACAGATGGCCGCAGTCCCCCAATATGCGCCGCTTTAAGTAGTAGGGGTAGGGGCCGGAGCGGACCCAGTCCTCGTCGTGGTTGGCCTCACACACCAGCAGGTCGCAGCCCTCCACCGCCCGGCGGACCTCCTCGGTGACATGGCCCAGGTCGGTGCACAGCACCATGCGCACGCCGTCCCCGGCGATGGAGTAGCCCACGCTGTCCGCCGCGTCGTGGGGGGTGGGGAAGGACTCCACCCACAGGGAGCCGATCTGCATCCCGGTCCCCGCCTCCTGCTCCCGCATCTGTTCCCGGACCGGATCGCACTGGTTCCTGCGGTACCACTCCTGGCAGGTGGCGCTGGTGGCGTAGATGGGCACGCCCGCCTTTTTGGACAGTACCCGCAGGCCGGACACGTGGTCGCTGTGTTCGTGGGTGAGCAGGATGGCGGACAGCTGGTGTGGGGCCGTTCCCAGCGCGTTCAGTCCGGCGGTGATCTGCTTGGCTGAGATCCCCGCGTCCAGCAGGATGTGGGTGTCCCCGCAGGACACCAGAGCGGCGTTGCCGGTGGAGCTGCTGGCAAGGGTGGTAAAGGTCAGCAAATCAGTCTCTCCTCTCAAGTGGAAAACGAGCGGCCAGAGGCCGCCCGTCCATCTGTCGCTTCGGTTTATCCCACCTGGGACTGCCCCTCCTCGCCGGGGACATGCACGATCCGGATGTCCGCCCCCACGGCGGCCAGCTTTTCCACGATGGTCTCGTAGCCCCGCTCAATGTGGTGGATGCCATCGATCTCGGTGACCCCCTGGGCGGCCAGGCCGGCAATGATCATGGCGGCCCCGGCCCGCAGGTCGCAGGCGTGGACCGGCGCGCCGGTCAGGTGGTCCACCCCCTCGATGACGGCCACCTTGCCGTCCACCTGGATGCGGGCCCCCATGCGGCGGAACTCGTCCACATAGCGGTAGCGGTTGTCCCACACTCCCTCGGTAAGGACGCTGGTGCCCTGAGACACGCACAGGGCGGCGGCAATCTGAGGCTGCATGTCGGTGGGGAAGCCGGGGTAGGGCATGGTCTTCACATTCACCCGGCCCATGGGACCGGTGCGGCGCAGACGGACGGCGTCGTCCAGCTCCTCCACGTCCACCCCCATCTCCACCAGCTTGGCGGTGATGCAGTCCAGGTGTTTGGGAATCACATTCTGGATGAGCACGTCTCCTCCGGCTGCAGCCACGGCGGCCATATAGGTGCCCGCCTCGATCTGGTCGGGGATGATGGAGTAGGAGCCGCCCTGCAGCCGGTTTACCCCCCGGATCTTGATGACGTCGGTGCCGGCCCCCCGGATGTCCGCCCCCATGGAGTTCAAAAAGTTGGCCAGATCCACGATATGGGGCTCCTTGGCGGCGTTTTCAATGACGGTCCGGCCCTGGGCCAAGGTGGCGGCCAGCATGATGTTCATGGTGGCCCCTACCGATACGATATCCAGATAAACCTGCCCCCCGGACAGGCGGGCGCCGTTGGGCACCCGGGCGTAGATCAGGCCGTTGCGGACCTCCACCTCAGCGCCCATGGCCACAAAGCCCTTGATATGCTGGTCTACGGGCCGTCCGCCCAGGTCGCAGCCGCCGGGCAGGGGGACCTCCGCCCAGCCGAACCGGCTGAGCAGCGCGCCCACCAGATAGTAGCTGGCGCGAATCTTCCGGGCCAGCTCATAGGGGACCTGACGGTTGCGGATATGAGAGCAGTCCACCTCCAGGGTGGTGCGGTTGATCATGCGCACATCGGCGCCCAGCTCGCGAAGGATTTGAAGGATCAGCGTGACGTCGCTGATCTGAGGAACGTTTTCGATGCGGCAGACGCCATCCACCAGCAGAGCGGCGGGAATGATGGCCACCGCGGCGTTTTTTGCTCCGCTGATGTGGATGGTTCCGTGGAGGGGATTTCCCCCGTGAATCAGATACTTGGTCAAAAACCTGCACCCTCTTTTCCATGTCTTGGAATCTATAAGCATATACGGCGCGTGCGCCATATGTAATATCAACGAATATCAACCTGCCGCTGCCAGCGGCAGGGCGTAACAAACCGGATACATTATAGCACTATTATGTCCGGCTTGCAACAAAAATTGCGGAGGTATGAACAGATTGTTAAAAAAGACGGACAGTGGAGGGAAAATACTCCCTCCGCTGTCCGATCCTCAGAATTTTTCTGTCAAAATCTGTCATTCAGTTCCGCCCCTGGAACCGGGCCTGAACCCGGGGCAGCAGGTCGGACAGACAGGCCCGCTCCTGCCGCTCCAGCAGGTCGCCGATCAGCTGGTTGGACACCAGAAAGCCCTTGGGGGTGAGACGCCAGCGGCCCTCCGGCGTCTTTTCCGCCCAGCCCTGGGCTGCGAATTGCTGCAGCCGTTCCTCGATGGGGGCAAAGTCCATGAAGTAGGTCCCCCGGTACTCCCACTCCTCAATGCCCAGAGCGGTGCGCAGACGGAGCATCAGGTATTCGCTGCCCCGTTCCTCCTGGGGGATCAGGTCCTCGCTGTCCAGCAGCGCGCCCCCCTCCAGCACCCCCTTGATGTAGCCCTCCAGGTCCCGGAGCCAGGCGTACCGCCGGCCGCCGAAGTCGGAGTGGGCTCCGGGGCCGAAGCCGATATAGGGCTGGGTCAGCCAGTAGCGCAGATTGTGCCGGGAGGTGAAGCCCGGCTTGGAAAAGTTGGAGATCTCATACTGGCGGTAGCCCGCCTGGGTCAGCCGCTCCACCGTCCACAGGTAGAGGTCGGCTTGGGTGTCGTCGCTGAGCAGCCGCTCCGTTCCGGCGGCGACCTTGGCGGCCAGAGGGGTGCCCTCCTCCACCTTCAGCCCGTAGCAGGACAGGTGCTCCGGAGCCAGGGACAGGGCGTGCTCCACCGTCTTCCGCCAGGTGGAGACGGTCTGGGCGGGCAGGCCGTAGATCAGATCCAGGGAGAGGTTGGTGAAGCCGGCCTTCCGGGCGGCGGCCACCGCCTCGTCCCCCTGCTCCACGGTATGGGGGCGGTGGACCGCCGCCAGCTCCGCCGGAAAGGCGGACTGGAGCCCCAGGGAGATCCGGTTGAATCCTGCCTTGCGCAGGGCGCGCAGCGTGGAGAGGTCCGCGCTGTCCGGGTTGGCCTCGAAGGAAATTTCCGCCTGCTTTTCCACCTTGTAGTGCTTTTTGATGACCGCCAGCAGCTCCCGCAGCCGCTTTTCCCCATAAAAGCTGGGGGTGCCGCCGCCAAAGTAGATGGTGTCCACCGAAAAGCTCTTGGCCGCCAGGGCGCTCTCCTTCAGGTGGGCCAGCAGGGCCTTCTGATAGGGCGCCATTTGGGCTTCCTGCCCCGCCAGAGAGTAGAAGTCGCAGTAGTCGCACTTGCTGCGGCAGAAGGGGATGTGGATGTAAATGCCCAGCTTGCCGCTGGGCGTCTTTGCTTTTCCGAACATCGCAGGGGCCTCCCTTATCGATACAGAAGATCCAGCTTTGCTAACGCCTCCCGTACCCGCTCTGCAGCCCGCTGGTCGGGGCAGAGGACGGTGTGCAGGTGGACCCCCTCGGTGAGCTGGGACAGGGGTGCGGCGTCCTCCTCCTCGCAGCGGGCCACAAACTGGGCCACGTCATACCGGCTGGACAGCCGCAGCGGCCCGGTGAGCTGGCCGTAGATGGGGTGCTCCACAATGACGTCCAGCACGGTGCAGCCCTGGTCCACCATGGCGTTGAGTTCCTCCGCCATCTGGTCCGCCCGGTGGCGGCAGGCGAAGGTGTACTTCTCCCCGGCGGGGGGACGGGGCAGGAGGTAGCCCCGGGGGGTGGCGGTGATGTCCAGTCCCCCGGCCCGGAGCAGGGCCACGTCGCCCACAATGATCTGCCGGCTCACCGACAGCTCCCGGGCCAGCGAGGCGGCGCTCAGCGGTCCGTTCGCTGCGCTCAGCCGCTCTGCCAGCGCCCTCCGGCGCGCTTCACTGTCCATCGAATCCCTCCCCGCTGTGTGGTGCTATCTGGTCCTTAGTGTAGCACAACCAATTGTTTAGAGCAAGCTTGACTTTTCCAGTATATCGTGTATTATTTTGAATAGCAGCACCTTCTGCCGGAGCGCGGAGGCTGCCAGATTAAGGAAAAGGAGAACGATGGGATGAACAAAACCGTTTGGAAAGGGCTGGCTGCCGGAGCGATGGCCGCCTGTCTGCTGGCCACCCTGTCCGCCTGCGGCAAGGGGCTGACCGAAAAGGACGCCGAGACCTACGTCAAGGGCCACCTGGACGCCGCCTATCTTAGCGTCTACGACAAGGCGTACATCGAGCTGGTGGAGGACATGACCGAGAGCGACGCCAAAGAGATGCATGAGGACAATGTGTCCGGGGAGGCGGAATACTACCTGCTGGACTTTTTGGAGATCTATTACCCGACGGACGAGATCATAGAGCAGGCTGCGGACGTGATGGAGCAGATCTACGCCAAGTCCAAGTACACAGTGGGCACCGGGAGCAAGACCAAGGACGGGGACTTTGTGGTGGAGGTGACCGTCTCCCCCCTGAGCCTGTACGACCTTCTGACGGATGACGACTACTTTGACGCCCTGGAAGAGGCCGGCTACGACGACGCGGAGACCGAGGAGGAGTATGCTGCGGTGGACGCCATCTACGGGCCGCTGATACTGGACCTGCTGGAGGACCGGCTGGATGACATCACCTATGGCAAGGACCAGATCATCATGGTCCAGATGAAGCTGGACGATGAGGGCTACTACGCTCCGGTGGAGACCGGTCTGCAAAAGATCGACGAGGTCATGATCGACTATTACGGCGCTTATGCCGACTGACATGGTGCGTCCCCGCCGGAAACGGCGGGGACGCGCTGTTTTCTCTTGACTTTCGCCCTGTAAATTTATAGAATAGAGAGGCTTATAAACGATTGAGACGTAACCCTATTTTGATATGAAGGACTGAGACGATATGGCCAAAGAAAACAAGAAGCAGGTGGAGCAGATCACCGACATGGAGGTGGACTTTGCCCAGTGGTACACCGATGTGTGCAAAAAGGCGGAGCTCATTGACTACTCCTCCATCAAGGGCATGTTCATCTACCGCCCCTATGGCTACGCCATCTGGGAGAACATCCAGAATGAGCTGGACAAACGGTTTAAGGAGCTGGGTCACGAAAACGTGTACCTGCCCATGCTCATCCCCGAGAGCCTGCTCCAGAAGGAGAAGGACCACGTGGAGGGCTTTGCCCCCGAGTGTGCCTGGGTGACCTTGGGGGGCAGCGAGAAGCTGGAGGAAAAATACTGCATCCGTCCCACCTCCGAGACTCTGTTCTGCGAGCACTACAAGAACGTGATCCACTCCCACCGGGACCTGCCCAAGCTGTACAACCAGTGGTGCTCCGTCCTGCGCTGGGAGAAGACCTCCCGGCCCTTCCTGCGCCACCGGGAGTTCCTGTGGCAGGAGGGCCACACCATGCACGCCACCGCTGAGGAGGCCGTCCAGGAGACACAGCAGATGCTCAACGTCTACGCTGATTTTCTGGAAAACGTGCTGGCCATGCCGGTGGTGAAGGGCCAGAAGACCGACAAGGAAAAGTTCAACGGCGCCGAGGAGACCTACACCGTGGAGTGCATGATGCACGACCGGAAGGCCCTCCAGAGCGGCACCAGCCACTACTTTGGCGACGGCTTCGCCCGTGCCTTCGGCATCACCTACACCGGGAAGGACAACCAGCTCCACTACCCCCATCAGACCAGCTGGGGCCTGTCCACCCGCACCATCGGCGGGCTTATCATGACCCACGGCGACAACAACGGCCTGGTGCTGCCCCCCCGCATTGCCCCCATCCAGGTCATGGTCATCCCGGTAGCCCAGCACAAGGAGGGCGTTCTGGACGCCGCCTCCGCCCTGCTGGACCGGCTGAAGCAGGCCGGTATCCGGGCAAAGATGGACGCCTCCGACCAGACCATGGGCTGGAAGGCCGCAGAGTACGAGATGAAGGGGGTGCCCCTCCGGGTGGAGATCGGCCCCAAGGACATGGAGCAGGACCGGTGCTGCATCTGCCGCCGGGACTCCGGAGAAAAGGTCTTTGTCCCCCTGAGCGAGCTGGAGGAGACCGCCAAGCGCCTGCTGGACGAGGTCCACGAGAGCCTGTACAACCGGGCCAAGCAGAACCTGGAGGACCACACCCGGGTTTGCATGACCCTGGAGGAGGTCAAGGCGTTCATGGAGACCGAGGGCGGCTTCGCCAAGACCATGTGGTGCGGCGAGCTGGACTGCGAGCTGGCTATGAAGGAGCAGGCCGGGGTCACCTCCCGGTGCATGCCCCTGGAGCAGGAGCATGTCTCCGATGTGTGCGTCTGCTGCGGCAAGCCTGCCAGGCACTCCATCCTGTGGGGCGTGGCCTACTGATATGGAACAGAAGCCCGGCGTTTGGATTTCCAGACGCCGGGTCCTGTTTTATAGGGTGGTGCGGGCCTTGGCCAGCTCCTCGGCAATGTTGAGCACATGGTCGCCAATGCGCTCGAAGTCGGTGAGCAGCTCGGAGTACAGGATGCAGGCCTCGGCGGAGCAAGCCCCCGCCTGCATCCGGCCCAGCTGGTTCCGGCGGAAGCTCCGGGTCATGTCGTCGATGCGCTGCTCCAGCTGGGCCACCTGGGACAGCCACTCCGCCGTTCCGCCCTCGCCGGACAGAAGGGCGGACACCGCCCGGAGGGTGACGTCCCGCATCTGGCCGATCTCCTCCCGGGCCGGCGGGGAGAAGGTGATCTCCTTGCCCACCAGCAGCCGGGTGTAGCCTGCCAGATTGTCGGCGTGGTCCGCGATCCGCTCAATGTTGCCCGCAATGGTGAAAAAGCTGCTGACCGTCTGGGAGCCCTGCTCGTTGGTTTCGATGGCGATCAGCCGGGAGACATAGCGGGAAATTTCTTGGTTCAAAAAGTCGATATACGCCTCCCGCTGCTCCACCCGGTCCAGGGGGGCGGCGTCCCGGTCCAGCACAGCCTTGAAGCTGGTGTCCACATTCTGTCGCGCCATCTCCAGCATGCGGTGCAGCTCGTTGCGCAGCTGATCCACCACAATGGCGGATACGCCCAGACCGCCCTCCTTGCCGCCGGCGGTGATGGGGGTTAGGTAGGCCAGGCGCAGCTCCCCGGCGGGCTGGGCCTCCTCCTGGTCGGGCAGGAGGAGGGTGGCCAGCCGGGCCAGGCTGTTCCCCAGCGGAAGGAGCATGGCGGTGGTGGCCAGATTGAAGATGACATGCATGACCGCAATCTCCGCCTTGGGGCTGGGGACGGCGGCCTCGATGAGCTGGGTGATGGGGAAGACCATCACCAGAACGGTGAAGACCACAGTGCCGATGACGTTGAAGAGCAGATGGATGCAGGTGGCCCGCTTGGCGCTCCGGCTGGTCCCAAGGGAGGCTAGGACGGAGGTGATGCAGGTGCCGATGTTCTGGCCGAAGAGCACATACACCGCGCCGGAGAAGGGGACGATTCCCCCGGCGGCCAGGCTCTGCAGAATGCCCACCGAGGCGGAAGAGGACTGGATCAAGGCGGTGAAGGCCGCGCCGAACAGGATGCCCAGCAGGGGGTTGGACAGGGTGGACATGAGGCGCAGGAAGGCCGGAACCTCCCGCAGCGGGGCCATGGCGGCGCTCATGGCGTCCATGCCGGTGAACAGGATGCCCAGCCCGGCCAGGATCTGGCCGATGTGCTGGAGCTTCGCCTCCTTCACAAAGACCATGAGGAACACACCGGCAAAGGCGGCCACCGGGGCCAGCGCCCCCACGTCCAGCGCGATGAGCAGGCCGGTGATGGTGGTGCCCACGTTGGCCCCCATGATGAGCCAGACCGCCTGGTTCAGGGTCATGATCCCGGCGTTGACGAAGCCCACCACCATCACAGTGGTGGCAGAGGAGGACTGGACGGCGGCAGTGATCAGCGCGCCCACCAGCACGCCCAGGAAGCGGTTGGCGGTCAGCCGCTCCAGGATGGCCTTCATCCGTCCGCCCGCCGCGGCCTCCAGGCCGGAGCTCATCATCTGCATCCCGTGGAGGAAGAGGGCCAGCCCGCCAAAGACGCCCAAGAATTCCAATACGTTCATGTTGTATCCTTTCTGTAAAAGTGATTTGATGGGGCGTATGTGATGATCCTAAATTACCCCATTTTAGTTTATATAGGAAAATATTCCCGCTGTCAACCCTTTTTCTGCTTCTCTGGCTGGTTTTTCGCGGCAGACCGGTTTTTATGCATAAAAAAACCAGCTCCCCATAAAACGGGGAGCCGGCGGGATGTGCGGCTTTGATCACTCAGCGGTGGTGGTGGTGATGGAGATGCCGGTCTCGTTGCTGTAGCCCACGGTGAAGCCCAGAACAGCGCCCAGGTCGCGGAGCTTGAAGTAATTGTAAGCGCCGCCGTCGTCGTCGGTGAGGGTGATGGCGGTCATGGGAACGTCAGTGCCGTCCACCTTCACGGTCTGAGCGCCGCCCTTGTACTCCCGGTCGCCGGAGAAGGGGGTGCCCATGTCGCTGCCGCCAGTGTAAGCGGTCTTGGTGGTGAGGAGGATGGAGCCGTCGAAGCCCACCTCAAACTGGGCGTCGGTGCCGTTGATGGCCACGGCGATGTCACGCAGCTTGACGTAGTTGGTCAGGTTGCCGTTCTCGTCCTTCAGGGCGTAGGCGGCAAACTCCACGGCGGTGCCGTCGATGGTGATGTTCTGGGTGGAGGCGATGGCGGTGCCCTCGGCGGGGATGTCCTCCACGGTCACAACAGGATCGGCGCCCTCAGCAGGGTCGGTACCCTCGGCGGGATCAGTGCCCTCGGCAGGGTCGGTACCCTCGGCGGGATCGGTGCCCTCGGCGGGGTCGGTACCCTCGGCGGGGTCGGTACCCTCGGCG